>CAZUQB010000031.1:0-14531 GCA_964622405.1 uncultured Opitutaceae bacterium | reverse complement strand
CGAGCGCGCCCGCCCACACCGCCGGCACCGGGGCGTGGGTGTAGAAGAACACGCCGCCGATGGTGCCGATCCCCAGGGTCAGGAGCCACGTGCCCAGGGTGGCGACGGCTCCGACCCCGAGGCCCAGGGTCCGGGCCAGCGACCGAAGGCTCCCGAAGAGCGTGGCGAGCGCGACCAGCTGCCAGAGCGCGAACGACCACGCCAGCGGGAGGCCGATCAGGGTCGGCAGGAGGACCAGGCCATTGAAGTAAGTGCGCGGTCCGAACCGGAGCGCTTCCTGCACCGAAAAGTCCCGGGTGAACACTCCCGGGTTGAGCAGCGCGTGCAGCGTGTCGACCTCGGTGTTGGAGAGCGTCGGCCACACATAGCCCCGCAGGATCCACGCCGCCGCCGCGAGCAGCACGAGCTCGGCCGCGGAGGTGGTGGCGGCCTTGACCGGGTTGGGGGCGGAATTCATCGTTCCCGGCAATGCAGCAGCTGGCCGACGTCTTGGCAAAGCCCGGTTTTCAGCGGGCCGCGGCCAATCTCGGCTGGCTCGTGGCCGAACGGGCCGTGCGTTTCCTCCTTGGCGTGGTCGTCGGCTTCCTGGTCGCCCGCTTCCTCGGGCCGGCCCAGCTGGGCACGCTCAGTTACTGCACCGCCGTCGTCACCCTCGTCGGCGGGGTCGCCGCCCTCGGGCTCGACGCGGTGGTGAAGCGCGACCTGCTCCAGCGCCCGGCGGAGACGGCTGACGTGCTGGCGAGCAGCCTGGCCCTGCGGATCCTGGCCGGCGCGGGCTGTCTCGCGGTGGTGCTCGTGGCCGGATCGGCGGGCTGGCTTGGCGCCGGTCCCGAGCCCCGCCTGCTGGCGATCATCGGCCTGACGTTGCTCTCGCCTGCGCTGTTCGTGCCGGATCTCTGGCTGCAGGCCCACCTGCAGGCGAAGTACTCCGTCGGCGCCCAGACCGCGGCCCTGGCGGCGGGTGCGGCGCTGCGGATCTACCTGATTGCCCGCGACGCCCCGCTGACGGCGTTCGCGTGGGTGCTGGTCGCGGAGGCGGCGCTGGCCGGGGTCGGCCTGCAGTTTCTGGCCCGGCGATCCGGGCTGCGGTTCGGCTGGCGCGACGCCCGCGCGGCCACGATGCGCCGGCTGGCGGGCGAGGCGTGGCCCCTGATGTTCGCCGGTCTCGCAGTCGTGGTGTACATGAAGATCGACGAGGTGATGCTGCGGGCGCTGCTCGGACCGGCGGCGGTCGGGATCTACTCGGCCGCCAGCCGCCTGACCGAGATCTGGTATTTCCTGCCGCTCGCGCTGGCGTCGAGCCTCCTGCCGGCCCTGCTGCGCGCGCGCGCGCGGGGCGAGGCCGACTACCGGACGCGGCTGCAGCACTACTACGACCTCAACGCCGCCGTCGCCTATGCGCTCTCGGTGCCGATGGCGCTGGCCGCGCCGTGGATCGTCCGGCTCGCCTACGGCCCGGCGTTCGCCGCGTCCGGCCCGATTGTCGCGGTCCACATCTGGTCGAGCATCTTTGTCTTCCTCGGCGTGGCGCGCGGCCAGTGGCTCGTTAACGAGCGCCTGTCGCGGTTCTACCTCGGGGCCACGCTGGCCGGCGCCGTGGTGAACATCGGCCTGAATTTCTACGCCATCCCGCGCTGGGGCGGGCTGGGCGCCGCCGCGGCCACGGTCGTCTCCCAGGCGCTCGCCTCGTGGCTCTCCTCGTTCTGCGCCGCGTCCACCCGCGAGACCGGGTGGATGCAGGCCCGGGCCCTGCTCGTGCCCGTGCTGGGCTGGCGCCATCTCTTCCGCGCGTGAACCCGATCCCGGTCGTCCTGTTCGCCTACGCCCGTCCCGCGCATCTCGCGCGGGTGCTGGCGGACCTGCGCGCCAACGGCGTGCCGCTGATCCTCGCGTACAGCGACGGGCCGAAGGGCGCGGCGGACGCGGCGGCAGTGGAGGAGGTCCGGGCGCTGCTGCGGGCCGTGGACTGGTGCGAGCTCCGGCTCACCGAGCGCGAGGGCAACCGGGGTCTTGGGCGAAATGTGCTGGCCGGGGTCACGGAGGTCGCCGCCCGTCACGACGCCTTCATCGTCTGGGAGGACGACCTGACCGCGGTGCCGGGCACCTATGCCTGGCTGGCGTCGGCGCTGCGGCACTACGCGGCCGACGAGCGCGTGATGAGCGTAACCGCCTGGACGCACCCGCGGGTCACGCCGGGCGACGCGGGGATCTCGCCGTATTTCGACGGCCGGGCGGAGTGCTGGGTGTGGGGCACGTGGGCGCGAAGCTGGCGCGGCATGCCGGACGAGCCGGCGTTGGCCAAGCTCGCCGCGGCGGCGCGGAGGATCCCGGCCGACGCCTACGGCGCGGACCTGCCGGTGATGGCCCGGGCCGAGGCCCGAAGAAACATCTGGGCGGTGCGCTGGCTGTTTCACCATCTCGCGCGCGGCGGGCTCTGCCTGCGGCCGCCGTGGAGCATGGTGGAGCACCTCGGCGTTGATCAGGCGGCGACCCATGCGGCCGGCGACACGCGCTGGGCGAACCCGCCGCTCCGGCCCGCGCCCGCGGTGCCGGCGGCGTGGCCCGAGCCGGCGGAGCATCCGGCCTGCCGCGGCCTGTGGCGCGCGGCCAATCCTCCGGTCTCGGTGTGGCAGCGCCTGCGGCGGCGGCTCGGGCGGCCGGGCGGACTCGCATGAGCGCGGCGAGGCCCAGTCTCCTCCGTCGCCTCGTGCCCGGCCCGGTACGCTCCGGCCTGCGCGCGGCCTTTGGCTGGCGGTGGTTCGTGGGTGATTATCCGGACTGGGCCGCGGCCGAGGCTGCCAGCGGCGGCTATGATCGCGAGGAGATCGTCGCCCGCGTGCTGGCGGCGACCCGACGCGTGCGGGCGGGCGAGGCGGCGTTTGAGCGCGACGGGGTCTGCTTCGCGGAGCCGGTGCCGGAACCGGGCCTGCGGGCGGCGCTGCAGGCGGTGGCCGCGGCCGGCCCCTTGCGCGTGCTGGACTTTGGCGGGGCCCTGGGCACGACCTACTGGCGGCACCGCGCGGCGCTCGCAGGGGTGGACGGGCTGCGTTGGGACGTGGTGGAGCAGGGCCGCTGGATCGCCCACGGTCCCGAGGTGGCGGCCGGCACGCCGCTGCGGTTCTTCGCGACGGTGGCCGAGGCCGAGGCGGTTTGCGCGCATGACGTGCTGCTGGCCTCGACCGTGGTGCAGTACCTGCCGGACCCCGGCGCCGCGATCGGCGACTGGATGGCGCGCGGTTTCCCGTGGTTGCTGTTCAACAACCTCCCGCTGCATCGCGGCCGGCGGGACCGGATCGCCGTGCAACGCGTGCCGCCCTCGATCTATCCGGCCAGTTACCCGGTGTGGTTTTTCAATCGTGAACGCTTCCTGGAACGTTTTGCTGGGCGGTATGACGTCGTCAGCGAATTCGCGTCCGAGGCGGTCTGGCCGGTGGGCTGGGGCCGCTATCCGTCGACGGGGCTGCTGCTGCGGCGGCGGGAGGCGCGATGAGCCTGCTTGACCGGATCTTCGCCGAGCCGGAGCTGCGGTCCACGCCGCCGGTGCTGGTGGACGTGGGCGCCGCGGGCGGCCTGCCCCGCGCCTGGCGCCGGATCGCGCGCCACGCCATCGGCGTGGGCTTCGAGCCGGACCCGCGGGAGGCGCCGGCCCCCGCCGCGGCGCAGCGGCAGTTTGCCCGGTGGATCTTCTGTCCGGGCCTCGCGGTGCCGGAAGCGGCGCCGGACGGACAGGCGCCGCTGCACCTGACCGCCTCGCCGCAATGCTCGAGCACGCTCCGGCCCGATGCCGCCGCGCTGGGCGACTGGGCGTTCGCGGAGTTTTTCGCGGTGGAGGCGACGAGGACATTTCCCGCGACCACGATCGCGGCCGCGCTGCGGGCGCAGGGACTGGAGCGGGTCGACTGGCTGAAGTGCGACACGCAGGGCCTCGACCTGCGGCTCTTCCGCAGCCTGCCGCCCGAGTGGCGGATGCGCACGCTGGCCGTGGAGTTCGAACCCGGCGCGATCGATGCCTACGAAGGCGAGGACCGGCTGGCCGACGTGCTGGCGGCCATGGCGGCGGAGCCGTTCTGGTTGGCGGAGTTCCGGGTCAACGGCACCGCGCGCGGCCGGGCCGAACTGCTCGCGCGTCATCTCGGCGCGGGCGGGGCGCAGCGCGCGCGGCGGCTGGCGCCGGTGGCGCCGGGCTGGGTGAATCTCCGCTACCTGCGTGACGTGGCGCGGACGCCGGAGCCGCTCGGCCGGCGCGAGTCCCTGCTGGCGTGGGCCTTCACGAGCGTCAGCGGCCAGCCGGGCGAGGCGCTGAAGATCGCCACGGCGGGAGCCGCGCGGTTCGGCGGGGGCTTGTTTGACGAGATGACGGCGGCGAGCGTCCGCCAGTTGCGCTGGGCCATGGTCCGCGGGATCCCGGCGGCGGTCTGGCGGCGACTGACCCGGGCGTGAGGGGATGATGAACCACTACTGCACCTACTTTGACCGCGGGTTCCTGATCCAGGGACTGGCCCTGGCGCGGTCGATCGCGGCCCATGACACCGGCGCAACCCTGTGGGTGCTGGCCCTCGACGACTTCACGGCGGAGGCCCTGCACGCGCTCGGCAGCCCGGCGATCCGGGTCGTGCCCCTGGCCGAACTCGAGCGCGACGATCCCGCGCTGCTGGCCGCCAAGGCGAACCGTTCGCTCGTGGAATACTATTTCACTCTCTCGCCCTGCTGGCCGCGGTGGCTGCTGCGCACGCAGCCGGGACTGGCGCGGGTGACCTATGTCGACGCGGACATGTTCTTCCTCGCGAATCCGGCCGGCGTCTTTTCCGCCATGGATCGGGCGGCCGCCAGCGTGCTGGTCACGGGCCATCGATTCCCCGCGTGGCTCCGTCACTACGAGCGTCACGGGCGCTTCAACGTCGGCCTTCTCTCGTTCGCCAACGACTCCGCCGGCCACGGGTGCCTCGAGGAGTGGCGCGCCCAGTGCCTGGCGTGGTGCCATGACCGGCTGGAGGCGGGAAAATACGCCGACCAGAAGTACCTCGACGACTGGCCGGCGAAGCTCGGGGCGCACCTGCTCGTGCTGGAGCATCCCGGGGTGAACCTGGCGCCGTGGAACTGGGACGGACACCGCTATCACCTCGGGCCGGACGGCGCGGTCGCGGTCGATGGTCAGCCGGTGGTGCTGGCGCACTTCGCGCGTTTCCGTCCGCTGCTGGGAACGTGGTGGTGGCAGTCGGGCCAGCTCGACTACGGCGTGATGCCCTGGCGGCTCCGCCAGGCGCTCTACGGTCCGTATTGGCGGGCCCTGGCCGCGGCCCGGGCCGAGCTGTCCGCCTGGCGTTCCGGGTTTGATTTTCCGCGGCGTCCGGGCCGGCTGGGCCGGGATTTCTGGCGGGCGCTGCCGCTCAAGCTCAGCTTCGGCGGCAGCTGGCTGCGGGTGGGCGACCGTTTCCTCAACCTGCGCCTCGGCCTCGGCCGCTGGTCGGGTCAGGCGCTCGCGCGACTGCGGACGACCTTCTTGCGGAGGTAGCGCAGGACGGACAACGCGTCCCAGAACCAGCATTGGTAGGCGGGGAAATGCCGGTGCCGGACGCGGATTTCCTCGCGGTACCCGCGCCAGTCGCCGCGGTCGCTGATCCCACCGCTGCCGCAACGGGCGAGGCGGAGCGACGTGGCCTTGAACCGGACGTGGCTCCGCCACAGCCGGAGATTGAAGTCGTAGTCCGCCATCACGCGGAGCGTGCGATCAAACTCGCCCTGCTCCGCGAATAGACTCCGCCGATACAGCGCCGCCTGGTGATGGACAAAATTCCGGGCGATCGGCCGGGGGTGGGGCGCCAGCCCGTAGACGCGGCCGTCGGCGTAGCGGGCCTCGCCGACCAGCACGCCGCCCCCGGTCGACCGGAGCTGCGCGAGCGCCTCGGCCAGCGCGATGTCCGAGTCGAGCTCGTCGTCGGCGCCGAGGAACAGCACCCAATCGCCGCGCGCGGCGGCCAGCCCCTTGTTCATCGCGTCGTACACGCCGTCGTCCGGGGCGCTGAGCAGGACGGCGATCCGGTCGCGGTGGCGCTCGAGCCACTCGACGGTGCCGTCGGTCGAGGCGCCGTCGACGACGATCAGCTCCAGCGCCACCTCCCGCTGGCTCCACACGCTCGCGAGGGCGTTTGCCAGCCGCGGGCCGGGATTCCGGCAGGCCACGATGACGCTGAGGGGCGGCGGCGGAGCGGGAGGCATTGCGTTCGCCGGGAGCATCACACAGCGTCCCGGCGTGTCCACGCCGAACACGCCCCTGCTCTCCATCGTGATCGTGGCGTACCGTTCCGCGGACGAGATCGCCGGCTGTCTTGGTTCGCTGCCGCGGACTCTGCTGGGTCGCGACGTCGAAATCGTGGTGGTGGACAACTCGCCGGGCGACGGCACCGGCGCGGTGGTGCGCGCGCGGTTTCCATGGGTCGCGTACCTCGCGCCCGGGGAGAACCTCGGCTTCGGTCGCGCCAACAACCTCGGCTACGGCCGGACCCGCGGCGACTTCGTGCTGTTTCTCAACCCGGACACGATCAGCAACGAGCCCGCGCTGCTGCGCTGCCTGATGCGGCTGCAGACGGAGGCCGGCCTCGGCCTGATCACGCCGCGGCTCGAGCTGGCCGACGGGACCATGGATCTCGCCTGCCGCCGGGGCATCCCGACCTTGTGGGACGGATTCTGCCGCGCCAGCGGACTGGCCGCGCTGTTCCCGCGGGTCGCGTGGTTCGCCGGTTACAATCTCACCCATCTGCCGGTCGACGGGACCTACGAGGTCGGCGCCATCAACGGGGCCTTCATGCTGGCGCCGCGGCCGGCCCTGGCCGCGGTGGCGCCGGACGGGCGCGTGTTTGACGAGCGCTTCTTCATGTATGGCGACGATCTCGACCTCTGCATCCGGGTGGGCCGGGCCGGCTGGAAAATCATCTACGACGGTTCCGTGCGGATCACCCATCTCAAGGGTCTGAGCGTCGCGAAGGAGTACGAGGCGATGTCGCGGGCGATCTTCGACGCCAACCGCGACGTCTATCTCAAGCACTTCAATCCGCGGAACTCCGCATGGGTCCGCTGGAAGTACACGGCGGCCTTCGGCCTGTGGAAGGCCGTGGCGCGGTGGCGGGCGGCGTGGCGCGGGCGGAAACAGGTGCGCCCGACATGAGCCGGAATTCGCGCTGGCCGGTGGTCGTGGTGGTCCTCGTCGTGCTGGCGGCGCAGCTGGCGCTCGTCGGCGGGGCGGGGACGGACATTCCCTATCAGGACCAGTGGGACGTCGAGGGCCGGCAGCTTTACCCGGCGTGGCTAAGCGGGACCTGGCGGGCCCGCGACCTGTTCGCGCCGCACAACGAGCATCGGATCGCCTGGACCCGAGGGCTGGACCTCGCGCTGTTTGCCGCGAACGGCGCGTGGGATCCCTTGGTGGAGCTCGTGGCGAACGCCGTCGTGCGGGCGCTGGCCGCGGGCGTGCTGCTGGCGGGGTTGCTGCGGTGGTCCGAGGGACGGATCCGCTGGGGGCCGGCGGCGGGAGTCGCCCTGGCCTTCCTGCCGCATCTCGGCTGGCAGAACGCGCTCTGGGGATTTCAGTCCCAGGTCTATTTCGCGTTGCTCTTCAGCATCGCCGCCTGCGCCTGCCTGAGTGACCCCAAGCCGACGGTTTCGCGGCTGGCCGGCTGTGTCGCCTGCGGCGTGGCGGCGCAGCTGGCCATGGGTGCGGGCTTGCTGGTGCCGGTGGCGCTGGCGGGATTGGTGGTGGTGCGGCTGCTGGAGCGTCGCTGGAGCGACGTCGGTTGGCGGACCATCCTGGCGACGCTGTTCCTGGCGGGGACAGCCGCGCTGCTGCGGCACGAGCACCCGGCCCACGAGGCGCTGCACCCGACCAGCGTGGCCACGCTGGCGGAGTCCTTCGGCCGCGCGACGGCCTGGCCGCAGGTTTGGCTGCCGGTGGCGGCGCTGGGAATGAACCTGCCGGTTGTGCTGGCGGTCGGTGGACGGCTGGCGGGCCGACGCCTGGCGGCGCCCGGCGAGGATTTCGCGCTGCTGCTCTGGGGCTGGGCCGTCGCGCTGGCCGCGGCGATGGCTTGGACGCGGGGCGCCGGCGCCGAGTTCGCGGGCGGGGTGCCTTCGCGCTATGCGGACTTCCTCGTCCTGCTGCCGATCGCGAATGCCTGGTGCGCGGTCGCCCTGATGCGCGAGTGCGCGCCGCCGCGCCGCCGCCTGGGCCAGGTCCTGGCCGTGGCCTGGGCCGGGGTGCTCTTGATCGGCTGGCTGGCTGAATCCGGCGAGGTCATGCGGCGCCTGATCCTGCCGCGCCTCCGCGACCGGGACGCGCCGGTTCGCGTGATGGTTGAGTACCAGCGAACCCGCGACAGCTCGGGCTGGGGGCAGCTTCCGCGCCTTTACGCCCCGCATCCCGATCCGCGGTCGGTGGCCGTGGTGCTTGACGATCCCGGGATGGCCGGACACCTGCCTCCGTCGCTGCAGCCGTCGCTCCGTCCCGGGCCGCTCTCCCGCGGCGCCCGGTGGCTGCTGGGCCGGTGACACGGCCCCGGTGCCGTGGAAAAAGATCGGTCGCTCAGTAGGCGCTCGGGTGGCGCCAGCGGACAAAGGTCAGGAGGATGATCTGGGCATCGAGCCAGAGCGACCAGTTCTCGATGTAATAGATGTCGTGCTGCACCCGCAGCGTGAGATCGCTGTCGCCGCGCAGGCCGTTGACCTGGGCCCAGCCCGTGAGGCCGGGCTTGACGAGGTGACGGGGCAGGTAGTGCGGAATCGTGCCGGCCAGCTGGTCAACGTGGTATGGGCGCTCGGGCCGCGGGCCGACCAGACTCATGTCGCCGCGGAGGATGTTCCAAAACTGCGGCAGCTCATCGAGATTCCACCGTCGCATGACGGCGCCGATGCGCAAGAGGCGGGGATCGTCCCGGGCCGTGCTCTGGCGCGCGGCGTCCGCCGCCGCGGCGTCCGGCGCCATGCTCCGGAGCTTCCAGAGCGTGAACGGCCGATGGCCGGCGCCGACGCGCGTCTGGCGGAACAGCACGGGGCCGCCCGGCGACTCGCGCTTGATGAGCGCGGCGAGGACGAGCATGACGGGCAGCGAAAGCAGCAGGCCGACGGCGCCGCCGACGAGGTCGAGCGCGCGCTTCAGGCCGCGGTTGAACAGCCGGTTGATCGCGAGTTCCTCGACACCGAGGACCGGCACGCGGCCGATGGTCTGGAGGCGCAGGCCGCTGAGGAAGATGTCGAAGGCGCCCGGCACGATCTTCCACTCGACGTAGGCCTGCTCGCAGGTCTCGACGATGCGGCGGATCTCCTCGCGCGGCAGGTCGAGGCGGGTCGCGATGAGCAGGTCGGGCTGCTCGCGCGCCAGGATCGCCCCGAGCTCGCCGGCGGAGCCGAGCTCCGGCGGCCGGTCGGGCCGGGCGGCGGCGAAGGCCGAGGTGTCGCCGCGCACGGTGACCACGCCGACCAGCACGAACGGATGGGCCGGGTCGCGCGCGACCTCCTGGGCCAGGGCCCGGGCGTCGTCGTTCCAGCCCAGCAGCACCGCGCGGCGGCGCAGGCGGCCGAGCAGCGCGCTATGGGTCAGGACGGAATACGCCAGGTGACGCCAGGCGGCGAGGAGCACGATCACGCAGACGAACGCCTCGACCACAAACAGGCGCGAGATCGGGGGATCGAACTTCAGCACGAGCGAGACGCTGAGATACGCCACCAGCCAGAAGGCGGCGCCCTTGAGGATCGCGTTCAGGCTCTGGTAGCGCCGCAGCAGCAGGCGCGAGTCATAGAGGCCGAACTGCGCGAACGCGCCGACCAGCAGGGCGACGCCGACCAGCAGCAGGGGCAGGTACCGGCCGAAGGTGGCGTCCGGCACGTCGATGCCGAGCCGCGCGAGCGGCGAGGCGTAGCGCAGCCACCAGCCGGCGGCGAGACCCGCCAGCGTGAGCACCGTGTCGCCCGCCAGCAGGACCAGCGGCACGACGGTCTCGCGGAGGGAGTGGCTCGGGGCGCGCGGCATGGCGGATCGGGGCTCAGTCTGTAGCGGGGCCGCGTTCCGCCAGCAAGACCAGCAGCGGCGTTGGCATCCAGCCCTTCGCGGGAAACAGGAAGCGCAGCTCGCCGGCGGCCAGGGAGTTTTCCTGCACCTCGAACAGGTCGACGGGCACGGGCAGGTCCAGGTTGCGCATCAGCACCGGATAGCCGGTCCGCTCGCGCCGCGACCAGAGGACCGGCGCGGCCGCGAAGTCCGGCCGCGCCGGGCGGCGGGCAAAATAGCCGGTTCGGGCGGGGGTGTTGGCGGCGGCCAGCATCTCGCCCGGCGCCGCCCGGTCGTCGAGCCAGTGCAGCAGGGCGCGGAGGTAGTTCGCCTCGCGGCCCGCGGGATGGTCCGCCAACCGGCGGCGGGTCATCGCGTCCTCCAGCCGGTCGCGCACGGCGTCGAGGGCGGGCGCCCGGAGGGGCGCGAGGGCGGGGGTCTTCCACCAGGGCGAAACCAGGAAGATCGGATCGTTGATGCATTCGGTGGCGAGCGCCGCCACGGCGCCGTCCTTCCGGCCCTGGTTGAGCCGCGCCAGCGCGAGGCCGAAGTAGACGCCGCCCTTGTCGGGCACCAGCCGCGCCGCGGCCTGGAAGTGGCGCTCGGCCGCAACCGGCTGGCTGACGACCTGCAGCCAGCCGAGGTTGAAGTGCGCGATCTCCTGGTCGGGATTGAGCTTCAGCGAGAGCTCCAGTTGTTCCTCGGCCTCGGCGACTTTCGCCGGATCGCGCGCCAGCAGCAGGGCGCGGGTGTTCATGGCAGGCGTCGGATCCGGCCGGCCGAAACAGGCCAGCGCGAGCAGCGCCAGGCGGAAGATCCAGTCAATCATCCGCGGGGTCGCGACCGCCGGCGAGTCGGACGGCGGCACCAGGCAGGCGGCGAGCGCGGCCAGCACCGCGCCGAAGACCGGCACGTCGAGCTGGTAGTCGGTCAGCGAGAAAGCGAGGTAACCGGCCAGCGCGACCGCGGCGACCGGATCCCGGCGGCCGTGCCGCCCGACCAGGATGAGCGCCAGCAGAAACCCGGCGAGACCCGCGCCGCCGAGCTCGGCCCACAGCTGGACGGGAAGGCTGTGCAGTTGGAGGACGTTCTCCGCCCCGCCGTCGAGGTAACGGCGGAACGTCGGGTAAGCCAGCGGCACCGCGCCGGCGCCCCAGCCGAGGATGGGACGCTGGGCGCCCATGGCCAGGCCGGCCTCCACCATGGCGGTGCGCTGGAGATTGCTGACATTGGCTTCGCCGGCCGGCGTCCGCTGGAACATCGCGCGGGTGCGGGGATGAACCAACGCGATGGCCGCCGCCGCGACCACGGCGGCCCCGCCCACGAGTAGCAGGCGTTTCCAGCCCAGTCGGGCCGCCACCAAAGCCGCGCCGAGCAGCACCGCGAAACCGACCAGGCCGCCCCGGCTCCCGCTGGTGACCAGCATGGCCAGCGCGAGCACCAGGGCCCCGATCCAGCCGGCCCGCGGTCCCCCGGTGGCGCGGCGGGCCAGGCGGGCGAACACCGGCAGCATCAGCAGCGCGAGGCCCGCCGTATAGTTGGAATGGCCCAGCGGGTGCGGATTGCGCGCGTCGGCGATCTCGCGCCACGCGAGATGGGGAAGGTCCAGGGCCCAGCGCAGCACGCTCGCGATGGCCACCAGCGCCAGCAGGCCGCCCACGATCCGCCACAGGGCGTCGCGGCGGGCGGCGACGCCGGCCGGCTCGGCGTGCAGCCAGTCAAACAGGACCACGAACAGCGCCACCGCCGCGAGCAGCGGGGCACCGTGCAGCAGGCTGGGGCCGCGGTAGCGGCTGAACATCGCGGAGAGCACCGGCAGCGCGAGGCCCACCAGGGTAGCCCACCACCAGAGCGGAGCGGGGACCGCGAGCGGACGCCCGCGGACGTAGAGCCGCAGGGCGAGCAGCGCCGCCGGGACGGCGAGCGCGGCGGCGTAGGCGATCGTCCAGGGCCAGGCGTACATCCGGGTGGCCCCGGGCTCGGCGAGCGTGATGAGGCCCAGCGCGGCGAAGCCCAGCACGCCCAGCCCTTGGGCCAGGCGCGAGGCGGGAGCGGCGGGGCGCGTCATCCCTGGCATCACAGCGGCGGGCGGATGGCCCGGCAAGCCGGGACGACAATGGGGGTCAGGCTCGCGGCCGAACGCCGGATGCCCTCGGAGCTTTGACGGGCCATGACGGGCCCGGCGCGTTGCAGGCAGCCCCATGCTTGACGGTGGCGCGCGGGGGTGGACAGGCTGCGTGCATGTCGTCCCCTGCGCCCGTCGCAAAGAAGCTTCCGGTCGTGAAACTCGCCATTGTGGCGGTGATCGGCCTGGCCGGCGTGGTGCTCGTCCTCCGCGGCGTGAATCTCCGGGACATGATCGAGCAGGGACTGGCGTTGATCCGCAGCGCGGGGCCCTGGATCTACTTCTCGGCGATGGCGGTCTTCCCGGCGCTCGGGGCGCCGATGATGATGTTCACGATCCCGGCCGGCGAGGCCTTTGCCGCCCAAATGGGCCTGGGTGGTGTGATCGCGGCCACCCTCGCGGCGATCACGGTCAACCTGATGCTCACTTATTGGATGGCGCGCTACGCGCTGCGGCCGCTGCTGACGGGCCTGCTGAAGCGGTACGGCTACAGCGTGCCCAAGGTGACGCCCGGCAACGCGCTCATGATCACGCTGGTGGTGCGGCTCACGCCGGGCACGCCGTTCCCGCTGCAGGGCTACATCCTGGGCCTCGCGGAGGTGCCGTTCCGGCTGTTCATGATTGTCTCGTGGCTCGCCGTGCTGCCGTGGGCGGTGGGGGCCATCGTGCTGGGCCGGGGCGTCCTGAACGGCAATTTCAAGGCCGTCGTGATCGGCATTGGCGTCATCATCGCCGCGATGGCCGCGGTGCATTTCATCCGGCAGCGTTACCTCAAGCGTGAAGGCTGAACTCGACCTCGGGGATCAGGGCGTGCGCGCGGAAAGCGTGACGGAGTTCACGCGGCGCGTGAAGGCGCTGCTGGAGTCCGGCATCCGCGCGGGCTGGGTGCGCGGCGAGGTCTCGAACCTGCGGGCGCAGCCGAGCGGCCATGTCTATTTCTCCCTGAAGGACGCGGGAGCCCAGCTGAGCGCGGTGCTGTTCCGCGGCGACGCGACGCGGCAGACGGTAAAGCTGCGCGACGGCCTGCAGATCCTCGCCTTCGGGCAGGTCAGCGTCTACGAGGCGCGCGGCAGCTACCAGCTGATCGTGCGCTCGGTGGTGGAGGACGGCGTGGGCCGGCTGCAGCAGGAGTTCGAGCGCCTCAAGCAGCGGCTCGCGGCCGAGGGCCTGTTCGACCCGGCGCGCAAGCGGGCGATCCCGGCGATGCCGGCGACCGTCGGGTTTGTCACCTCGCCGACCGGCGCGGCGGTGCAGGACTTTGTGCGCATCCTGACCCGGCGCGGCTGGCGCGGCCGCCTGGTGGTGCTGCCGGCGAAGGTGCAGGGTGAGGGCGCGGCGGCGGAGATGGTCGAGATGCTGACCCTTGCGCAGTCCCTCGGGATCTTTGACCTGCTGGTGATCGGGCGCGGCGGCGGGAGCCTCGAGGACCTGTGGGCGTTCAACGAGGAACCGCTGGTGCGGGCCGTGGCGGCGAGCACCGTGCCGATCATCTCGGCAGTGGGCCATGAGATCGACTTCACCCTCTGCGACTTTGCGGCCGACGTGCGCGCGGAGACTCCGAGCGGCGCGGCCGAGCTGATCTCCAGCCGGTTTGTCGAGTGCGCCGAGCGCGCCGGACGCGCCGGCGAGGCGGCGGCGGCGGCCGTGGCGCAGGCGATGGCCCGCGCCACCGAGCGGCTCGACCATGCGCGCTCGCGCCTGCGGCTCCTGACCCCGTCGGCGCAGATCGAGCAGGGATTCCTGCGCCTGGACGACCTCTCGAACCGCTTGGCGGCGGCCCTGCGGGCGACCGTGCAACAGCGCCGGCAGGCGCTGGGCGAGAGCCGCGCGCGGCTGGCCCATGCGTCGCCCGAGACCCGCGTGCAGCAGGAATCGCAGAAGCTGCTCTCGCTCTACAAGCGCCTCCAGGCGGCGAGCCCGGCGTCGGTGCTCAACCGCGGCTTTGCCATCGTGCGGGACGAGGATGGCCGTCCGGTGACGCGCCGGGCGATGGTGAAGGCGGGCCAGCGCCTCGCGAACGAGTTCAGCGACGGCGTGGTGAAGGTGCGGGCGGAGGAATGAGGCCGGACCGGCTGGAGCCGAGGCGGAAGTCCATCGACCACCAGCCTTCCGCCCAGACACCCGGGCCTCCAGGAACCTCAGCTCGCGCAGGAACGCTCCGACCGGCTCTTCCATCTCCTGACGGCTGGTTGCCAACGACCAATGACGATCGACTCCGTCCTGGGCTGGAATAATGCCGTCCCCTGATTACTCGTACGCGCATGTTGCCATTCCGCCTGATCCCCCTCTTTTCTGCGCTGGCCCTGTCGGCCTGTGCTCAAACCGAAATGAAATCCACCTCGACCTCCAAAGACGCCCTGCAGTGCAAGCCCG
>CAZUQB010000030.1:0-14588 GCA_964622405.1 uncultured Opitutaceae bacterium | reverse complement strand
AGGCCAACACCGGCGCCTCGATCGAGGTGCACGGCAAGCTCGTGGAATCGAAGGGTTCCGGCCAGAAATGGGAGGTCGTGGCCCAGCGGTTCACCGTGCTCGGCGAGGCTGACGCGACCTACCCGCTGCAGAAGAAGGGGCACACGCTGGAGTTCCTCCGCGAGATCGCCCACCTGCGGCCGCGGTCGAACCTGTTCGGCGCCGTGTTCCGCGTCCGGAGCCGGCTGGCCTACGCCATCCACCAGTTCTTCCAGGAGCGCGGCTTCCACTACGTCCACACGCCGATCATCACGGCGAGCGACTGCGAGGGCGCCGGCGAACTGTTCCGCGTCTCGACCCTCGACCCGGCGAGCCCGCCCCGCACCGAGCAGGGCGCGGTGGATTACTCGAAGGACTTCTTCGGCAAGCAGTCCTACCTCACCGTGTCCGGCCAGCTCGAGGCCGAGATCTTCGCCACCGCGCTGTCCAACGTCTACACGTTCGGCCCGACTTTCCGCGCCGAGAACTCCAACACCTCGCGCCACGCCTCGGAGTTCTGGATGATCGAGCCCGAGATCGCGTTCTGCGACCTGCAGGGGAACATGAACCTCGCCGAGGAGTTCGTGAAGCACCTCATCCGCGATGCGAAGCAGCACTGCGCCGGCGACCTCGAGTTCTTCTCCAAGTTCGTCGACAAGGACCTGCTCGCGCGCCTCGACTTTGTCCTCGAGCGCCCCTTCCAGCGCTGCAGCTACACCGAGGCCATCGAGATTCTCGGGAAGAGCGGCCGGAACTGGGAGCATCCCGTCAGCTGGGGCGACAACCTCCAGTCGGAGCACGAGCGTTTCCTCGCCGAGGAACACTTCAAGTGCCCCGTCACGGTCTACAACTACCCGCGCAGCCTGAAACCGTTCTACATGCGCGTGAACGAGGACGGAAAGACGGTCTGCGCGATGGACCTGCTCGTCCCGGGCATCGGCGAGATCATCGGCGGCAGCCAGCGCGAGGAGCGCCTCGACGTGCTGCGGGAGAACATGGCCGCGCACCACCTCCCGGAGAAGGAGTACTGGTGGTACCTCGACCTGCGCCGCTACGGCACGGTGCCGCACTCCGGCTTCGGCCTCGGCTTCGAGCGCATGCTGATGTTCGTCACCGGCGTCGCCAACATCCGCGACGTGATCCCCTTCGCCCGCACCCCGGGCACGGCGGAGTTCTGAACGGACCGTCTCGCACCATCAGTCATGGCCAAACGAATCCGGTGGAGATTCTCCCGTCTGTTTGGCACGGTCGTAATCGGAGCTGCTTGGCAGTCGCTGATTGCTGCCGCAGGGCAGGAAGGACCCGATGAGACATTACTGGCCATGGCACGGGCAGGGAGCGCGGAAGCCCAATATCAGCTCGGCGTCTACTATTACTCGCGGGCCCCACGTAACGACTGGCGTCCACGGGAGGGAGAGCGATGGATAACCAGCGCCGCCAGCCAGAACCATCTCGGAGCAATCCTCTACCTTACTCGAAACATACCGTTTTCGACGGGTTACCTCTGGGAATACGATGATATCGCCCGCTGGCTGGAGCGGGCCGCCACCCTTGGCGATGCCCCATCGGCGACGCGACTCGGCATGATGCTTTGGAACGGGGCCAATCGAGTCCCTCAGGATCGACCTAAAGCATATCAGCTCCTGCGAAGAAGCGCCGTCCACGGAGATGAACTGGCCCTGCTCTATCTGGCCGAACGCGCGCTCGAGGGTGGCGGTGTTCAGCGCGACCCGGTCAAGGCCCGGCAAATTCTCGCATTTGGGGCCAGCGAGGGAATCCTCCACCTCCGCCAGCAGGCAATGCTGGTATCCGAGAAGTCGCGCCATCTGCTGCTTCCGGCTGAGGTCTTTCGAAAACTCGAGCAGCTAGGTGACAAAGGCGATCCTGACGCGCTTCTGCTCTTGGGCCTCACTCAAGCGAATGATCCGGATTACATGGCGAGCAAGAAGGACTCGGACCGCGACAAGCGTTGGGAACAGGCCCGCACCACCCTCACCAAAGCGGCTGATTTGGGCCAAATCGAAGCTCTCGCTCAGCTGGGCATGATTTACTACCACGGCAGAGGTACGCGCGTGGACAAATCGAGGGCGTTGGGGTTCTTCCAGCGGGGCGCCGCTGCAGGCAATCCATTGAGTCAGCTCTATCTCGCCGAACTGATCTTTGACCACCAGGTTCCAAATTTAGGGCGAAAGGATGCCCTTGATCTCATGACCAAGGCCAGCGCAGTAGAGCCGTCTGCAATGTACGCTCTCGGCGTGGTCTATTACGAAGGAGTATTCGTTTTCAGCGACACCGCCCGCGCCGCGGCGCTTCTCGAGAATGCGGCGAAGTCTCGGCACCGCGAAGCACTCTACAATCTGGGAGCGTTCGCCAATAACGGCGAGATCGGACCCGCGGACAGACTGGCGGCCTATAAGTGGTGGATGCTTGCTCAACTCGAGGGATCCAAGGAGGCAGCCGAAATCATGAACAGCACTTCGGTTCGAATGAGCGCCAAGGAACGGGCCGACGTCATTCGCGCGGTACAACAGTGGCAAGACCGTGTCTTTCAGGAGCGCGCCGCTCGGATGCCTGAACTGACACTAAAGTAACGGCCTACTCCAAAGGGAGCAATTAGCAGCATTCGGAGACAATGATCGCCGCTCGGTCATTGCACCCGGGCGGTTCGCGGGTTTGCTGGGGGCCATGGCTGCTGCGAAAACCCCTCGCCCCACCGTCCCATTGCGCATCCTGACGGCTGTGCCGATCTGTGACGGCCACGACAGCGCCGTCACGACGATCAACATCGAGCTCGCGCGCCACGGCATCGAGGTCATCTACCTCGGCTACCATCAGTCCGTGGCCACGATCGCGCGGGCCGCCGTCCAGGAGGACGTCAATGTCGTGGGGCTTTCGTCGTACAACGGCGGTCACATCGTTTTCTTCAAGGAGGTCGTCGACGCCCTGCGCCGGAGCGGCAACGGCGACATCCCGGTCTTCGGCGGCGGCGGCGGCACGATCACGCCCGCCGACGAGCGCGTGATGCGCCGACAGGGCACCGACCGGATCTTTTTCGCCGGCACGCCGCTGGCCGAAATCATGGACCTCATCCGGCGCGACTACGCCCGGCTGCCTGCGCCCAAGGGCCGGCTCCAGGGTGACCGCGCCCTTGCCCGCGCCCTCACGCTGGCCGAGCGCGGCGGCAGGGTCCCCAAGGTTCGCCGCACGGGCGCGGCGCGCTCATTCGTGGTCGGCGTCGCCGGGCCCGGCGGCGCGGGCAAGTCGACCCTGATCGACGAGCTCACTTCCCGCTTTCTCCGGACGTTTCCCTCGGGCCGCATCGCCATCCTCGCCAACGACCCGTCCCATCCCGACTCCGGCGGCGCGATCCTCGGCGACCGCGTGTCGGCCATCTACGCCCAGGACGACCGGGTCTTCTTCCGCTCGCTCGCGACGCGCGGCAGCCTCACCGGGTTGTCGGCCGCGGCGCCGGCGGCCATCGAGGTCCTGCGCGCCTCGGGCGAGTTCGACCTGATCCTGGTCGAGTCCGTGGGCGTCGGCCAGGAGAGCGACCCGTTCCGGATTTTCGGCCGCGGGCCCAAGCTGGTCGACGCGACGCTCTTCGTGCTCGCGCCGTACTACGGCGGCCTGATCCAGCTCCAGAAGATCGCGCTGCTGAACGGCGCCGACGTGGTGGCGCTCAACAAGTGCGACCACCCCATGGCCCACACGGCCCGCGCCGAGATCCAGGCCCGGCTCAACCAGAACGGCCGCGGCCAGACGCTGCACGCCACGACCGCCGCCAAGCACTTCGACCCGGGCGTCGACCAGCTCTTTGCCGCCCTCGCGCGGCTCGGCGGCCTCGAGTCCGCCGGCGGCGAGAAGCCCTGCCAGCTCCAGGTCCGGGACTAGCCGCGAGCGGTCAACCTTCGACTTTCAACCTTCAGCTTCTACCCCGCTCTCATGAGTCAGCTCGGAAAAATCGCCGACGCGATCGACGCCTACAACCGCCACGTGACCGCCGAGGTCCGCCGCGCGCGCACCGACGCCGCCTTCGCCACCGAGCTCCGCGCCCGGTGGGCGCAGCTGCGCGCGTCGATCGACGTGACCCGTTCGCCGACCGGCACGGTCCTGCCGCGGCTCGCCCTGCCCGACACCGACGAGCCCGGCGCGATCGCGGAATACCTCCTGAGCCAGGGCTTCCCGGGACAGTTTCCCTACGCCACCGCCGCCTATCGCGAGATGTACCTCGACCGGGCCGCGGGCGCGGGCGAGGAGCCGATGCGCCTCTTCGCCGGCCTCGGGCTCGCGGAGGACACCAACGCCCGGTTCAAGTACCTCTCGAGCCACCAGAAGAGCCTCCGGCTCTCCACCGCGTTCGACGGCCCCACGCTCTACGGCCTCGACTCGGATCATCCCGGCGTGCTCGGCAAGGTCGGCGAGGGCGGCGTCGCGATCGACACGGTGGACGACATGGCGCGGCTGTTCGCGGGCTTCGACCTGACGCGCAAGGACGCCTCGGTGTCGATGACCATGAACGCGCCGGCCCCCGTGATCCTGGCCATGTTCATCGCGGCGGCGAAACGCCGCTTCGGTCCCGAATGCGTCAGCCAGCTCCGCGGCACGATCCAGGCCGACATGCTCAAGGAGGTGCAGGCGCAGAACGAGGTGATCTTCCCGGTCGACGCCTCGCTCCGGTTCCTGTGCGACATGATCGAGTGGTCGGTGCCCAACCTCCCGCGCTGGTACCCCGTCTCGATCTCCGGCTATCACATCGCCGAGGCGGGCGCGACGCCGGTGCAGCAGGCGGCCTTCACGCTGTCGAACGGCTTCACCTACGCGGAGCTGCTGCGCCAGCGCGGGGCCGACGTGAACCAGTTCGGGCCGCGGCTCTCCTTCTTCCTCGATTGCGGCCTCGACGTGGAATACCTGGTGCTCGGCCGCGTCTGCCGGCGCATCTGGGCGATCGGCCTGCGCGATGTCTTCGGCGCCGACGCCAAGGCGCAGATCCTCAAGCTGCACACCCAGACCTCGGGGCGCTCCCTGATCGCGGCGGAGTTCCAGAACAACCTCACCCGCACCGCGGTCGAGCTGATGCTCGCGTACCTCAACTACACGAACTCGTGCCACTCGAACTCGGCCGACGAGCCGTTCACGACGCCGACCGAGCAGTACGCGCTCCTCGCCTCGCACGGCCAGTCGATCCTCCTCGAGGAGTCCGGGCTGTTCAAACACACCATGAACCTCTTCGGCGGCGCCCCCGGCCTGCTGGCCCTCGAGCGCCAGGTCGAGAAGGCGATCCTCGACGTATTCCGCGAGATGGACACGCTCGGCGGCGTCATCGCGGCGATGGAGCAGCGCTATCAGCGCAGCAAGATCCAGGAGTCCGGCCACCGCATCGAGAGCCAGATCTACTCCGGCGAGCGCCCGGTGATTGGCCTGAATCGCTACGTGTCCGACGAGCCTCTGCCGAGCGTCCCGCTGGCGCGCACCTCGCCCCGGAAGCAGCGGCTGCAGGTCGAGCGTCTCCAGACGTTCAAGCGCCGGCACGCCCGCCGTTCGCCGGAGGCGCTCCAGCGGCTGGAGAACGTCACCCGCGCCGGCGGCAATGTGTTCGCGGAGCTGATCTCCACCGTCGAGACCTGCTCCCTCGGCCAGATCACCGCGTGCCTGACCGGCGTCGTCGGGAAATTCCGGCCCATGGTCTAGGCCGGAAACCCGCCCTCGGATTCGGTCCGCTCGCGTCGAAGGCGGGGTCTCCTACCCCGAGTCTCGACCTTTGGCTCAATAGGCCTGGTCTTGGCTAGCCACCGGGACGTTCAGCGCCAGTCGCGCGGGCCCGCTGAGTCCGGCCAGCCGCCTCGCGAAATTCTGCCGCATGGCCGTGTCGGCCGACGCGTAGGCCTGGGCGACCACCCCCACCAGATTGCGGGGCGTGACCAGATCCGGGTCCTCCGCGGCGTTTGCCACCCCCTGGGCGGTCCAACCACCGATCATGCGGCTCGTCAGCACGTGCGCGACCCCCCGGCCTTCGTGATTCACGTACAGCACGGTCATACCCGCGCGCAGCTGGCGAAAGTCACACGGCACGACGACGATCGCCGTCCCCGTCGTGTACAGCGGCATCATGGAATCGCCCACGCCCCGGAAGGCCCGGGCTCCGCTCACGCGATCCGCCGCGCGCTCGGCCGCGGGCAGCTCCTGTCCCGCCGGGACGACCACCGGCGCGGGCGCGAGCGCCACCACGGTGGCGAAATCCTCCTCGATCGAGAGTGCCGTGCAGCCCGTCAGGGCGAGACCGCCCAGCATCACGACCAGCCCAGTCACGGCCCGGCCCAGCCATGGCCGACGACACGAACCTGGGGCGGGGATCGTCATGGCCCCAAGCTACTGCCTTTTCCACCGGCGCGGCATCCGGGAACCCACGTGTTAAAGACCCGTAAAAAACGCTGGGGGAGAAACCCCCGGCCTCTGGGGGATATCACATCGGTCGGATTGGGAAATCGATTTAATTTATTTTGCACCAACAAGATGGAGGCACGAAATTAGGTCGCGGTCCGGGAAGGAATGCTTTCTCCTCGGGGCGCTCCCCGACGGTCCGGAACCCGCCACTGCGATGATCCGCGTGCTCTACACCGACGACGATTTCCAGATCACGGATGTGGTCCGGGATTATTTTCGCCAGACGGCTCCGGAGTGTGAGCTCGAGACGGTCGAAAGCGGCCGGGGCTGCCTGGACCGGATGGCGCGCGGCGGGATTGACGTCCTGCTGCTCGACCTCGAGCTGCCGGACATCAACGGCCTGCACATCCTGAACGAACTGACCGCGCGCGGCGACCCGACTCCGGTCATCATGGTCAGCGCGAAGGGCCAGACACCGCTGGCCGTGAAATCGATCCGGGCCGGCGCGGTCGACTGCGTCGACAAGGCCTCGCGGCAATTCCTGGAGCTGCCGGACCTGGTCCGCAGCGTCCACGCCCGTCATCGCGACCGTCCGCCGGTCGCGCCCCATCGCGCCGGGCCGGCACCGGCGACGGTGCTGCTCGTCGAGCAAGCGGAGCCCCTGCGCGCCAGTCTTACCGCTTTCCTCGCGCGCCAGGCCCCGCGCCTCGCGGTGATCGCCATCTCCTCCCTGGCCGAACTGGAGACGGTGCGGACGGGCGGACCGGCCTTCGACGCGATCATCCTCGGGCCCACGCCCGGACCGGCCAGCCCGCTCGATGCGCTGCGCACGCTGCGTTCCAGTCATGCCGACGTGCCGGTGATCCTGCTCGCCGCGCGGAACGACGGCGAGACCGCCATCGCGGCGTTCAAGCTCGGGGCGCAGGACTACATTCTTCAGCAGGACGGCTACCTGCTCGAGCTGGTGTTCTCGCTGACCAGCCTCCTCCGTCGCGCCGAGATCGAGCGACTTAACCAGCAGCTGCACCGCGAGCTCGCGGAACTCAACCAGTCGCTGGAGGCCAAGGTGGCGACGCGCACCGCCGAGCTGAAGCGCGAGATCGCCGTGCGCCAGCAGGCGGAGCAGGCCGCGGCCAAGCACGCCGCCCGGCTGCAGATTCTCTCCAAGCGCCTGTTCAAGATCCAGGAGGACGAGCGCCGCGCCATCGCGCGCGAGCTGCACGACCAGGTGGGACAGATGCTCACCGGGCTGAAGCTGCAGCTCGAGGCCCTGGTGCGCTCGGCCGAGACCGACCCGGGACCCGCGCTCCGCGAACGCCTGGGCGAGACGCTTGGGCTGGCCAACGATCTCATGCGTCACGTGCGCGAGCTGACCCAGCAGTTTCGTCCCCGGATTCTGGACGACCTCGGCCTCGGTCCCGCGCTCGAGTGGCACGCGCGCCTGTTCGAGCGGCAGACGGGCGTCCGCGCCACGGTCGACGCGTCCCTGCCCGCGCAACGGCTGCCCGCGGAGCTGGAGACGGCCGTGTTCCGCATCGTCCAGGAGGCCCTGACCAACATCGCGCGCCACGCGGGCTGTCCCGCGGCCGCGGTCAGCGTCACGCACAACCCCGAGCCCGCGCCGGGCGGCCGGCTCCTGGTCGAGATTGCCGACCGCGGCCGCGGCTTCGATGTCGAGGCGGTGCTGGCGTCCCGCCACTCGATCGGCCTCACCAGTCTCTCCGAGCGGGTGGGCCTCGTCGGTGGTTCCGTTGAAATCTACTCGCGGGCCAATCACGGCACCCGTATCCAAGCCGAGTTCCCGCTCAATCCGCCCCCGCCGGCGGCGACCGGCGAGACCCCCACTCCATGATCACCGTCGTGCTGGCCGATGACCACGAGATAGTCCGCCGGGGCGTCCGTTCCGTCCTCGAGGGCGACAACGGCTACCAGGTGCTGGCCGAGGTCGCCGACGGCCTTTCCGCCGTGCAGGCGGTGGAGAAGCACAAGCCCAACCTGCTCTTCCTCGACCTCAGTCTGCCGCGGCTCAACGGCATCGAGGTGCTGCGCCAGCTCCGCACGGTCGCGCCGGCCACCCGCGTGCTGGTGCTGTCGATGCACAACGACGAGCCCTACGTGATCGAGGCGCTGCGGGCCGGCGCCGCGGCCTACCTGCTCAAGGGGTCGGACACCGCCGAGATCCTGCACGCCGCGCGGGAGGTCGCGGCCGGCCGGCGCTTCCTCAGCGCGCCGCTCTCGGACTGGGCCATCAGCGCGCTGGTCAGCAAGCCGGCCGACGCCAACGACCCCCTGGCCACGCTCTCGCCCCGCGAGCGCGAGGTCCTGCAATACGCCGCCGAGGGCATGGGCAACTCCGAGATCGCCGAGAAGCTCTTCCTGAGCCCGCGCACCACCGAGACGCACCGCACGAACCTGATGCGAAAGCTCAATCTCCAGACCCAGACCGACCTCGTCCGCTTTGCCATCCGCCGTGGCCTGATCGAGGCCTAGCGCCGCGAAGCGGCGCGGTTGAAAGCTGAACGTTGAAGGTCGGGCAGCCAGTTCCCGGAGGAAACCTGCCCGCGGTCACTTTTCCGAAGCCAGAGTCTGGCGGCTGCCCCCTGATACTTGGTCCCTGGCCCCTGCTCCCTGCATCCTGAGCGGGACGCTCAGGATGCCTCGTCCTTCTTCTTCCCGCGCCGGGCCGGCTTCTTCTCGCCGTCGCCCTGGTCGGCGTACTTCGAGGCCTTGGCATTCAGCCAGAGCTCGTCCTTGGCGTTCTTGTTCAGCCAGAAGATCTCGCCGGCGTGCTCGACGAACACGGGCTTCTCGCGGGCCTTCTCGGGCACCTTGAGGCCGGCGCCCACGAGGGTGGCGACGAATTCTTCGGCCGGCTTGCCCAGTTCCTCGGCGAGTCGGTCGGCCTTCCCGGCCACCGCGCCCGTCTTGGTTTCCTTGAGCAACAGGCGAACCGCGGCCAGCACGGCGCCTGCCTCGGGTGCCTGGGTTGCGGCGGGAGCCGGAGTTGTCTCGGCGGCCGCCGGCGTCGCAGCGGAGGGAGCCGCCACGGCGGGCGCCTCAGCCGTGGGTGCGGCCGCCTCGCCGGCGCCCTTCTCGCGGCCGTTGATCCACAGGCCGCCGCGCGAATCGAGATTCAGCCACCACAGCTCGGCGCCGAACTCGACGAAGACCGGCTTCTCGTCGGCCGTCGCGGGCACGACCAAGCCGAGGGCCTTGAAGCCGGCGGTGAGGTCGGCCTCGGAGCAGCGCAGGGCGCGGGAAAGGAAGCTCGTGCTGCCGGAACCGCCCGGACCGCGCCGGTTGCGGCGCATGTGGGGACGGACCTTCTCCAGCAGCTCCGGTCCGGCCGGCAGCGGCGCCGCCGGCGTCTCGACCTTCGGGGTCCGGCCGCCGTTGCCTTCGCCAGCCGGCTCGACGGGCTTCGCCGCCTCGGCTTCCGGCTTGCGGCCGCCATTCTCGGGCACGGCCTCACCTTCGACGCGGGTGCCCTGGACGATGCGGAAGACGGGACGCGGCTTTTCCCGCGTGTTGATCCACAGCTCGCCGCGGCGGTTGATGTTCACCCAGAAGAGGTCGCCGTCGTACTCCACGTACACGGGCTTGGCATTCTCGTCGGCCGGGATCTGCAGGCCGCACTCCGCGAGCGCCCCCTTGATGTCTTCCTCCGCGAGGTCCCATTTCTTGGCGAGGTAGTCGACGCCGACCGACATGCCCGGGCCGCGCTGGTTGCGGCGCATGTGGGGCTTGAGCGCGTCGAAGAAGCTCGGGAGCTCGTCCTCCTCGTTGAGCTTGTCCCACTCGTCCTTCTCCTCCTCCTCGCCCTCCGGCTCGTCGTCGCGCGACGTGTCGATGGGCTTCCGGAAGCCGTCGTCCGGCGCGACCTTCTCGTCGAGGAACGTGGCCGACTTCTCCTCGGCCGCCGGCGCCGCGGTGGCCGCCTGGAACTTGGCGGCGAACTCGGCACGCAGCTTCTCGGCCTCGGCGGCCGCCGCGGCGGCGGCCGCGTCCTGGAGCGACCAGTCGCGCTGCGTCGTGCGCCGGGCGAGGCCCGTGAACGCGAGCAGGTTGTCGGCCTGGGTCTGGAAGTGGATGATCTCCCACTCCTCGCGGCCGAGATCGTTCAGAAATTTTTCCATCAGCGCCGGGCTCGCGAAACCGCCCTTGCCGCTGGTGATGACCTTGTATTCCCAGAGTGACATAGATTTTGGCGTGAAACGCCGAAACCCAAGGCATTCCAAATGCCTGCGACCTTGCCCAGCCTAAACTCGCGCAAAGGCAAAGAGACTTCAGTCCCACCCGGTCATAGGCCCCTCCGGCCACCCCCGACCGATGCCAGAAACCATTCCAGCGCATAGGCCGTCAGCTGTCCGCCGGGTCCGTCCGGGTTGAAATCAAAGGCATGGGTCGCCCAGGGCAGCCGGAGGAAATAATGGGGCACCCCGAGCTCGCGCAGGCGCTCCGCCAAGCGCTCGCTGTGCCGCACCCAGGCCAGCGTGTCGGGATCGCCGTGCACCAGCAGGGTCGGAGGGGATTCCGCATGCGCCATCGCCTGCCCGCTCGCCGTGGCATAGTGGTCCCGCCGCGCGTCGTCGGGCGGACCGCCCATGTACTGCCGCATCAGGTTGAGGGAATTAAGCACGTCGTCCTCGCGCGACACCGACCACGCGAACGGCATGTCGTGCGGTCCGTAAAGGGCGATCACGCCCCGGATGGCCGGGTCGTTCGCGCCGTAGCCCACCGCCGTCGCCAGCTGGCCGCCCGCTGACCGCCCCAGCAGCACGAAGCGCATCGGGTCCAGGTCCAGTTCGCCGGCCCGGGTCTTCAGCCAGTCCACGGCCGCCAGCACGTCCGCCCGCTGCGCCGGCCACTGCCACTTCGGCGCGAGCCGGTAGCTCACCGCGGCCACCACCCAGCCGCGCGCCGCCAACCAGTGGTTCCACTCCGCCAGCTGGCTCCGGTCACCGCCGTCCCAACCCCCGCCGTGGATCACCACCACGCAGGGCCGGCGCGAACGTTCCGCCCCGGCCGGATCGGCCGGCTGGTACAAGTCGAGCAGCAGCTCGTGACCGTCCGGACGCGCGAAGGTCTCGGTCGACACGCGAGCCCGCGGTCGATGACTGCCGGCAAACAGGCGTCCCAGCGCCAGCGCGGACCCGCTTGGCGCCGCCCCGCCAAACGCCTCCCGCAGTCCCACCGGCAGCGGCCGGGCCACCCGGGCAGCGGAGAAAAGGGGTCGCATGAACCCGACGAGCGCCACCGCGCACAGCGCCATGATCGCGACCCGCGCGACCCCGGCCGTCCCGTGGAGCGCCACCCCGCCCACCACCAGCGGCACCAAGGCGAGCCAGTGTCCGAACTCGCCGGCGAGGATCGCCAGCTTCCACGCCAGCACCCACGCGGGGGCGCGCCGCAGGGTCAGCAGCGCGACCGCGGCCGAGAGCAGCGCCAGCAGGAACAGCAGGGGGGTCATCACGTTGGCGGTCGAAAGTGCCATGGTCCGGCCCGGGTGAAACATTTTTCCGGCGGAGTTCAGTTGCCGCCGCCGGCCGGCCGGCTTGTCTCGCAGGGATGCGCCGCCTCGACCAGATGCTCGCCAACCTCGGCTACTGCAGCCGCCGGGAGGCGCGCGCGTGGGTCGAGGACGGCCGGGTGGCGGTGGCCGGCCAGGTCGTCGACGACTTCGGGCTCAAGGCCGACGAGGCCGACGTCCGGGTCGATGGCGCCCCGCTCGATCATCCCGGTCCGCTCCTCCTGCTGCTGCACAAGCCGACCGGCCTGGTCTGCTCCCACGACGAACGCGAGGGCCCGAGCGTCTATTCGCTGCTTCCGGCCCGCTGGCGGCGACGCAATCCCCAGGTCACGAGCGTCGGCCGCCTCGACAAGGAGACCAGCGGTCTCCTGCTGCTCACCGACCTCGCCCCCCTCGTCCACCGGCTCACCTCGCCCCGGCACAAGGTCCCGAAGGTCTATCGCGCCACCGTCGACCGCGACCTCGCGCCCGACCTGGCGGAGCGTTTCGCCTCCGGTGCGCTGCGACTCGACGGCGAGGAGGAGCCGTGCGCCCCGGCCGCCTACCGCGCGCTCGGGCCGCGCGAGGCCGAGCTGACCCTGACCGAGGGGCGCTACCACCAGGTGAGGCGCATGTTCGCCGCGACGGGGCACACGGTGGTGACGCTGCATCGCGCGCGCTTCGGCGACCTCGAGCTCGGCGACCTGGCGGCCGGCTGCTGGCGGGAACTGCCGCCGGACCAGTTCGGAGCTTGAGCCCCACCCGCTTAGCGGTTCCCACTCTTGGCGATGTACGAATTCCCGCTCACCGGCGCCCAGCGCACCTATCTCCGTGGCCTCGGCCAGCGGCTCGACCCGGCCCTGAAGCTTGGCAAGGGCGGGCTGACCCCGGCGTTCTTCGCCGAGCTGCAGCGCCTGCTGCGCGCCCACGAATTGGTGAAGCTGCGATTCCTGGGAGCCGACCGCGATGAGCGCGCCGCGCTGTGCGACCAGATCGCCGACGAGGGACGCTGCGTGTGCGTCGGCGCCGTCGGCCATGTCGCGCTCTTCTACCGCCAGCATCCCGAGCCCGCCGCGCGCGGCATCACCCTGCCCTAGTCGCGGCGGAAATCCGCCTCGTCTCGCGTGGAAACGGCCCGTAGGGTCGCGCGCCATGACGCTCCGTTCCCTTGCCCTGGTCGCCATCGCCGCCGGCGGGCTGCTCAGCCCCGCCCAGGCCCGCACCCTCATCCACGCCGGCACCCTGATCGACGGGATCTCCGACACGCCCCGCCACCAGGTCACGGTGGTGGTGAACGACGATCGCATTGCGTCCGTCGAGGCCGGCTATGCCGCCCCGGCGGCGGGCGACCGCGTCATCGATCTCACGAAGGCGACGGTCATGCCGGGCTTCATGGACATGCACGTCCATCTCGACGGCCAGCTTTCGCCGACGAGCTATACCGAGGGTTTCTATCTCAACCCGGGCGACTACGCGCTGCGTTCGGCCTACTACGCGAAGAAGACCCTGCTGGCGGGCTTCACCACCGTCCGCAATGTCGGCGATGTGGGCGGCTCGACGCTCGCGCTGCGGAAGGCCGTCGCCGCCGGCTGGGTCGAGGGTCCGCGCATCTACACCGCAGGCATCGCCATCGGCACCACCGGCGGTCACGCCGACGGCTCGTCGGGGCTCAACGCCCACCTGATGGCCGACCCGACCCTCAATGTCGGGGTCATCAACGGCGCCGACGAGGCGCGAAAGGCGGTCCGCCAGCACTACAAGGAGGGCTGCGACCTGATCAAGATCACCGCCACCGGCGGGGTGCTGTCCCTCGGCAGCAGCGGCCAGAACGCGCAGTTCACCCCCGAGGAACTCGCCGCCATCGTCCAAACCGCGCACGAGTACGGCCTGAAGGTCGCGGCGCACGCCCACGGCACCGAGGGCATGAAGCGCGCGGTGGTCGCCGGCGTGGACTCGATCGAGCACGGCACGTTCATGAGCGACGAGGTGATCGCGCTGATGAAGGAGCACGGCACCTATTACGTGCCGACGATCAGCGCCGGGCGGTTTGTGGCCGAGAAGGCGAAGATCCCGGGCTATTTCCCGGATGTGGTCGTGCCAAAGGCCCGCCTGATCGGTCCGACGATCATGGCCACGTTCCAGCGCGCCTACACCTCGGGCGTGAAGATCGCCTTCGGCACCGACCAGGCCGTGGCCCCGCACGGCGAGAACGCGAAAGAATTCCAGTACATGGTGGAGGCCGGCATGCCCCCGATGAAGGCGATCCAGAGCGCCACGATCGAGGCCGCGCGGCTCCTCGGCGCGGAAAAGACCTTGGGCTCGGTCGAGGCCGGCAAGATCGCCGACCTCGTGGCCGCGCCCGGCGACCCGCTCGCCGACATCACCACCCTGCAGCACGTCAGCTTCGTCATGAAGGCGGGCGTGGTGTACAAGGAGTGACGCTGCCGGGATTTGGCCGCTTGGGTGGTCCGGAGGGGTATTTGACCACGGAATTCACGGATCGCGCGGATCGATCACCGGACGAATGTTTGCGGACCGGGGCGCGGCGAGTCCGCCGCACCCCGGTCCGCAAACAACTCGGGAGCTGAATACCTGACAGCTAACAGCCGGTGACCGGCGCACGGGGGTTTCAGGTCTTCAGCTCCACCCGGCCACGCGGACCAAGGCCAGAGCGGCGCTC
>CAZUQB010000029.1:0-15015 GCA_964622405.1 uncultured Opitutaceae bacterium | reverse complement strand
GGCGATCAGGCGATTTGGACGATGGAGTTCTTTTGCCTGCATGGGAGTAGGCGCATCAATCCTGAGAACTGTTCTCAAGTCAATCGATTATTTGAGACAATGTCGCATCACGGGCAATAGAAGCGGCATTGACCGCTGCAAGTGGCTGGTTTTAAATGAACCTATGACATCAGGCCTGACCGTTGACCTCGGGTCGCGCAGCTATCCGATCCGTTTCGTGGAGAGCGGGGGGGTGGCGGTCTTGGCGCTGGTGCAGGAGTTGGCGGCGCAATCCCGACCCGTGGTCCTGCTGACGGATCAAGGGGTGCTGGCCGCTCAGCGTGACCTCATCGAGCGCACTCTCGGGGCGGTGCCGCGCCTGGTCGTGCATTCGGGCGAAGCGTCGAAGTCGCTCGAGACCTACGGCCGCGTGCTCGACTTTCTCGCCGGCCAGCGCGTCTCCCGTCACGGCGTGCTGCTGGTTATGGGTGGCGGGGTGGTGGGCGATCTGGGCGGGTTTGCCGCCGCGAGCTACCTCCGCGGCATCGAGTACGTCCAGATCCCGACCACCTTGCTCGCGATGGTCGACAGCTCGGTCGGCGGCAAGACCGGGCTCAATCTCCCGGCCGGCAAGAATCTCGTGGGCGCGTTCCACCATCCGCAGGCGGTGCTCGTGGCGACGGATTTCCTCGCGACGTTGCCAGCCCGTGAATTTGCCGCCGGTGCCGCGGAGGTGATCAAGTACGGCCTGCTCAGCGACGCGGCCCTTTTTGCGCAGCTGGAGAAAGCTCCGATCACGGCCCGCAGCCCCGAGCTGGCAGCGGTCATCCGGCGCTGCTGCGAAATGAAGGCGGCCGTGGTCCGCGCGGACGAGCGCGAGACCGCTGCGGAGGGCGGGCGGGCGCTGCTCAACCTGGGGCATACTTTCGGCCACGCGATTGAACAGGTCACCGGCTACGGCGCGTACCTGCATGGCGAGGCGGTCGGCGTGGGCCTGGCGGCGGCAGCGCGGCTGTCGCGAGCGCTGGGTTATGTCACCGACGCCGACGTGGCGCGGGTCGACCGAACGGTGGCGGCGCACGCGCTGCCCACGCGCCTGCGGGCGCCGCTGCCGCTGGCCGCGCTGATGGCGGCGATGCAGCACGACAAGAAAGTCCGCGCGGGGAAGCTGCGTTTCGTCGTGCTGAAGAAGCTCGGCGAGGCGGCGACGCAGGGCGGAATCGACGCCGCGCTGGTCGAGGCGGTGTGGCGGGAACTCGGCGCGACCTGAGAATTAGGAGTGCTATCGCGCGACCAACGCCTAGAGTGACACGACCATGTCGGCCATCGACGAAGGCATTGTCCGGGACTACTTCGAGCAGAACGGGTTCTTGGTCCGCCAGGCCCGCAAGTACCAGGTCCAGGCGCGGCGCAAGACCGAGGAGGAGGAGATCGACCTCGTCGTCTACAATCCTGCCTGGCAACGCGGGTCGCGCCGGCCGGACTTCTTCCTCTTCTCGAGCGAGCTCGAGTTTGTCCACAAGGCGATCGTCGTGGTGAAGGGCTGGCACACCGACGTGTTCACGCCGGCGACGCTCAAGAACAGCCCGGAGATCTTCCGGTTCCTGGAGGAGAAGGTCGTGAAGGAGGTCACGAGTTTCTTCCCGGCGGAGACGACCGACGATGCCGGCGGCGCGCTGACCAAGATCCTGGTGCTGCCCAGCCTGCCGACGGCCGAGCCGTTTCGCTCGCAGAGCGTGGAGCTGCTCAAGGCTCGCGGCGTCGATGCGATCATCTCGTTTCGCTCCATGCTCCTCGACATCCTCGACAAGATCGAGGTGAACCAGAACTACACGAAGAGCGACACGCTCCAGGTGATGCGCATCCTGAAGAACTACGACCTGCTGAAGGACACGCAGCTCGACATGTTCCCGGAGCGGGCCGGCGCGGCCCGGCGGACGAAGGCCTGACCGCGATGGCAACCCGCATCCATCCCTCCGCCCTCGTCGAACCCGGCGCCCAGCTCGGCGTCGATTGCGACATCATGGCCGGCGCCATCGTGACCCGGCACTGCGTCCTCGGCGACCGCGTGGTCGTGCACCCCTATTCCGTGGTCGGCGGCGACCCGCAGTACCTCAAGTTCGACCCGGCCACGGCCTCGGGCGTCAAGGTCGGCAGCGGCACCGTGATCCGCGAGCACGTCACGCTCAACCGCTCGATTCATGCGGGCGGCTTCACGACGATCGGCGACGGCTGTTTCATCATGGCCTCGTGCCACGTGGCGCACGACTGCGTCGTCGGCAACCAGGTGGTGTTCGCCAACGCGTCGCTGCTCGCGGGCCATGTGTCGGTGGCGGATCACACCTTTTTCGGCGGCGGCGCCGCCGTGCACCAGTTCGTCCGCATCGGCGAGGGCGTCATGGTCGCCGGCCACGCCTCGATCACGCGCGACGTGCCGCATTTCGTGATGGTGGCGGAGCGCGACGACGTGATCGGATTCAACGTGGTCGGGCTGAAGCGGCGGGGCGTGGCGCGCGAGTCGATCGCGCAGCTCAAGCTGGCGTACCACGACGTCTATTTCACCTCGGGCAACATCCGGACCGTCGCGGCCGGCGCGCTCGCGTCGGGTCGGTACACGACGCCGGAGGCCCGGCGGTTCCTCGAGTTCTTCGGCGAGGGCAAGCGCAGCTTCGCCCGCGCGCGCCGCGCGGCGACCGACGAGTCGGATGGCAGCTAGGATCGCCATCACGTGCGGCGACCCGGCCGGGGTGGGTCCCGAGATCATCGCCGCGTGGCTGGCGGCCCATCGCGACGAGGCGGCCGCGTGCACGGTGATCGGCCCGGCGGGCTGGCTGGCGACGCTGCCGCCCGAGGCCGCCCGGCTGGCGGTGGGTCTCGAGGATTTCGCCGCGGTGCCGGGCCGGCCGAACGCCGACGGGGCGCTGGTGGCGTGGGCGGCGATGGAACGGGCGGCGCAGGGCTGCACCGCGGGCGAGTTTGCCGGCGTGGTCACCGGTCCGGTCAGCAAGGAGGCGCTGGCGCGCATCGGCTATCCGTTTCCCGGCCAGACGGAGTTTTTCGCGGCGCGCTGGGGCGGCGACCCGGTCATGGCGTTTTGCGGCGGCCGGCTGCGGGTGGCCCTCGCCACGTGGCACGTGCCGTTTCACCAGGTGGTGCGACAGCTCGGTCCGCATCTGCTGCACCGCACCGTGGCCGCGGCGGACCTGCTGGCCCGCGCGGACGGCGTGGCCCGCCCGCGGATCGGCGTGTGCGGGCTCAACCCGCATGCCGGCGAAGGCGGCCTGCTCGGCGACGAGGAGCGGGACCTGCTCAATCCCACGCTGGCGAAGCTGCAGGCGGAATTCCCCGCACTCTCGCTGTGCCAGCCGGGCGACACGCTGTTCGCCCGGGCGCTGGCGGGCGAGTTTGACGTGGTGGTCGCGCTCTACCACGACCAGGGACTGGCTCCGCTCAAGGCGGTCGATTTCGACACGGCGGTGAATGTCACCCTCGGCCTGCCGTACGTCCGGACCAGCCCGGACCACGGGACCGCGTACGGGATCGCGGGGCAGGGGAAGGCCCGGGGCACCAGCTTTGCCCACGCGGTCGAAGTGGCCCGGCGCTTGATAAAGTCCCGGGCCCGGCAATAGTCCGCGCGCATGTCCGCCACCGCCACCGTCACTGCGCTCCCCGAGGGCGTCCGCGAGGGGAACGAGAACCTGGTCCGCCTCACTCCGGCGGCCGGGACGAAGGCGGCCGCGCTGATGGCGCGGGAGGGGCAGGGGAACTATCTCCGGATCGCGATCTCGGGCGGCGGATGCAACGGCTTGAGCTACAAGCTCAAGTTCGCGCCCGAGCCCCGGCGCGGCGACCTCCTGGTCCGGACCGGCGGCGTGACGGTGCTGGTGGACAGCAAGAGCGCGCTGTACCTGAAGGGCACGCACTTGGACTACTCGGACGCGATGGTGGCGGGCGGCTTCAAGTTCTCGAACCCCAACGCCAAGGCCTCCTGTTCCTGCGGCGAGAGCTTCTCCGTCTGACCCCATTTTCCGAGGGCGCCCTCCCTACTTAGGTGTTGTCATTCCGGCGCTTCCCGGCGAGAACCCCGCCCGACCTACTCACCCGATCCTATCCTAATTGATGGCTACTCCGTTCCCTTCCGCCGGCGGCGGCAATCGTCCCGGCTCTTACCAGCGTCGCAACAACGACCCCTTCGCGGCCATTCGCCGCAATCACCGGATCAAGGTCCCGCAGGTTCGCCTGATCTCGCCCGAGGGCAAGCAGCTCGGCGTGATCGACACCACCAAGGCCATCAACCTCGCGCTCGAAGTCGGGCTCGACCTCGTGGAAGTGGCGCCGAACGCCACGCCCCCGGTCTGCCGCATCATGGATTTCGGCAAGTACGTGTACGAGGAGTCGAAGAAGACCTCGCACGTGAAATCCACCGCGAGCAAAATCAAGGAGATCGAGTTCAGCGCCCGCATCGAGCAGAACGATTTCTACACCAAGCTCCGCCATGCGGAGGAGTTCCTCGAGCACGGCAACAAGGTGAAACTTCGCTTGAAATTCCGCGGCCGTGAGATGGCACACACCGAGATCGGCTTTGACGTGATGAACCGCGCCGTCGCCGAGCTCGGCGGCATGGGCCATCCGGACGCCGAGCCGAAGCTGATCGGCCGCAACATCAACGTCATGCTCTCGCCGCTGCCCGCCAACAAGCGGAAGCCGAAATTCCACGTCGAGGAGGAGGAGCCGGGCGACGAGCCGTCGGTTCCGTCCGCCCCGCCCCCGGCCGGCACCTGAGCCGGCGCCGCCATGCCTCAGGCGGCCCTGCGTTTCCTCCTGGTCGCGCCCCTGCTCGGAGCGCTCGTGGCCGCGGCCCAGGCGCCCGGCCGCTCTACTCCCACCCGCCCCGGCGGCGCCTCCGTGGCGTCGCCGGCGTTCAGCGCCCTCCCGCGCCTCGCCCAGCTTTCCACCACCCGGATCGGCGGGATTGACCACGTGTCCCTTCGCGAGGCTGCGCCGCTGCTCGGGCTCAAGGCCTCCTGGTCCGAGCCGGAGCGCCAGCTCACGCTCTTCGACGCGACGGGCCGGATCGGGTTCGAGGCCGACTCCCGCGAGGTGAATTTCCGCGGCCTGCGCCTGTTCCTCGGCCGGCCGGTGCTTTTGCGCAACGGCGTCGTGCTCGTGAGCAAGGTCGACTTCGAGCGGGTCCTGCTCGCGCGCCTCCGTCCCGCGCTCCTCGGCGCGCCGCCACCGCGGCCGCGCGTGGTCGCCCTCGACCCCGGGCATGGCGGCAATGACAACGGCATGGAGAACAAGCCGCTCGGCCTGAAGGAGAAGGTCCTCACGCTCGATGTCGCCCAGCGCGTCCAGCGGCTGCTCGCCGGGCAGGGCTTCACGGTCGTGCTCACGCGGACCTCCGACGCGCCGCTCGCCGCCGACAAGCCGACCGATTTCCGCCGGCGCGCCGACGTCGCGAACCGCGCCGGGGCCGACGTGTTCGTCAGCATCCACTTCAACTCGCTGTATCCCGACACCAAGACCAGCGGCACCGAGACCTACACCTTCACGCCGCAGTTCCAGCGCTCGGACCGGGCGTGGAGCCCGACCGAGCCCGACGACACCGAGCGCGACGCCGCGCCTGTGAATCGCTACGACGCGTGGAGTTCCCTGCTCGGCCAGTGCCTCCACCGCGAGGTCATCGTGCGCCTTGGCACCCTCGACCGCGGCCAGAAGACCATGCACTCGGCGGTCATGCGCGGACTGGCCTGTCCGGCCGTGCTGGTCGAGTCGGTCTTCCTCTCGAACGAGTCCGAAGCCCGTCTCGCGGCGACGCCGGCGGGCCGGCAGCGGATTGCCGACGCGATTGCCGCGGGCATCGTCGCCTATGCCGACGCGGTGGCCGCGCTCCAGCCGAAACCCGCGGCGCCGGGCGGCGTCTCTCCTTGATCATCACCATGCAACCCTCCCGTTTCCTGCTGGGTGCCGCCGCTGCGCTGGCCCTGCTCGCGTCACCGGCGCGGGCGTGGGAGTCCGCCGGCCACCGCATCGTCACGCAATGCGCGCTCGACAGCCTGCCCGCGGACTTCCCGGCCTTCGTCCGCGACCCGGCCCACCTCAAGCGGCTGCTCTACGTGGCGGGCCTGCCCGACCGCTGGAGCCACGCGCCCGACCTGCCGCTGAAGCATGTCAACTGGCCGGACCACTACCTGGACGTCGAGCAGTTCCCTCAGGCCGGGCTCGACCCCCGCCAGGTGCCCTCGTTCCGCAACGATTTCATCGTGGAGTTTGCCCGGGCCCGGGCGGCTCATCCGGACCAATTCCCGCCTGCCCAGCCCGGCACCGACCCGGAGCATTCGCGCGGCTGGCCCGGTTTCCTGCCGTGGTCCGCGACGGAGTCGTACTACCAGCTCAAGACCGCCTTTTCGGCGCTCAAGGTCTTCCGCGAACTCGGCACGCCCGAGGAGATCGCGAACGGGGAGTGGGATGTCATCTTCCTGATGGGCACCCTGAGCCACTACGTCGGCGATCTTTCCCAGCCGCTGCACACGACGATCCATCACGACGGCTGGGCGGGTCCGAACCCGCACGGATACACGACCGTGGCGGGGTTCCACACCTGGATCGACAGCGGCCTGATCGCGAAGGCTCGGCTCACCTACGACGACGTGAAGGCCCGCGTGCGGCCGGCCGCGCCCGTGTCGCTGGCGCTGCGCAGCGACGGGCGCGACCCCGTGTTTGCCGAGACGATGGAGTTCCTGCTGGAGCAGAACCAGCTGGTGGAGCCGCTCTACCAGCTGGAGGCCGCGGCAAAGCTGGGGCACGGCAAATACCCGGTCAGTCCGGAGGGCCAGGAGTTCATCCTCAGCCAGCTCGCCAAAGGGGGCCAGTACCTTGGCGCCCTGTACCTGAGCGCCTGGATGAGCGCCCAGCCGGAGACCTATCTCCGGACGGTCCTGCTGAAGCGGCGCGCCGAAGGGGCCGCGGCCGCTCCCGCTCCGGCCAAGACGCCGTAGCCCCTAGCTCCGCCACGCCAGCACGATTGCCCCGGCGACGATCAGCGCGCTGCCCGCGACCCCGCGCAGGCTGAGGGGCTCGTGCAGGAACAGCGCGGCGAACAGCAGCACGAAGACCACGCTGAGCTTGTCGACGGGCGCCACCTGCGACGCGGGTCCCAGCTGGAGCGCGCGGAAATAGCACAGCCAGGAGCATCCGGTCGCGAGGCCCGACAGCACCAGGAACAGCCAGGTGCGCCGCGGCACTTCGGCGAGGGTCGCCGGCCGCACCGCCGCCAGGGCGAAGGCCCAGGTGAACACCAGGATGACCGAGGTGCGGATCGCCGTGGCGAGATGCGAGTTCACGTCCGCCACGCCGACTTTCGCCAGCACGGCCGTCAGCCCGGCAAACAGCGCCGACAGCAGCGCCCAGAACACCCAGGACTGGGCCAGTCCGGTCATCGGGGGCCGGCCAGCGTCGTGCCGAGCAGGTAGCCGAGCCAGGTGCCGACCACGCAGAGCACGACCGAGCCCGTGATGTAGGCGCCGGCCCGGGTCGCGTCGCCCGCGCGCAGCAGCGCGAAGGTCTGGAGGCTGAACGCCGAAAAAGTCGTGTACCCGCCGCACAGGCCGGTGAGCAGGAAGAGCCGGGCCTCGTGGCTCGGAAACAGCCGCGCGCCCGGGCCCGAGGCAACCGCGAGGAAGCCGATGGCGATGCAGCCGGTGAGGTTGACGATGAACGTGCCCCAGGGGAACGGGCCGTCGAGGCGCACGGTCACCGTCTCGGTGAGTCCGTGCCGCAGGACGCTGCCGAGCGCACCGCCGAGGGCGACGAGAAGGTAAGCGATCATGATGGGAGCCTGTTGGAGGATTGGAACAGGAGTCATCAGTCCCCGCGGGGGAGACGGTTTACCCGGGACGGGAAGGCGGAATCCATCGCCGGTCCCGAACCAAACCGCTCGCGACCCGCTTGGCAAGCGGCCCGCGCATGGACCGCCGGGCCCCGCCATCCGCGGCGCCGCCCGAATCGGGCCTCGAAATCGGCGGCGGCTTCGCCAGAGTGCGGAGGCTTGCCGACGCTGACCTCCAGGATTCGTGGCTGGGCCCTGCTGGGGCTGCTGGTGGCGCTCGTCGCCGGCGCGCGGGCGGCCGACCCGCTGGCGGCCCGGGTGGTGCTGCTGGCCAACCGGGACGACCCGGACTCGATGGAGATTGCCCGGCACTACGCGGAGGTGCGTGGCGTGCCGGCGGCCAACCTCATCGCGCTGCCCATGTCCGCGGCGGAGACGATCACCTGGGACGAGTTCATCGCCCAGATCTGGCGGCCCTTGCAGGACGAACTGGTCCGGCAGAAGTGGATCGAAGCGATCCCGATGGACCTGTCCGACGACGTCGGACGCCGGAAGTACGCCATGGCGGGGCACCACCTTGCGTTCCTGGTCGTGTGCCGCGGCGTCCCCCTGCGCATCAGCCACGACCCGGCCCGGTATCGGCCGGCGCGCGGGCTGCCGGAAAACCCCTCGTTCCAGACCAACCAGGCCGCGGTCGACTCGGAACTCAGCCTGCTGGCGGTCAACGAGAGCCCGATCAATGGCTTCGTGCCGAATCCGCTGTACGGCCGCGACCGGCCGGTGCCCGGCGAACTCGCGCAGGTGGTGAAGGTCGCGCGCCTGGACGGGCCGAGCGCGGCCGACGCGCGGGCGCTGGTCGATCGCGCGGTGGCGGCCGAGCGGACGGGCCCGGCGGGGCGCGCGTACATCGACCAGGCGGGCGGCCGGCCGGACGGGGACGACTGGCTGCGGGTGGCGGCCGGGGAGGCGCGGGCGCTGGGATTCGACACGGACGTCGAGACGACGCCCGCGACCTATGGGGCCGGGGCACGGTTTGACGCCCCGGTCCTCTATTTCGGATGGTACACGCCGCGGCTGAACGGGCCCTTCGCGCTGCCCGGGTTTGTTTTTCCCCCGGGCGCGATCGCCGTGCACATCCACAGCTTCTCGGCCGAGACGCTGTGTTCGACCGAGACCGGATGGTGCGGGCCGATGCTGGCGCGGGGTGTGACGGCGACGGTCGGCAATGTCTTCGAACCTTACCTTCAGCTGCTGCACCGTCCCGACCTGCTCTTGCGGGCGTTGGCGCGCGGGGAGCGGCTGGGCGACGCCGCCTACTATGCGCTGCCGGTGCTGAGCTGGCAGTCGATTGTCATCGGCGATCCGCTCTACCGGCCGTTCGGCACCTCGGCGGCGGAGCAGTGGGCGCGACGGGCGGAACTCCCGGCCAGCCTCCGGCCCTATGCGGTGCTGCGCCGCGCCCATGAACTGGAGCGAAAGCAGGATGCGGCGGCGGCGCGGGACTTGCGGGAAAGTGAACTCCGCGCGCAGCCGAGCCTGCCCCTGGCGCTCGCGGTGGCGGTGGATCGCGAGGCGCGGGGTGACCGCGCGGGGGTGGTGGGCGCGCTCAAGCGGGTTCGGCCGGAGGATCGTTGGCCGACGGACCAGTGGGGCGCGGTCCATGAGGCGGCGGACCGGGCGATGCGCGCCGGCGCGCCGGCGCTGGCGGCGGACTTTTTTGGCCAGCTGCTCGATCGCGACAGTCCCCTGCCAGCGGACCTGCGGGAGGCCTGGCTGGGCGAGGCGCTGGCGGCCGCGCGGGCCGCGGGCGATGGCGCGCGCGAAGCCGAGTGGACGCGGGCGCTCGACGAGCTTCGGCTGGAGACAAAAAAATAGCGCGGCCAAAGTGGCCGCGCTGAAAGGACGCCGAGACCGCTCAGACCTTGTCGACGATTCGGTCGGCCAGGCCGTAGGCGATCGCCTCCTGGGCGTTCAGGTAGAAATCGCGGTCGGTGTCCTGGTTGATCTTCTCGAGCGGCTGGCCGGAGGCGTCGGCGAGGATCTGGTTCAGCTCGGCGCGGAGCTTCTCCATTTCCTTGGCCTGAATGTTGATGTCGGTGGCCGGTCCCACCATGCGGCCCGAGATGAGCGGCTGGTGGATGAGCACCCGCGAGTGCGGGTACAGGAGCCGGTGGCCCTTGCGCGCGCCGGACAGGAGAATCGAGCCCATTGACGCCGCCATGCCGGTCACCACCACCGTGATGGGCGAGGAGACCAGCTTCATCGTGTCGTACACCGCCATGCCCGCGGTGATGGAGCCGCCCGGCGAGTTGATGTAGAACGTGATCGGCTGGCCCGGGGCAACGGTCTCGAGGTACAGCAGCTTCTCGGTGATGTCCTTCGCGGACGCGTCGGTGACGGCGCCCCACAGGAAAATTTTCCGCTCCTCGAGGAACTTCCGCTGGATCTGCTGGCCGACCGGCGTGCCGCCTTTCGGCGAGCAGCCTTCGTGCTCGTCGTCATCGTCTTCGTCGTCGGCGCGCGGCACCGGTGCGGCGAGCCCAGGCTGGAGGTTGTCGAAATGCATAGGACCCGAAGGTTGGCGGCCTTCGCCGGGTTGGCAAGTGGTTTGGCCGCAATGTTGCCCCGGCCCGGTGCGCGCGCCTTGCCAAGGACGGCCGGCGACGGCTAGAAACCGGCCATGAGCGTGCAGCGCATCTCGGGCCGCGTGGTGGATGTGGTCAACCGGGAGGAGTTTCCCGGGACCATTGAGATCGAGGGGGGCCGGATTCGCCGGATTGTGCGCGACGCGCGGGTCCGGGGACGCCATCTGCTGCTGCCGGGCTTCGTCGATGCCCACATCCACATCGAGAGCTCGCTGCTCCCGCCGGCGGAGTTTGCCCGTCACGCCGTCGTGCACGGCACGGTGGCAACCGTCTCGGATCCGCACGAGATCGCGAACGTCCTGGGCGAGGCCGGCGTGCGCTACATGATCGCCGACGGTCGGCGCACGCCGCTCAAGTTCAACTTCGGCGCGCCCTCGTGCGTGCCGGCCACGACGTTTGAGACGGCCGGCGCCCGGCTGGGCGTGGCGGCGGTGCGGCGCCTGCTGGCCCGGCCGGAGGTGCGATTCCTGGCCGAGGTGATGAACTTCCCCGGCGTGCTGCAGGGCGACCGGGCGCTCCGCGCGATGATCGCCGCGGCGCAGCGGCGCGGGAAGGCGGTCGACGGCCACGCCCCGGGACTGCGCGGCGAGACCGCGGCGCGCTACGCCGCGGCGGGCATCACGACCGACCACGAGTGCTTCACGCGGGAGGAGGCGGAGGACAAGCTCGCCGCCGGGATGAAGATCCTGATCCGCGAGGGATCCGCGGCGCGAAACTTCGCGGCCCTCGCGCCTCTGCTGGCGGACCACGCCGGACGCTGCATGTTCTGCTGCGATGACCTGCATCCCGACCTCCTGATGCGGCGCCATCTCGACGAGCACGTCCGGCGCGCGCTGGCCCTGGGCGTCGACCGCTTTGACGTGCTGGCGTGCGCGTCGGTCAACCCGGTCCGGCACTATGGCCTCGACGTGGGCCTGCTGCGGGAAGGCGATCCCGCCGACTTCATCGAGGTGGAAAGCTGGCGCCGGTTCCGGGTCCGCCGGACCTGGCTGGGTGGCCGGCTGGTGGCGTCGAACGGCCGGAGCCGCCTGCCGCGGCTGCGGTCGAGGATCGTCAACCAGTTCAGGGCCCGGCCGCGGCGGCCGGAGGATTTTGTCGTCCGCGCCGGGACGGGTGAGGTCAATGTCATCGAGGCGCTGAACGGCCAGCTGATCACGCGACATCGGCGGCAGCCCGCGGTGCTGCGGGCCGGCGCGGTGGTGGCGGACCCGGCGCGCGACCTGCTGAAAATCGCGGTCGTGAACCGCTACGCGGCGCGGGCGCCGGTGGCGGTGGGTTTCGTGCGCGGCTTCGGACTGAAGGCCGGCGCGCTGGCCTCGTCGGTGGCGCACGACTCGCACGACATCGTGGCGGTCGGCGCGGACGATGATTCGCTGGCGGCCGCGGTGAACCTGGTCATTGCCCACCGGGGCGGGCTGAGCGCGGTCGACGGCCGGCGGCGCGCGGTGCTGCCGCTGCCGATCGCGGGCCTGATGGCCGACGGCGACGGCCGGGCGGTGGCGCGGCGTTACACGGCGCTCGACGCGATGGCGAAGCGGCTCGGGTCGCGGCTCGACGCGCCGTTCATGACTCTGTCGTTCATGGCGTTGCTCGTGATCCCGGACCTCAAGCTGAGTGATCAGGGACTGTTCTCAGGCAGCCAATGGGGCTTCGTGCCGCTGCAGGGCGGCTGAGTCGGAAGGATCCGGCCGGAGGCGGAAGGACCGCCGATGAAGGCCCCGACTCCGAGCCATCGGGGCCGTGGCGGCAATCGACCGCCAATCCTGGGCTGCGCGAACCCGACCGGGGTCCGTCACTTGGCCGCAGGCTTGGCGTTCCAGACCGCCAGCATGTCGGGCGAGCCCTGGGCGCGCACGCCGTTGTCGCTCAGGATCTCCTCGGTCGCGGCCAGCGCCTCCTGCCGACGGAACACCGGCGTCTCGCCGCCGCGGGTGTCGAATTCGAAGGCGAGGAACTCGTCCTTGGAATCGCGCAGCAGCTCGACGAGGTGGGCGAGATTGCGGACCTTGACGCCGTTCACGCTCTTCAGCACGGACGACATCGGGTTCGAGTAGCCCTTGGAGAGCTTGTGCGGGAAGAAAGGGGACGAGACGAGCACGAGTTCCTCGCCGTCGAACGCGGGCGGATCGGTGCGGCGGCGAAGCAGGGGGCTCTGGATGAAACTGAGCGTGTTAAGGGCGCCGGCGTTGCCGGAGAAGGCGCCGACGTACTGCATGGTGGCGGTGGAGAAGACGATCGGCCCGAAGACGAAGTATGACGGATAGCTGCCGCGCAGGTCGGGGATGAGCATCGGCCGGTCGCTCGGCACCGGCAGCTCGATGGTGAGCGGCTGGCTGTTGCGCACGACGGTGAGCGGCACCGTGCCGTTCTTGGCGAGCTTCTGGATGAGATACTGGAACCGGACGCGGAGATTGGCGCCGAGGCGGATCATGCCCTGGTCGTCGACCGGGGTGTCGCCGATGCGCGTGATCACGTCCCATTTCTTCAGCGGATAACTCGCCTCGGTGCCGTAGGGCTCGCGGACCACGATGCCCTGGACGGAGCGGTCGACTTTGAGAAAGGCGCGGAGCGCGTCGTTTTCCAGCGTCTGGAGATCGTCGAACATCGCGGGCTTGCCGTGGTACTTGCCGGAGGCGACGTCGGCGAGGAAGAGCTCCACCTCCTCCGTGGGAATGATGTAGCCGATGTTGTCGGCGTTGCCGAGGTGGCTGAAGGCGATGCCGATCATCTGGTCGCCGACGACGGCCGGCCCGCCGCTGTTGCCCGGGTTGATGGCGGCGTCGATCTGGATGCGCAGGCCGGACACCGGAAAATTGTACGGCATGAACTCGATCCGGGAGACAATGCCCTTGGTGATGGAGAGGCTGTTGCCGCCGGTTGGAAAACCATAGGCGAGGACGGTGTCCTTGATCTCGGGCAGCTTGCTCGCGCGCGGGAGCGGGGCGTGGGAATCAAAGAAAGTCTCGTCGTCGAGCTTCAGCACGGCGAGGTCGATGCCGGGCGCGATCGACTCGACGGTGGCCGAGAGCTTATCGCCGGCCTGGTTGGCCTGGATCTGGACCTGGCTGGCGTAGAGGACGACGTGAGCATTGGTGAGGATGCGCTTGCCCTCGATGACAACGCCGGTGCCGGTCGCCTCGCCCGGGGCCTGCTTGGTCCACGGGCGGGCGAGATCGGGATAGCGCATCGTCGCGAACACCTTCACCACCGAGTTCTCGATGTGGCCCGCCTTCGGATCGGCGGCCGGAACGCTGGCGGCTGGCGCAACGGCGGCCGGAGCCGCGAGGACCGGAGCGGTGGCGCCGGCCTTGCCGGGTGCGGCCGGGCCGTCAGCTGCACGGGCCGCCGGGACGAGCCAGACGCCGGCGGCGGCAAGGAGGCAAGTGGCGACGCGACGGAGCAGGGGCGCGAAGGGGTGCATGGGGGCAAAGCGCAAGCCCGGCCGTCGGGGAACGCCAGTTTTTTCCGGCGCCGAGGCGAAACCATTCGCATTGCCTCGCAGAGAGCGCTGGCGAGACTCGGCGCGACTTTTCCCCCCGGCCCCATGACCCAACCGACCCCTTCCACCGCGCCGCGTGGCGCCTGGTTTCGCCGGTGGCTCTGGCCCGGTCCCGCCCGGATCGAGTGGCTCCTGAACGCGGTCGGCGTGGCGGTGGCGCTCTACTGGCTGGCCGGTCTGGCCATGGCCCACGTGCGCATCGTGGCCCAGCCGGGACCGCAGGAGTATAACGAGCCGGCGATCTGGCACACGACCTGGCTGCTGCAGCACGGACGGAATCCCTACACGCTCAATGAGCTGCCGGGTGCGGCCTACTGCTTCGGGCCGCTCTACAACTACGTCGTGCTCGCGTTCGAACCCCTGCTCGGGATCGACTACCCGGCTCACCGCATGGTGGTGCTGTATTTTCTGGCCGGCGCGCTGTGGCTCGTCGTGTACACGATGCGCAAGGCGGGCGCCGGCCTCGGCGTGGCGCTCCTTTCGGCGGTGTTCTACTACTGGATGAGCCTGGGCAACATCGAGATCACGGCCCGGCCGGACACGATGGGGCTGTGCTTTTTCATGCTGGGGCTCTTCGTGCCCTGGGCCTGCGGCTACACCCGCTGGGCCACCGTCTTCGGACTCCTGTGCGCGGTGGTGGCCTTCAACTGCAAGTCTTACTTCGCGGTCGCGGGCTGCGGCACGCTGCTCTGTCATTTCCTCGTTCGGAACCGGCGCGAGGCGGTTTGGCTGGGCGTTGGTTATTTTGCGCTGCTCGGCCTGACCTTCGCGCTGTCGTGCCACTACTTCCCGTATTTCTTCATCGAGACCGTGGTCGTCCAGCGCGGCGGGGCGGCCGTGAACGACCGCGACGACATCGCGATCATGCACACGGCGATGCTGGTGCAGCGCGGCTGGCCGTATCTCGTGCTGATGCTGGGCGGGCTGGGCGGCTGGCTGTGGCGGTTGTGGCGCCGGAAGGCGTTCGCCGCGGATCCGGCCGAGCGTTCCCAGGAGATCGCGTATCTCGGCCTCGGGATCACGTTTTACCTCCTGCTGGTCCTGGTGCTGTCCTACATGGGCCG
>CAZUQB010000028.1:0-15292 GCA_964622405.1 uncultured Opitutaceae bacterium | reverse complement strand
CGGCGGCCGGCCGTCTCCGCCGGACGTGGGCGGCGGAGCGGCCCGACCTCGTGCACGTCGTGACCGAGGGGCCGCTGGGCGCGTCGGCGGTGACCGCCGCGCGGCGCCTCGGGCTGCCCGTCACCACCAGCTATCACACCAACTTCCACCGCTACACGCGCCACTATGGCTCCGGGCTGCTGCACGGCGTGGTGCTCGCGTGGCTGCGGCGCGTGCATAATCGCGGCCGCCGCACCTTCGTGCCAACGGCGGAGCTGGCGGAGGAGCTGCGGCAGCTGGGCTTCGCGCGGCTGGCGCTGCTCTCGCGCGGCGTCGACACGCGCCAGTTCCATCCGGACCGCCGGTCCGACGCGCTGCGCGCGAAATGGGGCGCGGGGCCCGGGGACCCGGTGGTGATTCATGTCGGCCGCATGGCCGCGGAGAAGAACTATCCCCTGCTCTTCCGCGCGTTCGCCGCGATGCGGGCCGCGAATCCCCGCTGCCGCTTCGTGCTGGCGGGCGAGGGTCCGCTGCGCGCCGCGCTGCAGCGCGACCACCCCGACTGCAGCTTCGAGGGCGTCTTCTCGCGCGACGAGATCGGCACCTACTACGCCTCCGCCGACATCTACATCCATGCCAGCCTCACGGAGACCTTCGGCAACGTGCTCACCGAGGCCCTCGCCAGCGGCCTGGCGGTCGCGGGCTTCGACTATGCGGCGGCCCGCCAGTTTGTCCGCCACGGCGAGAACGGGCTGGTGGTGCCCTGCGACGCCCCCGGGGCGCTGATCGCGGCGGCCACGCAGCTGGCGCTCGACCCCGGCCTCCGGGAGCAGCTGCGGGCCCGCGCCCGACCCTCCGTCGAGGCCCAGTCATGGGCGCAGGTCATCGCGCGCTTCGAGGCCGACCTCGCGGCCGAAGCCTCGGCCGGTGCGACCGAGCTCCGGCCCCTCCTCGCGTGAAGCCGCGGATCCTCATCCTCACCGCGGGGTACGGCGAGGGACACAACGCGGCGGCGCGGGCCCTGGCCACGGCCTGCGATCGACAGCACGGCCCGGGCACCGCGGTGCTGGTCGACCTCTTCGCGCGGGTCTCGCCGCGCCTCAACGCCCTGCTGCGGCGCGGCTACCTCGGGATGATCAACCGCACGCCGCGCTTGTGGAGCGCGGCGTACGCGTGGATGGACCGCTCGCCCCTGCCCCCGCGCCTGCTGGGGGCGCTGGTCCGCGAGCGCCGCGCGCTCGCCAACCTGATCGCCTCGATCAATCCAACCGCGATCTGCAGCACCTACCCGGTCTACGCCTTCCTGCTGCGCGAGATCTCCCGCCACGCGCCGGTCGCCGCGCCGCAGTTCAACATCGTGACCGACTCGATCAGCCTGAACTCGCTCTGGTGGCGGGCGGGCGCCGACGGCTGGTTCGTGCCGAACGAGGATTCGGCGGCGGTCCTCCGGTCGGCCGGCGTGCCGGCCGGCCGGGTGCATGTGTGCGGGTTTCCCGTGGACCCGTGCTTCGCCGACCGCGCGGGAGAGCTCGCGCCGCCAGACCTGGCGGCGGGCGCGGCGCCGCGGGTGCTGTACATCATCAACTCCGGCACGCAGGGCGCGGGCGAAACCGCCCGGCGCCTGCTGCTCGAGACCCGCTGGGAGGTGACGTTTGCCGTGGGCCGCGACGAGCCGCTGCGGCGCCGGCTCGCCGCCCAGGCCGAGGGTCGGCCGCGGCTGGCGCGGGTGCTCGGCTGGACCGACCAGATTCCCGCGCTGCTGATGACGCACCACGCGGTCATCAGCAAGGCCGGGGGCGCGACCACGCAGGAGGCGATCGCCGCCCGCTGCCCGATGATCGTGAACCAGGTCGTGCCCGGCCAGGAGGAGGGCAACTACGAGCTGCTGCGGCGGCACGGGGCGGGCGCGCTGGCCACCACGCCCGCGGCGGTGATCGGCACCCTGCAGGCCGCCTTCGCCGATGGCGGCCGCGGCTGGGCCGCCTGGCGGTCGGCGCTGCTCCGCCTGTCCGTGCCCGACGCCGCGCGACTGACGGCGGACCAGGTCATCCGGCTCAGCTCGCCCGCCGCCGCCGCGGCGCCGCTTGCCACCGTCGCATGAAGGCGCGCTTCATCTTCAACCCCTGCTCGGGCCGCAACCGGCGCCGGCCCTGGGTCGTGCCCGCGATCCGGGAGTTCGTCGCCTCGTGCGCCCTCGACGCCGACGTCGTCGCCACCGAGGCGCCCGGCCACGCCACCGTCCTGGCGCGCGACGCCGTCCGCGCCGGCTGCACGCGCGTGGTCGCGGTGGGCGGCGACGGCACCATGAACGAGGTCGCGCAGGGCCTCCTCAACACGCCCGCCGCCCTCGGGCTGATCCCGTGCGGCTCGGGCAACGGCCTCGCGCTGCACCTGGGCCTGCCGCTGTCGCTCCCCGCCGCGCTGGCGCTGAGCGTGAACGGCACCTGCGGCGTGCTCGCCCTCGACTCCGGCGAGGCCAACCGGCGGCCGTTCTTCAACGTCATGGGGCTCGGGCTCGACGCCGAGGTGAGCGGCCGCTTCAACGGCCTCACCCGGCGCGGGCTGCCGGCCTATGCGCGCACCGCCCTGGCCGCGCTGCGCGCGATCCGGCCCGAGCGGATCTGCGTCACGAGCGAGGGTTATCGCGACGAGTTCGAGGCCCTGCTGGTGGCGGTCGCGAACTCCGACCAGTACGGCAACCACGCGCGCATCGCCCCGGGCGCCCGGGTCGACGACGGCGAGCTGGACCTCGTGGCCATCGGACCCACCGGCCTGGCCGGGTCCGCGGTCCTGGCCGCGCGGCTGTTCGCCGGCTCGCTCCACCGGAGCCCGCAGGTGCGGCGGCTGCGCGGCGCGCGGTTCGTGATCGAGCGCGTGGCCCCCGGTCTCATCCACACCGACGGCGAGACGCATGCGGGCGGGACGCGGATCGAGGTCGTGGTGCGGCCCCGCAGCCTCCGCGTCCTCGTCCCCGCCGCGCCGTCCCCCGCCGCGCATCCCCTCTCCGGCCCGCTGGCCTGGCAGTCCCCATGAAGAAAGACCTCCTCCGCGTCCGCACGGTCATCCTCTCCGACGTCCACCTCGGCACCCCGGACTGCAAGGTCGAGGAGGTGAACCATTTCCTCCGCCACGTCCGCTGCGAGAAGCTGATCCTCAACGGCGACATCATCGACGGCTGGCAGCTGCGGCGGTCGGGCCACTGGACCAAGGCCCACACGCGCTTCATCCGGATCGTCCTGAAGATGCTCGAGAAGAAGAACACCGCGGTGGTCTACCTCCGCGGCAACCACGACGACGTGCTCGCCGCCTTCCTGCCACTGGACTTCGAGGGACTGTCGGTGGTCGAGGAACACATCCACGAGGGTCCGGGCGGGCGGTACCTGGTGCTGCACGGCGACGTGTTCGACACCGTGACGAAGAACTTCGTGTGGCTCGCCCACCTCGGCGACTGGGGTTACGCGCTGCTCCTGCGGCTCAACCGCGCCTACAACCGCTGGCGCGCCTGGCGCGGCAAGGAGTACTGGTCGCTGAGCAAGGCGATCAAGGCGCAGGTGAAATCCGCGGTGAACCACATCTCGAACTTCGAGCAGCACATTGCCGAGCTGGCGCGGCAGCGCGGCTGCTCCGGCGTGATGTGCGGGCACATCCACACGCCGGCCGACAAGCGGCTCGGTGGGATCCACTACCTGAACTCCGGCGACTGGGTGGAGTCGCTCACGGCGATCGTCGAGCATCACGACGGCCGGCTCGAGGTGGTGGACTACGCCGATTTCCTGCGCGTGTTTCCCCTCCCGGCCGAGGGCGAGGCCGCCGCCGAGGTTCCCGCGTCCCTCCTGGCCGAGGAGCACGCGGTGCCGGCGTAAGGGCCCGACGCGGCTAGGCAGAAATTGACATAAAGGTCCCTAATTTTCGCCTCCGGGCACGGGTCCCGATTGCCTCATCGGAGCCAGGCGTTGGTGTGGAAGGTCACGTCCCACCCGCGATCCTGCCATGACCACGCCGCTCCTCCCACTCCGGATGCTGCAAGGGAGGGCTTGGCGTCTCCTGCTCGGGCTGGCCTTCGCGGCGACGCTGGCTGGGACCGGCCGGGCCCAGGTGATCTTCTTCACCACCTGGAACAAGACCAACAACATCTACACGAATCTGAACCAGCAGTATCCGGCCTCGGGCACCGGCGTGCCCGGCACGGGCGTCGGCACCGCGAACGCGATGTTCCTCTTCGACCCGACGACCTACACCTCGCCCAACGCCGTGGCGGGCTCGAACTACGCCACGAATGGGGTGACCTTCTCGATCACGTCCGACGCCAGCGGGCATGACTTCGCGGAGATCAACACCGCCCAGTCCCTCGTCATTCCGATCAACCAAGGGCTCACCTCGATCCATTTCCTGATGGCCGCCTACGTCGGGACCTCGGTGAACATCACGCTCACCGGGGCCGACACCTCGACCGAGACGTTCACGAATGTGAACCTGCCCGACTTCAATGGCGGGGCCGTCCAGAACCAGAGCGCGGCGCTCAACGGCAGCCCGTACACGAATTTCTTTGAGCAGACGGTCTTCCGGGTGGTCAACGCCGGCGCAGGCGGAACCGGCAACTCCAGCACCGGCGCGTACAACACGTACAACCTGGTCGAGGTGAGCCTGATCCTCGGCCCGACGCTCTCGGCCGAGTCGCTCACCTCGGTCACCCTGACCTCGAACGGCTACATGACGCTCCTGCTCGGCGTCTCAGGGATACAGGCGGTGCCGGAGCCGCCGTCGCTGGCCCTGCTGGTCATCGGGCTGCCGCTGGTCGTGCGCCGGCTGCGGTCGCGGCCGCGCCGCGGATGACGGCGCTCAGGCCGATGCTGGCGGCGGTCCGGCCTTGATCCGCTGCAGCAGTTCCAGGCGCGCGGGCACCGCGGCAGGTCGCCCGGGGGCCAGCGTCACCTGGAACTCCGTCCCGTCCGTCGGGCCTTGCTGCACCGGGCCGAGCGCAACCAGTCCCAGCGCCGCCAGGTCCGAGATGATCAGCTGAAAGCTCTCCGGCGTGAAGCGCCAGCAGTGCACGTCGTGGTAGTCGGCGCTCGCGCTCGCCCGGCGCCACAGGTCCACCGCGTCCTCGAGGTTGCCCGTGAGCGCGTACGGGCCCGGATGGCCGCGCGGCCAGGCGATTCGTCCGCCCTTTGCGACCGAGTCGGCGGTGTAGTTGAAGATCTGCCCCGGGGTTGGACGCGTCCGGCGCTCGGTGAACGCGTCCAGCAGCTCGCCGGTCCGCGACAGCTCGCCGAAACGGTCGAAGCATCCGCGCACGTCCGGCAGGACGAGCGCGATGCGTCCGTCAGGCTTCAGCACGGAGGCGCACTCCTGGAGGAAACGCACCGGGTCCGGCACGTGCTCCAGCACGTGGCTCGCGATGATCCAGTCGAAACAGGCGCGGCAGCCGATGAGCTCGGCGAACGGCTGGCCCTGCCACACGTAGTCGACCTCCTCGATCCGCCGCACATCAATGCCGAAGCGCTCGTGCTGGGCGTACTTCCGGCGCAGCGCCTCGGTGGCGAGGTGGTCGAGGACGTGCACGTGAAAGCCGCGGGCTTTCGGCGCGACGGGATTGTAGCTCGCGCCGATCTCGAGCCCGAGGCCGTCGCGACGGAGGCCGGCAAAGATGCGAGCCTGGCGCGGAGACAGGGACATGGCGCGACAGGACCGTCGCTCGCTGCGGCCGTATTCGCAGAAGTGATGAAAGCCGTCGCGAAACCGACCATCGGCCACGGCGGCGGCGACATCCGGATTCGCGCGCAGATAACCCGTCTCGTCGAACGCGGTGCGCTCCTCCGCGCGGGCGGCCTCCGCCTCCCTCCCCAGGTTGTGCTCGAGGATCGCCATCCATCCTTGTCCGACAGCCCGGTCCGCCAATTCCGCCATCGGCCCGTCCCTGCGGTCGCCAAGTCCGATCCAAAAAGCAGTTTACACCCCACGCGGCCGACCTAGCTTGCACCTCCACGCGAGGCCCGGATGGCGGAATTGGCAGACGCAACGGACTCAAAATCCGTCGCCCCCTAAAGGCATGTGGGTTCGACCCCCACTCCGGGCACCAGTCTCCGCCGCCGCGAATGCGGCCAGGAGACTGCCGCGGCGAAACTCGCGTTCAGCGAGTGGAGCCGGGCCCACGTCCCACCAGCGGCTCCGACTCGGCAAGCCAGTCCGAGATCCAGCAGCTTCGCGATCCCGCCTGACCGCCGCCGCGAATGCGGCCAGGAGACTGCCGCGGCGAAACTCGCGTTCAGCGAGTGGAGCCGGGCCCACGTCCCACCAGCGGCTCCGACTCGGCAAGCCAGTCCGAGATCCAGCAGCTTCGCGATCCCGCCTGACCGCCGCCGCGAATGCGGCCAGGAGACTGCCGCGGCGAAACTCGCGTTCAGCGAGTGGAGCCGGGCCCACGTCCCACCAGCGGCTCCGACTCGGCAAGCCAGTCCGAGATCCAGCAGCTTCGCGATCCCGCCTGACCGCCGCCGCGAATGCGGCCAGGAGACTGCCGCGGCGAAACTCGCGTTCAGCGAGTGGAGCCGGGCTCGCATCCCACCAGCGGCTTCGACTTGGCAAGCCAGTCTCGGACCCAGTGGCTTCGCCATCCTGCCGACCGCCGCCGCGAATGCGCAGCGAGACGGCCGTTTCGCCCAATCCTTGGGGTTGTTTTCCTCATCTCCAGCAGGGCGACGAGGGACAACCGACTATAAAAGTAAACAATTCAGCAATAGCTGCTTATAATAACGCACGGAGTGCTGCGACCGAAGCCCGAAGGGTCCACACGCACAAGGCGCACTATTTTTTGAACGTTCATTGGGCCCCTGCGTCTTTCCTACCGTTATAGGTTACCCAGAGGTTAGCGTATCGTTTGTAGTTTCGATCGGGCGCCGGGCGAAAGTCCGGCGCCCTTTCGTTTTCCGGCCCGGGCTTGTCACGGTGGAACGCCCGGATTCCACTCGGGGTATGCCTGACTTCCGCGCCTTCTGCTCGCCGTCCACCGCGGAGCCGACCGAGATCGCGCTTTCGCCCGACGAGTCGCATCATCTCGTGGCCGTGAACCGGGCGAAGACTGGCGACACGGTGGTCGCGTTCGACGGCCGCGGCACCGAGTGGATCTGCGAACTCGCGTCCGACCGGAAAAACGCCGCGGTGCTGAAGGTCCGCTTCCGCCAGAAGGCGAAGCCCCTGCCCTACGCCATCACGCTGGGCCAGGCGCTGCCGAAGGGTCCGTCGATGGACGCGATCGTCCGCAAGGCGACCGAGATCGGCGCGGCCCGGATCGTGCCGCTCGAGAGCGAGCGCACGCAGGTGCATTTCGACGGGGACCGCTCCGACAAGAAAACCGAGAAGTGGCAGACCGCGGCGCTCGAGGCGGCGAAGCAGTGCGGCAATCCGTTCCTGCCCGAGGTGCTGCCGGTCCAGCAGGCCGCCGCGTTCATGGAGTCGGCGCGCGACTACGACCTGAAGCTGATCGCGAGCCTCCAGCCGGGCGCGAAGTCGCTGAAGACCGTCCTCGCCGCATTCCAGTCCGCGCAGCACCGCGCCCCGCGCCGGGTGCTCTGGCTCGTCGGGCCCGAGGGGGATTTCACGCCGGCGGAAATGAGCCTCGCGAAATCGAGCGGCTTCGAACCCATCACGCTCGGCCCGCTCGTGCTGCGCTGCGAGACCGCGGCCGTGTACGCGCTCAGCGTGCTCAGTTACGAGCTGCAGAACGCGGCCACCTGAGCCTCGGGCCCGTCGGGGAGGAACTCCGCCTCAACCCTTGTGCTTGGCCAGGTAGCGCTGGACGTCGTCGCCGGAGACGCGGTTGCCCGGGCCGGTGGCCTCGATGTCGGTGATCTTGGCCGGATCGAGTCCGGCCTCCTGCGCGAGCTTGGTGGCGCGCGGCGTCCAGACCACGGCCGCCGCGGCCGGCTTCGGCGCGGCGGCGGGCGCGGCGGCCCCGCCGGCCAGGTGACGCAGCGACGCGTCCGTGGTCTCGATGCGGCAGAAGACCTCGCCCGACTTCATCGTCGCGCCCGGCTGACCCAGCACCTCCCGCACGACTCCGTCGCAGGGGCTTTCAAACTCGAAGGCGGACTTGTCACTCTCGAGATCGGCCAGGCGTTGTCCCTTGGTGACGCGGTCGCCGGCGCTGACCTTGATGACGATGACGTTGAGCTCGCTGACGGTCGCACCCATGGAGGGCACGGGCACGTCGATGATGAGGGAATCCATGGGTGTTTTTTGTTGGCGGGAGTCTGCGGGGCCGAAGGCGGCGGTCAAGGAGGCGGAGGCTCAAACCGGCCACGGCCGGTTTGAGCCGGTCGAAGGTCACAGGTCGGCAGGTCGAACGTCACGGGTGCAGCGCTGGTCGGCATTGATCGTCACGGTGAGACGATCACCCCGTTCGGTTTGGTGCTAGCCGACCTTCGACCTTCCGACCTGCGACTTTCGACCCGCGGCTAGCGCCGCACCGCGCGCCAGACGGCGAGGCAGTCCTCGAGCAGGCCGGAGAGCTCCTTGAGCGGGATCATGTTGGGGCCGTCGGAGATCGCGTGGGCCGGATCCGGGTGGGTCTCGAGGAACAGCCCGTCCGCGCCGGCCGCGAGCGCGGCCTTGGCGAGGGGCGGGACGAATTCCCGCTGGCCGCCGCTCTTGCCGCCGGCGCCGCCGGGGAGCTGCACGCTGTGGGTGGCGTCGAGGATCGTCGGAAACCCGTTCTGCGCCATGATCGGGAACGAGCGCATGTCGACCACGAGGTTGTTGTAGCCGAAGGTGGTGCCGCGTTCCGTCTGCCAGATCTCCTTCGCCTTTCCCTCGCGGAGCTTGCCCGTGACGTACGTCATCTCTTGCGGCGACAGGAACTGGCCTTTCTTCACGTTCACGACGCGCCCGCTGGCGGCGGCCGCGAGGAGCAGGTCGGTCTGGCGGCTGAGGAAGGCCGGGATCTGCAGCACGTCGCACACGGCGGCCACCGGCTTCACCTGGGTCCGCTCGTGGATGTCGGTGAGGACGGGAAAGGCATAGTCGCGCCGCACCATCGCGAGCAGTTCGAGCCCGGCCTCGAGTCCGGTGCCGCGGGCGCCGGCGACCGACGTGCGGTTGGCCTTGTCGAAGGAGCCCTTGAACACGAGGTTCAGCTCGGGGAACTTCCGGCGGATCTTCGTGAGGGTCGTGGCGACCGCGCGGCAGACCCGCTCGTTCTCAAGCGAGCACGGCCCGGCGATGACGAGAAGTTTCTTGGGTGAGAAGAGCATCGGGCGGCGAGTAGCGAGTAGTGGGTAGCGAGTAGCGAGTAGCAAACCGCAGGTAGCTGACGCCCAGTAGATGGACTCCATGCGAATCTGGCCAGACGGAATGCGATCGCGCGGCCCAGCCTCCCGATCCCAGCCGGCCGCCAAAACGCGGTCGCTTTGGCTCTTACGGCCTACTCGCTACCCGCTACCCACTGCTCGCTACTTTGCGCTACTTCCTCCGCTGCCTGATCGTCGCGGCGATGAAGGCGGCGAACAGCGGGTGGGCGCGGTTGGGCTTGGACTGGAACTCCGGGTGGAACTGGACCGCGAGGAACCACGGGTGGTTCTTGAGCTCGATGATCTCGACGAGATTGCGGCGCGGGTTGATCCCGCTGATCACCATGCCCGCCTTCTGGAGCTGGTCGACGTAGGCGTTGTTCACCTCGTAGCGGTGCCGGTGGCGCTCGCGAACGCTGGTGGCGCCGTAGGCCCGGGCGGCGTGGGTGCCGGGGGTGAGCGCGCACTCGTAGCTGCCGAGCCGCATCGTGGCCCCCTTGTCGATGACCTTCTTCTGCTCCTCCATCATGTTGATGACGGGATGACGCGGGTTGGCCTCGAACTCGGTGCTGTTCGCGCCGGCGAGCTTGAGCACGTTGCGGGAAAACTCGATGACGGCGATCTGGAGCCCCAGGCACAGGCCGTAGTACGGGATCTTGTGCTCGCGGGCGTAGCGCGCGGCGGCGATCTTGCCCTCGGTGCCGCGGTCGCCGAAGCCGCCCGGGACCAGGATGCCGTCGAGGTTCTTGAGGCGGGCCAGCCCGCCCTTCTTCTCGAGGTCCTCGGCGTCGATCCGCACGACGTTCACGCGGCAGTGGTTCGCGATGCCCGCGTGCGTGATCGACTCGTAGACTGACTTGTACGCGTCCTGGAGCTCGATGTACTTGCCCACCACGCCGATGGTCACCTCGTGCTTCGGGTGCAGCAGGCGGTGCACGATCTGCTGCCAGATGTTCTTTTTCGGCGGCGGGTTTTTGAGCCCGAAGAGGTCGACGACCAGCTGGTCGAAACCCTCCTTCTGCAGCGCGAGCGGCAGCTCGTAGATGGAGTTCGCCACGTCGGCGCACTCGATCACGGCCTTCACCGGCACGTTGCAGAACATCGAGATCTTGTCGCGCAGGCCCGCGTCGAGCGGATGGTCCGTGCGGCACACGACGATGTGCGGCTGGATGCCGATCTCGCGGAGCTTCGCGACCGACTGCTGGGTCGGCTTGGTCTTGAGCTCGCCCGCGGCGGCGACGTACGGCACGAGCGTGACGTGGATGAACACCGCCTCGTTGCGCCCGACCTCGAGCGCGAACTGGCGCATGGCCTCGAGGAACGGCAGGCCCTCGATGTCGCCGGTCGTGCCGCCGATCTCCGTGATGAGAATGTCGACGTCCTTGCCCGCGGCATAGATGCGTTCCTTGATCTCGTTCGTGACGTGCGGGATCACCTGCACGGTCTTGCCGAGGTAGTCGCCGCGGCGCTCCTTCTGGATGACGCTCTCGTAGATCTGGCCCGAGCTCAGGCTGTTGAGCCGCGACAGCTTGCCGCTGGTGAAACGCTCGTAGTGGCCCAGGTCGAGGTCCGTCTCCGCGCCGTCCTCCAGCACATACACCTCGCCGTGCTGGAACGGGCTCATCGTGCCCGGATCGACGTTCAGGTACGGGTCGAACTTCTGGATGCGGACGGTGAGGCCGCGCATCTCCAGGAGCGCGCCGAGGGACGCCGCCGTCAGGCCCTTGCCGAGCGACGAAACCACCCCACCCGTCACGAAAATGTATTTCATCGGCTTGGATGAAGCCGGGGGTTTTGCCCGTGACAAGAAAAAGCCGGACGCAACCCACCTTTGCCCCAACATTTTGCTGCGCAAATCTTGTCCGGGCGAACGGCCGGGGTCAGTGCAGCAGCAGCCAGAGGGTCGTGGCGGCGCCGCCGATCAGCACGAGGCCGATGAGGAGGTAGAGGGCCCACTTGAGCACCTTGGCGAGGATCCAGACCAGGACCGCCGCGACCACGGTGAGGCACGCCGCGACGAACCACGGGGGATAGCCCGCGAGCGAGTCCAGGGCGCTGTTCGGCGGCAGGGTCACGTCCCACTCGTTAACCCGTTTCGCGCGCGAGGCTATGAAATTGTACGGCGCGCCCGCGCAAAAGGGATTGCCCCGTCCGGCCCGCGCCGCCCCACTGGCCCCATGCATTCGAAACCCCAGCTGCTGGCCTGGCTCACCTGCGACGCGGTGCACATCGATCCCGGCACGGGGAAGCACACGATCCTCGGCGTGTTCTCCAACATCAACGCCCGCCAGTTTCCGGTCACGCATCCCTTCATGGTGTGGTTCCTCACGCTCACCGACTGCGCGGCCGGCACCCACAAGATGCGGCTCTCGATGGGGCTGGACCCCACCCGCATGCAGGTGCTGATCGAGCGCCCGTTCGAGTCGGCCAGCCCGATCCACCGCATCAATCTCATCAACGAGATTCGCAACCTCACTTTCCCCGCCGCCGGCGACTACTCGATCCTGATCGAGGTCGACGACGAGCCCCTGCTGGCCACGAACCTCACGGTCAGCGGCGGCTGAGCCCGGCGCGCCCGCCCGCTTTCCCCGCATGGCCTCCTCCCAGTTTGATCTCATCGGGGTCGGCAGTCCGATCATGGACCTGCTCGCCCACGTCGACGACGCCTTCCTCTCGGCCCACGTGTCCGGCGCCAAGGGCGGCATGGTGCTGGTGGACGACGCCGACATCGCCCGCCTGGTCGCCCGCGCCGGCGGCCAGGTCGCGCGCCAGACCGGCGGCTCCTCCGCCAACGCCACCCTGGCGGCCGCGCGCCTCGGGCTGCGGACCGCCTTCCTCGGGAAGCTCGGCTCGGATGTCACCGGCGAGGAGTACTACGAGAGTTTCGTCGCCGCCGGTTGCGACGGCTCGCGGTTCAAGCGCGCCCTCGCCCCCAACGGCCGATGCCTCTCCCTGGTCACGCCCGACGGCCAGCGCACGCTCCGCACCCACCTCGGGGCGGCCATGCTGCTCGACCCGGCCGAGATCTCGGCGGCCGACTTCCAGGGCGCCCGCCACGCCCACATCGAGGGCTACCTGCTCTTCAATCCCGCGCTGGCCAACCAGGTGGTCCGTTCCGCCCGTGCGGCCGGCTGCACGCTGAGCATCGACCTCGCGTCCTTCGAGGTCGTCAACGCGGCGCGCGACTGGATCTTCGGCCAGCTGCGCGAAGGTGTGGATATCGTCTTCGCCAACGAGGACGAGGCCCGTGCGCTGTTCCAGCGGGACGACGCGTATGAGACCTTCGCGCGCGAGCTGGCCGGCTTCGGCGGCATCGCCGCGGTCAAGCTGGGCAAGGACGGCGCCTGGGTCGCCCGCGGCCGGGAACTGCACCGGATCAAGCCGGTGCGGGCCGAGCGGGTGGTCGACACCACCGGCGCCGGCGACTCCTGGGCGGCGGGCTTTCTCTACGGCCACCTCCGCGGGGCCCCGCTCGCCGCCGCCGGCGCGGTCGGCTCGATCCTCGGCGCCGAGACGGTCCAGCACCTCGGCGCCGCGATTCCCGACACCCACTGGCCCCGGGTCCGCGCGGCCGTCGGCGCCGTGGTCCCGGCCTGATTACCCCGCCCCGCGGCGGGTTTGACGGTAACCTTTCGAATCGAGTCGAGTTTGGTGGGTTCCAGCCTACAACACCCCCCATGCTATCGCTCCGCTCGATCACGAAGCGCTACGGCACCCTCACCGCCCTGGACCAGGTCTCGCTCGAGATCGGCCGGGGCGAGTTCTTCGGCCTGCTCGGGCCGAACGGCGCCGGCAAGTCCACCCTCATGTCGCTCTCCAGCGGCCTGCGCTCGCCCGACACGGGCACGCTGACCGTGGACGGCGCCCCGATCTCGCCGGCCGACTCGGCCAGCCGCGTCGCGATCGGTCTCGTGCCGCAGTCGATCGCGCTCTACCAGGAGCTCAACGCCGAGCAGAACCTCCGAATCTTCGGCGAACTCTACGGACTCCGGGGCGCGCTCCTGCGGGAACGCATCGCGGAGGGGCTCGCAGCGGTCCAGCTCACCGAGCGCCGCCACGATCCCGTGAAGAACTACTCGGGCGGCATGCAGCGGCGGCTCAACCTGATCGCGGCGCTGCTGCACCGGCCGAAGCTGCTGCTGTGCGACGAGCCTACGGTCGGCGTCGATCCGCAGTCGCGCAATGCGATCTTCGACTACCTGACCGCCCTCAACCGCGCCGGCCTGACAATCATCTACTCGACGCACTACATGGAGGAGGCCACCCGGCTCTGCTCGCGGATCGCGATCATCGACCACGGCCGGATCCACGCCCTCGGCACCCTCGACGAGCTGCTCACGCGCCTGCCGTTCGAGGAGGAGATCAGCTTCCCGGCGACGGCGGCCACGGCCCCGCTGGCCGCCGGGCTGGCGGACGCGGGCACGGTCGTCACCGCTGACGGCCGCCACCGCTTCCAGCCCCGGCCCGATTTCCGGCTCTCCGCCTTCTACCAGCGCGCCGAGGCCCTGGGCCTCCCGCCCCGCCTGTTCACCGCCGCCCGGCCCACGCTCGAGGCGGTCTTTCTCCACCTCACCGGCCGCAACCTCCGCGAGTGATCCCCATGCGCACCGTCCTCACGCTCGTCCGCAAGGACCTCGCCAACTTCCTCCGCAACCGCGCCGCGGTCAGCCTCACGTTCCTCGTCCCGGTCGCGCTGATCTACATCTTCGGCTGGGTCTTCGGCCTCAACCAGAAGGACACCGGCCCCAACGGCATCGGGCTCGGGATGGTCGACGCCAGCGGCCAGCCCGCGGCCCAGAAGCTGATCGACGCCCTCCGCGCCGATCCGGCGTTCCGCGTCATCACCACGGTCGACCTGCCCGGCGGCGGGACGCGGCCGCTGACCGAGGCCGACCTGCGGCCCCTGATCCACGACGGGAAGTTCCGCTTCGCCGTCGTGCTGCCGAAGGACCTGATCCGGACCGACGGCATCGGGCTGCACCTCCAGATCCTGTCGGATCCGCGCAACGAGATCGAAACCCAGATGGTGAACGGCCTGCTGCAGAAGGCGATCTTCTCCAACGTGCCCGAGCTGCTCGGCCAGTCGCTGCAGGCTCGGGCGAAGGAGTTCCTCGGCGACGAGCGCTTCCAGCGCTTCAACCGCAGCCTCGCGGACACGATCACGACGGCGTTCGGCGGCGACAGCGCCGAGGTCCAGAAGAAGATCGAGGCCGGCGGCCTGGGCCTGCGCGAGATCACCGCCGGCAACCCGCCGGCCGCCAAGCCGGCCGATCCGTCGCTGCGGCGGCTCGATGCGGCCGCGCCGGCGACCGCCACCCCGGCCGGCGCCCAAGCCGCCGCCACGCCCGCCAAGGCGGGCGGCGAGGACTTCTTCGGCCGCATCGTCAAGATCGACCAGGAGCAGGTCGTCGGGAAGGACGTGCGGAGCCCGCTGGCCACGCGCCTCGTCGGCGGCTGGGCCATCATGTTCCTGCTCTTCGCGGTCAGCGGCGCCTCGGCGGCGTTCTTCGACGAGCAGAACGCCGGCCTGTTCCAGCGCCTGCTGTCGGCGCCGGTCACGCGGGCCCAGCTCCTCTGGAGCCGGTTCACCTACGGCGTCGCCCTCGGGCTGCTGCAGCTCACGGCGCTCTTCATCGCCGGCCGCATCCTCTACGGCATCGATGTGTTCGGGCACTTCGCGAATCTCGTGATCGTCTGCGCCTTCGCTGCCGCCGCTTGCGCGTCCTTCGGCATGTTCATCGCGGCGGTCACGCCGAACGCCCAGGCCGCCAGCGGCCTCTCGACCTTCCTCGTCATGGTCATGAGCGCCACCGGCGGCGCGTGGTACCCGATGAGCTTCATGCCCGAGTTCATGCAGAAGATCGGGAAGTTCACCGTCGTCTACTGGTCGATGGAGGGCTTCGCGCAGGTCCTCTGGGCCGGCAGCAAGCTCTCCGACCTCCTGCCGATCCTCGGGGTGCTCGCCGGCATCACCCTCGGCGTCATGGCGATCTCCATCTGGCGGCTGAATCGGAAGGCGATCTTCGAGT
>CAZUQB010000027.1:0-15640 GCA_964622405.1 uncultured Opitutaceae bacterium | reverse complement strand
GGTTCAACGAACGTACCGGCACGGTAAAGCTGGGCGAACTGAAGGTGATCGAGGACCGGACGGACGACGGGCGCTAATCCGAACCCGGCGGGAACTCGATGGTCAGCTCTCGCGGGTGGGGCTCGTGGGGAAAGCGCACATGGAGCAGGTGCTCAGCAGCATCGTACGACCAGTCGGCCACCGCCACCGCCCGGATGCGCCATCCGCTGCCCGCTGGCCAGCGTCTGGAAGGACGTGCGCTCCTCGGCCTGCGTCGGGCCGGCGGGAAACGGCGGCGGGGACGACAACCCGGTCACGCCCGCCGTCAGCCCGGCGAGCACGGACCAGTACCATCGGATCTTCATGGGGAGGCGATCCGCAGCCAGCCAAGCTCGCCGCGGACCGGGCGCCCTTCGGCGAGCGCCGCCGCCGCGCCCGAGTCAAACCGCCGGCTGCCCCCAGTTTTGGGGACAAAGCCGGATGACTCGCCCGCTCTACTTTTTGCCCAAAGGCGGCCCGGGAGGGACAATCGTGATCGGCCCGAATGCCGGCACCGCCATGTCGCGGCTGTCGACCAGGTTCACGTAGGGATCCAGGCCGGCGCCGTAGTAAAGCCGCACCGGGGCGGTGATCGCCTTCGAGTACCACACCTGCACCGCCGCCGGGTCGCTGGGATCGAACTCGACCTTGTAGACCGCCGGGCCGTCATGCTTGGGGTCGTCGGACCGCAGCGAGAATCCCGCCGGGCGCCCGGCCGCCTGGAGGCGGCCCGTGACGCCCGAGAACGTCACCTTCAGATGATGATGCAGGACGTCGAGTGAGGGCTGGATCTCGCATGACTTGAAATCGAGGGGCGTGCCGTGCCCCGGGATCCCGTATACATGCGTGAGTGCCACCTCCGCCATCCGCCGGCCGAGCCGGGCCTGTCCCGACGCCCCGATGTGAATCAGGTCGTCCAGGGGAAGGTCGATCGCAGGCACGACCCACAGGTTCTTCCGCTGGCCGGCCAGCGTGCGCTGCTGCTCCCGCAGCGCGTCCCAGCTCGGCGCGAGCTCCTGGTTCTCGAGGGCAAACCGGCTGATCTGGACATAGATGAAGGGCAGGTCCGCGATCCCGGTGTCGCGGCGCAGGCTGTCCACGAGGTTGAGGAACGCCGCCGGAAACGCTGCGAGCGTGGGCCCGCTGCCCGCGTCGCTTTCGCCCTGGTACCACAGCACGCCCTTCACGCGTCCGCCCACCCGCCTGATCCGCTCGATCATGGTCCCATACAGTGAGCGGTCTCCCTGCTGGAGCTTCGCCGGGTCCCAGTCCGCCATCGAGGTCGAGCCCAGCGCGCAGGGGAGCAGTCCGACGCGCCGCCCGGTCGCGTCGACGATCGCCTCGGCAAACGTGCGGTCGGGGCCCGTGGTGTTGGACGGCGACTTGCGCTCACCCTCCTCCATCGTCTTCCACGCCTCGTCCGTGATGCCCGGATTCTTCTCCCGGATCGTGGCCTGATAGACCGGCGCGGCCGCGGTGTAAACCCGGTGGGTCGGCGGGACCGGCGGCATCCACCGGTTGTCCAGGCCGAACACCATGACTCGCGGGTTCAGCTTCGGCGGCCCGCTCAGCAGGCCGTAGCCCTGCATGTTCGACTGGCCGGCCAGCACCCAGATGTCGGCCTCCTCGCCGCCGGGAAACGGCGCAGGCGCCGGGCTGGCGATCGCGGCCAGGCCGGGCAGGAGGCAGAACGCCGGAAGCAAGGGAAGCAGGGAGGAGTGACTCATTTTGGTTTTTCGGGATTTGCTGAAGGTGAAATTGGTGGCCGGGCGGGTTGCAGCGTCACGCGGATCACCTCGCCGAAGTCGGTCCGACCCTGCGCAGTCATCCGGAAACTCACCACCTCGGCCCGATCCAGCCGCGGCGCAATCCCGAATGACGGCACGCGCGCGTCCGCGAGGAACGGCGTGTCACGCTCGATGCCGCCAAGCGCCTCGCCGCGGTCCCAGCGCGCCACCAGGAAGACGCCTCCGGTGGACGCGGCCGGCCACGCCCGCCAGCTGGCCTCCGCGGTGTTGCCCACCGAGGCTTCGATGGCCACCGGGCGGCCCGGCTCCACCGTCACCGCGCCGCCATCGCGCACCGCGCGGCCGTTCACGCACAGGACATTGAACTCGGCATTGAGGTACTTCGGCGGATTGCGGCCATTGCCCGGCCGATTGCCCACCGCCACCAGCGGCACGCCGGTTGAGTCCGTGCCGGTGCCGCCGGTGCGCAGGCGCGGCACCCGTCCCGCGGCCAGCGCGTCCGCGTAGGCCAGGCTGTGGGCCGCGTAGACGCCGGCGTATCCCGTGACGTATAGGTCGCGGTCGAGGGCCAGTTCGCCGACGGCCGGCACGGCGGCCCGCGGCGCGGCGAACGTCGGTGCAGCCTGCGCGAGTTCCTCGCCGGCCGGACGCAGGGAACCGTCCGGACGGACAATCCCGAAATCGCTCCGCTCATCGACGCGGTAGCCGGCTGGCCACCACCACCCCGCGCAACCGTTCGCCCCGCCTTCCCGCACCATCGCGACGACCTCGCGAAAATAGTCGGCCTGCGGCCGCAGGGCGGTCGGCGCGGGATCCACGTCGTAGTCGACCGCGGCGACCTGCCACGCCACGGGACGGCCGAACTCGGCCCAGTAGACCGGCTTGCCGCCGCTGACGAACCGCGCGTAGGCCGTCGTGAAGGCGCCGCGGAGAAATTCCCGCCGCGTGGGCGGGTTCTCGTAATGCTCCGGACAGATGAAATCGAGGTGCTTCGCCCCGCTGGCCAGGTCGAACGGCAGGTACTCCGCGATCCACTCGGCGCCGGTGCCGCCGAAACCGCTGCGGGCCCCGAGCAGGTGATGCGGATCGAGCGAGCGGACGAAGGCCCGGACCTCCCGGTAGCCCCGGCTGATGGTGTCGTCCCAGAATCGGCGATAGGCGGCGACGTAGATCCGCCAGGGGCCGTCCTGTTTCAGCTGCACGTCGCTCGCCCCGACGAGGATTCCGCCCTCGCGTGCCGGTGTGAAACCCCAGTCCGCCTCGGCGGCCGCGAGACTGCCGTAGCGGTCGGTCACCCATTGGTGCCAGGCCCGATCCCACGCCACCCGTTCGCCCCGCTGTCCGGCCCGAACTTCCCAGCCGAGATCGTACGCGAAGAGTGCCGGGCTTTCCGCCAGATGCGCCGCGCGGATCAGCGCCGCGGCGCGCGGGAAATCCGGCTTCAGCGGTTCGAGCCCCGGCACAAAGACGTGCACGCGGAGCCGGTGCTGGCGCGCCCGCGCCAGGAGGTCCATCACCGGACCCGCCTGCCCAAGCCGGTTGTACTGAATGCTGATCATGGTCAACCCCATCCTCTCGGCCAGTGCCAGGTCCGCCTCGACCACCTCCGGATCGTACAGGGCCGGATCCCATTGGGCGTCGGAGAAATCGCCCGCCTCGAGACCGACCACATATCGCGGCCAATAGTTGATCCCAAACGGAGCCCACGATTGTCCGCCGAGCCTGAACTCACCGTTGGCCACGCCCACGATTTCGTCGGGCGGCAGCGGCCCATGGTGGATGACCCGGAACGGCTGCGTGATCGCATCCATCGTCGTGCCGCCGCGCGCAAGCGTCGTGGTCACCTCGTACTCGCCGGCCGGCAGGACCAGCGACTCACCCTCGACCAGCTCGGGCTTGGGCGCGCCGGCCGGACAGGATGGGAGCAGCTTGGCCGACCGATGCACCACTCGTGTGCCAGCCTTGACGGTGAATCCAATCTCCACCGGCGCGGACGAGGCGGACAGGACACTCACATACGCCGCGAGCGCAAGGGGCTCCCCGTCCGCGACGGCAAAGGCCTTCGCGCCAGCATTGGCGAGGAAGAGCCCGCCCTGGATCCGTCGCACCATCTCGACCAGCTGCGCCGTGCACCACGCCGGGTTGCGCTCCACGTCGGCCGGATCCAGCCCGAGATAACCCCAGACCGATCCGGCATATTCGCCGCCGCTGTTGAGGAAGAGCTGGGCGGCGAGGCCGCGTTTCGCGCCGTCCGCATCGAGCGCGAACGCCAGCGGGATCTGCCGCCATTTCCGCGCGGCCTCGGCGCCAAGTCCCGGCGCCCGGGGCAACGGAGCCATGACCGTCCCGGTGAACGGCACGGGAGTCGCGGTGCCGGGCACCGCCAGCGCGGTCGCTCGAACCGGAAACAGCTTGTAGTGCGGGCTGAGCGCCTCGAGGACAGGCGTCGAGACGGCGCCTCGTTCGACGTCGACCCAGCGACCATCGCGGCGGGTCATGAGCCGATGGAACGGTGGACCGGAGACCGCGATCAGGTGATTGCCCCGACCCAAAAATCCCAGCAGCGCCGGCACCGCATCCGCGGGAAAGCAGGGCGCATGGGCCAAAATCAGGATCGAGCCCGGCGTCGAAACGGCCCCAAGCCGCGCCGCCAAACCCTCGGGACCGATCTCGCGGGCCGTGACCCCGGCCGCGGCCAACCCGGCGACCCACGGTGAACCGCCGACTGCAGGCGCCCTGGAAAGCTCATCCCGCAAGATCCAGACCTCGCTCCCGACGAGCAAAGGCCCGCCCGCCACCGCTAGCAACAAGGTCCACAGCAAGTGACCCAGCCGCCTCATCGCCCCGCCCTCCAAGTTGGCCGACACCGACCTGGCGCAAGGCGGGCACAATCCGACACACCGCCGGAGTCAGACACGGGCGCGGCAGAGCGAGCTGATTGAAGGGGGATCACGAGAAAGCCATTCACTGCGGCGGCAGCGTTCCTGCGTGCCGACTCTCGCGCCGGTGCGGGTGGCTGTCCAGTGACCCAATTAAGTACAAACTAACGACGAGCTCACCCTAGGTCCTAGGTGTGTGCCGCATCCCATGACCCCGCAATTGTGGCAGCCGACGTAGAAAGTCTGTCCCTTGCAACCCGTGACCCGGCCCGAGTCAATCGGCTGGCGCGCAAGCTCCCTCGGCAGTCGGGCTTCTCCGGCATTTTGGAGGCCGGCGAAATCGACCAACGTGTTGAGCCATCCTCTAGGAGTCGACCTCGTTGGCTTGCCTCGGGCGCTGACGCTCCTCTTTGTGGCCACCGCGACCATTCGCATACCCCATGGCTGGATATTCTGGCACACCTCTCTGGAAGAAGCTCGGTTACCAGCCCGGCATCAAGGCTCACACGGAATCGGCGCCCGCTGACTACGTTCGCTCGTTGGAGTTGCCGGCTGACGTGGCGCCCGCGTGGCAGTCACGCGTCTCCCGGGAGACAAGGCTCGTCCATCTGTTTGTCCTCAGCCGCACTTCACTCATGGCGCGTCTGAAGGCCCTGCGGAAGGCCATCGCGTCGGACGGCGCAGTCTGGGTCTCGTGGCCCAAGAAGGCGTCGGGCGTGGCGACGGATGTGACCGAGGACGCAATCCGCGAGGCGGCTCTGCCGCTTGGCTTCGTCGACATCAAGGTCTGCGCCGTCGATGCGGTCTGGTCGGGTTTGAAACTGGTGATTCGGAAGGAACTGCGCTGAGCAGTTGTGCGACCAAATCCCTGAGGGCCTGATCCAAAGGCGCTTCGGGTGCGCAACCAGAAGGCGCTTCGGCGGTCCAAGCTGGCATGAACTCACGCCTTCCTCTCCTCCTGACTCTTGCCGTCGCCAGCCTCGCGCCCGCGGCCCGGGCGCAACTCGAAGTGGGCCTGGCGGCCGAGATCCGGCTCGGCCGCGCCCTGCCTCCGCCTCCGCCAGAGGTGGTCGTGGTGGAACAGCCCGGTCCGGCCATGCCGCCACCGTGGGCCGAGACGCACTGGTATCGTCGCAGTCGCGCCTACTACTACTATCCGGGCTGCGACGTCTACTATCGCCCGTCCGACCACATGTGGTTCTATCTCGAAGGCGGCGGCTGGCGGGTGGGCACCCGGTTGCCCGACGGCATCCGCATCGACTTCGGCCGCGCCGTCTCGCTGAAACTCGAGACCGACCGGCCGTACCTCTTTCATGAGAAGGTCGTCGCCTACTACCCGGCGAATTACTTCGCCAAGGTGAAGTTCAGGAACGACCACGACCGCCGCCACGACGACGACCGCGACGACCATGGCCGGGGCCACGGCAAGGGTCCAAAGCCCGAAGGGCGGTGAATTGTGCGGTGAAGCCCGGCCGCCGCCTCAGTCGAGCCGGGATCCCGGCCGGCGACGAGTGCAGGATACCGGGCTTTCCGGAGAAGCGCGCCAAGTTCGCAGCAGAACCGACCCGACCGGATGGGTTGTGATGGCGCTGTAACTGATTTCCGGCTTTCGTGCATCTAAGGACATATGCACTCGAGCCGCATCGCGTTGTTTGGACTTACCGCTTTCAGGTTGTGGATCGCCGGACTCAGCCGGGCTCCCTTGGCCCTGGCCCTGGGCGGGCTGGTCCTGCTCCCGGGCGCACGGGCCCTGGGCGCGGAGGTTGAATACAACATCAACGTGCGGTCCGACGTGGATCGGCCATTCAAGGGCCTCGGCCGGGAACCCCTGGTCGAGCACGGCAAGGTGTACGCCATCGTCTCCATTGAGCAGATCGACAACCCGGAGAACAAACTCGTGCGGCCGGTCAACGAGTACATGCTGCTCAAGAACCTCCGGCGGGTGCTGACCGACCACGGATTTCGCGAGGCGCCGGAGGGCACGGTCCCGGAGATACTCCTCACCGTCCTTTACGGCCGCGGCTGGCTGCAGAATCCGTACCTCGATGACGGCACGATCAACCCCTACGGCGGCGTCGACGGCGTGACTGGCGGCGGGGCGCCGACCGTGACGATTGTCGGCGTCCCGAAGGACATTATCCGCCACAAGGACGCCTTCTTTGACGAAAAGGCACAGCGGGCCGAAAGCGAGAAGCTCATCATCAACATCACGGCCTGGAAGTACCCGGAGCCACGAAAGCCCGGGGAAAAGAAACAGAAGCCGCGGCAATACTGGCGCACGACCATCAACACCGACGACGCCGACCAGGACCTGAATGCCCTGATGGAAAAGATGCTCCGCGCCGGCGCGGTCTATTTCGACCGGGTCATCGACAAGGAGGAAGTCACCGTGTCGAGCGCCCTGCCCGAGGGCCACGTGAAGGTCGGCATCCCGATGGTGGTTGAACCCAACAAGGCGCCGAGCCAGCCACCCAAGACTCCTGGACCAACGCCTCCGCCCGCCCCGCAGTCACAGCGCCAGCGATAGCCGGGGAGACGGGTCCAAATCACGGGACACTTGCGTCCCCCTTCTCCGCCGCCGGCGGCGCGCGATTGGGACTTGCCACGGTTTCACGCCTCCGGAACAAGACTGGCAGCGATCCCGCGCGGCGCCAGGCGCCCGATTCCAACGCGGTGGCCGATCGCCGGAGCGGTGCCCGACCCCATTCGCACCAAGCGTTCCCCCTACCCATGAAGAAAATCATTGCGCTTCGCGCACTCGTGCAGGACGGCGCCGATCAGGGCGGCGACTATCACGCCAAGCCCACGGGTCACTGGATCAACAGCACCGTGATCGCGACGCCGATGAGCAAGTACCCGGAGTATCAGCAGACCCGCACCTCTTTCGGCATCGACGTTCTCGGCACCGTGCTCGTCGAGGTCGAAGCGAGCGACGGCACGGTCGGGTTTGCCATGACAACCGGCGGGGTGCCCGCGGCCTATCTGATCGAGAAGCATTTCCGCCGCTTCGTGGTCGGGCAGCCGGCGCACAATCTCGAGCGGATGTTCGACCAGATGTACCACGCCTCGCTGTATTACGGCAGAAAGGGCCTGGTCATTAACGCGATCTCGGCCGTGGACTGCGCCGTCTGGGATCTGTTGGGCAAGCTGCGCCAGGAGCCGGTCTTCGCGATGATCGGCGGACAAATCCGTCCGCGCCAGCCGATGTACGCCACGGGACCGCGACCCGATCTCGCCCAGCAGATGGGATTCATCGGCGGCAAGCTGCCGCTGCCCTATGGGCCCGCACACGGGGACGAGGGCTTGCGCGCCAACCTCGAGCTGGCCGCGGACATGCGCGCCCGGGTCGGCCCGGACTTCATGCTGGCCTTCGACTGCTGGATGGCGCTCACGCCCAGTTACTCACTCCGGCTGATCGAGGGGCTGCGGCCCTTCAATTTCCGCTGGATCGAGGAGTGCCTGCCGCCGGATGACTATGCCGGTTACCGCCAGCTCGTGGAGCAGCGCAGCCATCCCATCCAGATCGCGACCGGTGAGCACGAGTACACCCGCTGGGGATTCGAGCAACTCCTGGGCACCGGCGTCGACATCGTGCAGCCCGACATTCACTGGTGCGGCGGCATGACGGAGCTCCTGAAGATCAAGGCGCTCGCCTCCGCGCGCAATCGGCTGTGCGTGCTGCATGGTTCCTCCGTGTACAGCTACCACTTCGCGATCGCGAGCGATGCGACGCCGTTTTCGGAATTCCTGATGATGGCGCCGCAGGCGGACCGGATTGTCCCGATGTTCTCGCCGCTCTTCACCAACGAGACGGTGCCGGTCGATGGCCACGTGACGGTCTCCGATGCGCCCGGCTTCGGCGTGGAGCTGAATCCCGCGCTCAAGTGGAGCCGGCCGTTTCCCACCGCGTAACGTGGAATCCGGAACGGGTCGCCTCAGCGCGCGCGACGACTCCGCGCGGCCAGCCACCGCGGAGCCGCTGGAGTCCGCCTTGAGGAAAATCACCCGCCGGCTGCTCCCGGCGCTGATGATCCTGTACGTGATCGCGTTTCTCGACCGCGTTAACCTGGGCTATGCGAAGCAGGAGTTCCTGCGCGAAACGGGTTTTGGCGAAGCTGCGTATGCCTTCGGCGCCGGCATCTTCTTCGTGGGCTACGCGATCTGCGAGGTGCCGAGCAACCTCCTTCTCGCCCGAGTCGGCGCCCGGCGCTGGTTTGCGCGCATCATGGTCACGTGGGGTTTTGTGTGCGCGGGGATGATGTTCGTCGAGTCGGTCCGGACGTTTTATTTCCTCCGCTTCCTGCTCGGCGTGGCGGAGGCGGGATTTTTCCCGGGTGTCATCTATTACCTGACCCGCTGGTATCCGCCTTCCGAGCGCGGACCCGCGATGGGACTCTTCTACTTCGGCGCGCCGCTCGCCCAGATCCTGGGCGGCCCGCTTTCCGGAGCGCTGCTCGAGTTGCGCGGCACGGGCGGTCTGGGCGGCTGGCAATGGATGCTCCTGGTCGAGGGCCTGCTCGCCGTGGTCGCCGGGCTGGCGGTTTGGCGCTGGCTGCCGGACGGGCCCCATGCGGCGCGCTGGCTTTCTGACGCGGAGCGAGCGGCCTTGCACCTGCCCACCGGCGCCGCATCGCCGACGGCTCACCCTTCGCTGCGATTGCCGGTCGCCCCGACCATCCTCTTTGGCGGAACCTACCTGCTGATTCAGGTCAGCGTCTACGGGGTGACGTTCTATCTCCCCACTCAGGTAGCGAACCTGCTTGGCCGCGAGGCGGGCGTGGTGGTCGGCATGGTGAGTGCCATTCCGTGGATCTTCGCGCTCGCGGCGGCCTACGTGCTTCCGCGACTGGCGAACGCGACCCGCAGTGGCGGGATCGTCGGCGCCGTCGCGCTGGCTGGCGCGGCGTTGGGAATCGCCTTTTCCACGCACGCGACCCCGGCCGTCGGATTGACTGCTCTCTGCATCGCGACAGCCGGATTCATTGGCTGCCAGCCGGTATTCTGGGGCTACGCGACCCGGGCGTTCGGGCCCGCCCAAGCCCCCGCCGCCATTGCCTTGGTGAACTCCCTCGGCGCCGCCGGTGGATTTCTCGCGCCGAATCTCCGCGCCTGGGCCGAACAGCATTGGGCCAGTCCGCTCGCCGGCGTGACGGCGCTGGCCCTCGCAACGATTGCGGCGGCCGCCGGGTTGATCCTCGTCAGCCGCCGGGCTTGGCGCACCGCTCCAGTCGAAGAATCGCCACCGTGACGGCGAAGGCGTGAGCCGGGACAAGAAATTCTTCATTCCCTGCAGTTCGTGGATTAGGAGCATTAATCACATGCTACATGCCTGACTCGCAGCATTGGCCCAGTCACGGCCAACGGCGCGCAGGAGGACAGCTCGACTGTAGCCGGGCGGCCAGGTTCCGGATCTGCAGTGCCCCTTTCGGCTCATTGGCTTTGCTCAATGGGGAGGCGAATCCGTTGATGAGTCGGACTCGAAAGACATCCCTGCCAATCGATTGGGGAAACCGGGCCGGCCTGAAAATGCAAAGGTCGCGCCGCGTGACCGGACCGGAGGCGGAGGTTGATCACTTGCGGGCCATTTCCGGCATTTACTGTATGCGAAAGATCAACTGCCCAATTCCCAACTTCCGCCCGAATTTATAGTCTTGGCGCATGCCGTCACTACGAGTGGACGATTTCCGCGCCTCTTGGAAGAAACCGGCGACCACTCCGGCTGCGGTCTCGGAACGGCATGTTTTCCCCGGAACTCGCACCGGCGGGACCCGATCACGTCTGGCGCGGCGATCGATTCGCCCCATCCAGGACGAGATCCGGCTGGCCTTGCGCGAGATCACCGGGGTGCTGCGGCAGGTTGAGCAGGAGCCGGTTGAGCGGCTGGTCGCATTGATTCGTACGAGCCGGCGGATTGTGACGATCGGCGCCGGCCGGGTCGGTCTGGCCACCAAGGGCTTTGCCATGCGCCTGAGTCACCTGGGGCTCACCGCGTACGCGCTAGGCGACATGGGCGTCCCGTCGACTGGCCCGGATGACCTCGCGATCGTGGCCTCGGGATCAGGTGAAACGCCGACCATCGCCTGCCTGGCAGAGACGGCCAAACGGGCCGGGACTACCCTCGTGCTGGTGACCGCCAATCCCGACTCACGGATGGGCCGGATCGCCGACCATGTCGTCCGGATCCCGGCCCCGTCGAAGGTCACGCGCGGCTCCGGAGCTTCGCGCCAGCCCATGACCACCCTGAATGAGCAGTGCCTTCAGGTCTTCTTCGATGCCCTGGTCTTGGTCCTGATGCAGGAACTCGGCGAGACGGGCGATTCCATGAAGGCCCGGCATTCCAACCTCGAATGAGCCGGAAGTTCCAATTGTCGGCCTCGCTGATCTGCGGCGATCACCTGGCGTTGGGCTCCGACCTTGCGTTGCTGGAGCGAGGCGGGATCGACGCGCTGCATTTTGACGTGATGGACGGCCAGTTTGTGCCGCGTCTGGGGCTTTACCCGGAGCAATTGCGGGCCGTGAAGCAACGCACGGCGCTGCCGGTGGACGTGCACCTGATGATCGAGTCGCCGGAACGCTACGTGGAGTTGTTCGTTGAAGCCGGCGCGGACATCGTCGTGCCCCATGCGGAAGCGACCCCGCACCTCGACCGGGTGATTCGCCTGATCCGGGAGGCCGGTGGCCGGGCGGGAGTCGCGCTGAATCCCGGAACCCCCCTGGCGGCGCTCGAACACGTCCTGCCCGACATCGAGCTGGTGCTCCTGCTCGCGATCAACCCCGGCATCGTGGGGCACAAACTGATTCCGCAGAGCATGGCGAAGATCGCGAACACGCGGAAAATGCTGCGGGAGCACCCGCACATCCAGATCGAGATCGACGGCGGGGTGTCGCCGGCCAGCGCCGCCCGCATGATTGCGGCAGGAGCCGACATTCTCGTGTGCGGCTCGTCATCGATCTTTGGGCAACCCGCCCCGCTTGACCGGCAGATCCCGGCCTTCCGTTCCCTGATTCAAGATCAGCTGCTGCACGACCAGAACCCCGATGACGCGCAAACCTGAGATCACCCAATCCGAGCCCGACAGTGGACCGCGCGACGCCCGCGGCGAGTGGCGGCCGGCAGCGCAACTGGAGCCCGCGCCCATCTTCATCTGGCCCCCGCGACCCGTGGCGTTCCTCCGGTGGCTGTTCGGCTCCGGCGGCTATCTGCTGCCGTGGAATATATTCTATTTTACCCTAGCCTTTGTCACGTGGTGGTACTGGACGCCGGATCTGGCGAAAATGACGGAGTTCCACGTTGGCTGGATCGCTCTCGTCTACCTGCGCAATCTCGCCATTCTAGTCGTGTTTGCCGGGCTCTTGCACCTGCGGCTGTACATCCAGCGGGCCCAAGGTCGTCACTTCAAATACAACGCCAACTGGCCCAGCAGGAGCAACCAGGCGTTCCTGTTTCGGAACCAGGTCCTCGACAATGTCTTTTGGAGCATCGCGAGCGGCTGCACTTTCTGGACGGCCTACGAGGTCGTCTTGCTGTGGGCCTATGCCAATCATCTCCTGCCCTACGTGGATTTGACGCAGAGGCCCGTCTACAGCGCGCTCCTGCTGCTCGCGATTCCGGTCTGGCGGCTGTTTCATTTCTATTGGATCCACCGGCTCATCCACTGGAAGCCGCTGTACGACACGGTGCACTATCTGCACCACAAGAACGTCAACATCGGCCCTTGGTCGGGTCTGGCCATGCACCCGATCGAGCACCTGGTCTATTTCAGCGTGGTGCTGGTTCACTGGGTCGTGCCGTCCCACCCAGTCCACGCGATCTACAACCTGCTGCACACCGGGCTGACCCCGGCGCAGGGGCATTCCGGGTTCGATGAAATCGTGGTACCGGGCGGAACACGAATTCCGAATCACAACTACATGCACTATCTCCACCACCGCTACCACACGGTGAACTTCGGCGATGGCTTGGTTCCCCTCGACAAGTGGTTCGGCAGTTTCCACGACGGATCCGATCGGGCGCATCTGGCCATGCGCAAGAAGTCGGACCCGACGCCCTGAGGGTTCCCGTGGCTTCATTTGTAACCATCCAACCCCGAGGCCACCCCGAGCCACCGCAGGCCTAATCCGCCTCAACCCATTCTAGGCCTGCCCGAGGCCAGACGGATACCCGGCCGGGCAGGCTGATCGCCAGCGCACCCCCAACCCCAAGGGCGCATCGGATCCCATTGGCGCCGATTGCCCACCATCGCCATGAATGCATCGCACGACCAAACCCATCGTCCGAACCTCGGCCAACCGCCCGCCCCGGCCAAACCCAGCCGCGCCCTCGTCGGCTCCGTCATCGTGGCGGCCTTGGGCGGATTTCTGTTCGGCTTTGATACGGCCGTCATTTCCGGCACCACCGACTGGCTCAAGCACGAGTTTGCCCTGACCGATTTCACGCTCGGCTTCACGGTCGCCACCGCCCTCATCGGCACGATCGTCGGCTCAATCGCGGTGTGGCGGCCGTCCGATGTCGTGGGACGCCGCGAAGTGCTGTTTGTGCTCGCGGTGCTCTATTTCCTGTCCGCGATCGGCTGCGCGTTCGCCTGGGACTGGTGGTCGTTTGTCTTCTTTCGATTTCTCGGCGGCATCGCCGTGGGCGGAGCCTCCGTGGTGTCCCCGATGTACATCGCGGAGATCTCACCCGCCAAATATCGCGGCCGACTCGTGGCCGTCACTCAGTTCAATATCGTGGGCGGCATCCTGGCCGCCTACCTTTCAAACTACGCCATCGCCAAGCTGCAGCTGGGAGCGGTGGAGTGCCGCTGGATGTTCGGCGTGATGGCCCTGCCCTCGGCCGCGTTTTTCTTCCTGCTCTTTCTGACCCCGCAGAGTCCGCGCTGGCTGGTCGCACGCGGGCGCCTCGACGAGGCTCGCGCCGTCCTGACGCGTTGCGGCACGGACACCGGCGATCTCGAGGAGGAAATCCGCGCCATCCAGGAATCCCTCGACCGGCCCGAGCCCCAGGCGGAAAGGCCGCCGTTCTATTGCGCCCGCTACCGCCGGCCCATCCTGCTCGCGATCGCGATTGCGATGTTCAACCAGCTCTCGGGCATCAATGCGCTCATCTACTACACGAAGCACATCTTCGAGATGGCCGGATACGGCTCCGCCGACGCCCTGCAGCAGTCGATCGTGATCGGGTTCGTCAATCTCGTGTTCAGCATGGCCGCCATGGCGGTCATCGACCACATGGGACGGAGGCGTCTCATGCTGGTCGGCTCCATCGGCTACATCGTCAGCCTCAGCGTGGTGACCTATGCCTTCGCCACGGCCGGCAGCGGAAAATTGCTGCTCGCGGGTCTCGTGATGTTCATTGCCTCGCACGCCTTCGGTCAGGGCGCCGTCATGTTGGTGTTCATCAGCGAGATTTTCCCCAACCAGGTGCGGGCCCGCGGCCAGGCCCTCGGCTGCCTGACCCACTGGGTCATGGCCGCGCTGGTCTCCTGGACCTTTCCCATGTTCACCGCAGTTTCAGGGTCGCTCACCTTTGCGTTCTATGCCATTTGCTGCGTTGGGCAGTTGTTCTGGGTGATCTTCTTCATGCCCGAGACCAACGGCATTTCCCTCGAACGCATTCAAAAACAACTGGAAGCCACATGAGTTGTCGGGTTCTGGCGGTAGGCGAGATAGTCTGGGACATCATTCGGGACGAAGAGCACATCGGCGGTGCTCCATTCAACCTTGCAGCGCACGTGGTGCGGCTCGGTGGCGCCGCCAGCCTCCTCACCCGGATTGGGTCCGACGTGCGCGGGCGTCGGGCGATGCGGGTCATGCGATCCATCGGACTGGATACCCGGTTCGTGCAGCGCGACCGTCGCCGTGCAACCGGCTGGGCCAAAGCGGACGTCGGCCGCGACGGCAGTCCAGTATTCACGCTGCCCCAAGGTCCGGCATATCACTACATCACCCTGAACCAGGCGACCCTGCGTCGCCTGCAAGCCGCACGCTTTGATGCGATCGCCTTTGGCACCTGGCAACAGGCCGGCCCGGTGACCCGGCGGACGTTGCGAGAGGTGCTCCGGCGGGTTCGCGCGCGGATCGTCCTGTTTGATGTGAACATCCGCATGGATTTCTATCCGCGGGAGACTTTGCGCCACTCGCTGGAGTGCAGCACCATTGTGAAGCTAAACGAGGAAGAGGTGCCGAAGGTTGCGCGCCGCCTTTATGACGTCGCCCTGGCGGAGTCACGATTGGCGGGCCGGCTGATGCGGGATTTTCCCGTGGAGGTGCTTTGTGTCACGAAGGGCTCCAAGGGCTGCACCGTTCATGTTGCCGGCAAATCGCGAAACCTGCCCACGGCAGCGGTAAAAGTCGCCGACACCGTGGGCGCCGGCGATGCTTTCGGGGCCGCCTTTCTCTCCCACTATTGCGAGACCGGGGATCCCTTTGAGGCCGCGCGTCGCGGCAATCTGCTCGGCGCGTACGTGGCCTCGCGGCCGGGGGCGGTGCCGGAGTATAGCGCGCAGATTCGAAGCGCCCTGGCGGTTTGAACTCGCGACTCTTGACCGGGCCGCGGGTACGAAACTTTGACCGCCGTCCCGGCTTGGCACGCTGCGCGGCCAAGCGCGAATTATCGCCACAGTCGCTGATTCGCGAAGGCGTGGCCCGATCCCAATTTCAACTTCCAGCGCCTGCGGCCGTGAAGAAAAGGCGGCAAAGATTCGCAACGGTCCCGGCCAGGTGGTGGCTCACAGGCCGGCGTCGTAGGTCCAGATATAGCCTGTCCCTTCCGGAGGGTCCAGAGGCGGCGCCTTGAGGAAACCCGCGGCCTTTCTGTAATCGCGCGGCCCACCCGATTCGGGTACAACCTTCGCCATCATGAAACTCAGCCGAGCCCTCAAGATCGTGGCCAAGAACCTGAAGTCCGGACCCACGGCCAGTTCGTATCGCGCCGGGGACAGGCTGGTGGAGTGCCGGCAGTGCGAGAACATCCTCTTCCACAAGCGCAAGGCCTCC
>CAZUQB010000026.1:0-16710 GCA_964622405.1 uncultured Opitutaceae bacterium | reverse complement strand
GCATGGTCCTCGGCTACGCCGAGGCCCACCACCTGCAGTTCGGTCCCGAGCTGGTCTTCACCTACGGCCCGCTCGGCTATCTCCTGCCCTCGACGAACATCGGGGTCCATTACTGGCACCACCTGGTCTGGCAGGTCGTCGCCCACGGCCTGCTCGCCTTTTCCCTCTACCTGCTGGCCCGGCAGATGCCTGGCTGGCGAAAGGGGATGTTCTACGCCTACCTGCTCGCCTTCGGCCTCGGGTACATGGACGTGGTCCACATGGTGGCCATCCTGCTGTACGCCCTCGCCCTCCTGCATGAGCCGATCGTCCGGCGGCGGTGGCTCGCGGTCCTGCTCGCGCTGTTCCTGGCCGTCCTCGCGCTCGTCAAGTTCACCAATCTCCTCCTCGCCGGGCTCGCCGTCGCGGCCGTCGTCGCGCACTACGCCTGGCGGCGCCGCTGGCCCGAGGTCGGGCTCATCGGCGGCGGCTTCGCCGCCGGGTTCCTCGGCGGCTGGGCCGCGTGCGGCCAGCACTTGGGCAACCTGCCCGCCTATCTCGCCCACTCGCTCGAGGTGAGCCGGGGCTACGGCGACGCGATGTCGGTCGACGGGCCGGACCGGGTCCTGGTTCTCGGCCTGGGCGCCCTGGGCGGGCTCGTCCTGTACTACGCGCTGGTCCTGGCCCGGGCCACCGACCGCCCGCGGGCGCTCGCCGGGCTCGCGATCACCGCGGCGGCCTCGTACCTCAATTGGAAGCACGGCTTTGTCCGCGCCGACGGCCACGTCCTCGCCCATTTCTTCGTCTGCCTCTTCCTCGTCCTCGCCGGCCCCCTCCTGCTCGGCGACAACGGCGTGAACCGGCGCACGAAGGGCACCCTCCTGCTGCTGTCGGCCGGATGCTCGCTGGCCGGCATCTGGCTGGCCTCGGCCATGACGCTCGCCGACGCCGCCGCCGCCCTCAACGCTCGCGTGAAGGACAACCTCGCCAAGGTCGCCGCCTTCCCGCAGCTCCCGCGGCTCGCCCGCGAGGAGTTCGCCGAGGTCAGCGGCATCCACCAGCTGGCCGCGGTCCGCTCCGTGGTCCACGACCGGACGATCGACATCGTCGGCAATGAGCAGGCCTACGCGATCTTTAACGGCTTCAACTACCGGCCGCGGCCGGTGTTCCAGAGCTACTTCCCCTACACCAAGGGACTCCAGCGCCTCAACGAGGCGTTCATGCGCTCCGACCGCGCGCCCGAGTACGTGCTCCAGAAGGTCCAGACGATCGACTACCGCCTGCCGTCGCTCGACGACTCGCTCGTCACGCGCTACCTCTACCACCATTACTCCTACATTCTCGAGGACCGCGATTTCCTCCTCTGGAAGCGCAACCCGCCGGACGCCTCGCTGGACACGAAGACCCTGCTCTCGAGCGCGGAGGTGAAGTTCGGGGAGCAGGTGAAGAGCCCGATCGTCGGCGACGCGCCGGTGTGGTGCGAGCTGGACATCCGGCCGTCGCTGCTCGGGCGGATCCGCGACGCCTTCTACAAGCCGCCGCAGCTCAAGATCGCCGTCAACGACGGCACCGCGCAGCTGAGCACGTACCGCCTCGTCGGCAACATGGCCGGGGCCGGCTTCCTCCTCTACCCGCATTTCACGAACACCTACAACATCCGCTCCTTCCAGGGCGGCGGGCTCGGGCCGCGCGTCTTCTGGTTCTCGGTGGAGCTTGATCCCGCCCTGCGGAAATTCTTCGCGCCGACCATCGGGGTCCGGATCTACCAGCTCCCGCCGTTCGGCCGGTCCAAGAGCCAGGAAAACTCCCGTCCCGAGGTCCGCTTCCGCACCTTCAGCCAGCCGCCCGTCAATGTCTCGGCGCCCTACCCGACGGACATCCTGATCGAGGACAACCGCGAGGTCCTCCTCGCCCATCCGCCGAGCAAGATCGAGTTCGACCTCGCCAAGGACGCGCGGCACGTCACCGGCAAGTTCGGCCTGGTGAAGAACGCCTACTCCAACGGCAACACCACCGACGGGGTCGAGTTCACGATCGAGTGGGTCAACAGCCACGGCGAGGTCAGCGTCGAGTTCCAGCGGCTGCTCCAGCCCCTGACCGTTCCCAAGGACCGCGGCACCCAGTCCTTCGATCTCACGCTGCCGGAGCCCGGCGGCCACCTGGTTTTCCGAACCGGTCCCGGCCCGGCGAACGATGTCGCGTTCGACTGGTCCTACTGGTCCGAGGTCAAGTTCTCGCCCTAGCGGCGGCCCGCGTCCGTCATGAGCGCCACCATGTCGGCATCCTCCCCTTCCGCCCCGATCCCGCCGCGAGACCGGCGCGTGGAGTTCGCCGGCTTCCTCCTGCTCTGGCTCGCGTGCCTGCAGCCGCCGCGCACGCTCGCGCCCGGCCTCGACGCGTCGTGGCAGCTGATGCTCGACTTCGCCCATGACCACGGGCTGCGGTTCGGCACGGACCTGCTGCCCACGATGGGCCCGGCGGGCTTCCTGATCGCCCCCGCGCCCGCGGTGCACCACTTCACCGCCCGCTTTGCGTGGATGCTCCTCGGCAACGCCGCCCTCGCCGGCGTGCTGTGGAACCTCGGCCGCCGGCTCGCCGGTTTCCGTCGCGGCGTGTACTACGTCGTCCTCCTCACCCTCGTCGCGCCGTTTCCCGAGGTGCTGCACGGAGTCGCGATCCTCGCGCTGGGCCTGGCGCTCCTGCGCGAGGAGGTCCACACCCGCGTGCTGCGCGCCACCGGCCTGGCAGCGTTCCTCGGCTTCCTCGCGCTGTTCAAGTTCACGCATTTCACCCTCGCGACCGCCGTGGTCGGGTGCGCCCTCTGGGCGGCGTTCCGCCGCGACGGCGCCCGGTCGGTCCTGCTGCTGGGCACCGGCTACGCCGCCGGCGTCCTGGGCGGGTGGCACCTGCTCGGCCAGCCGTTCGCCCAGCTGCTGCCCTTCCTCCGGCAGTCGGTCGAGATCAGCCGCGGCTACGGCGACGCGATGTCGCTGGCCGAGAGCCCGGCGATGTTCTGGACCGGCCTCGCGGCGCTGGGCCTCGGCGCGTGGTACGTCTGGCTGTACTGGCGGGCCGAGCGCGACCGCGCCGTCGCCTCCGCCACCGCCGGCATGCTGGCCGTGACCGCGTTCATCAACTGGAAGCACGGGTTCGTCCGGGCCGACGCCCATGTCCTCGCCCATTTCCTCAGCTGCCTCTTCCCGGCCGTCGCGTTTCCCGCGCTGCTCCGCGAGACGCCCTCCCCCGGCCGGCGCCGGCTCACCCTCGCGCTCGCGGCCGTGTCCGTCGCCGGCGTCTGGCAGGGCTACGCGCCCGCGCTCACCGAGGCGCTGGCCGGACTGAACCACCGCGTGGTGGAGAACCTGGCGGTCCTCGCCGAGCTCCGCCACCCGGCCGCCTACGCCCGCGCCGCCCGCGCCGCGTACGCCGAGTTTGGCGCGGCCCGCACCCTCCCGCGCATCACGCCGCTCGCGGGCGCGGAGCCGGTCGATGTGCTCGGGAACGAGCAGTCGATCGCCATGCTCAGCCCGCTGCACTACACGCCACGGCCCGTCTTCCAGGGCTACTACGCCTTCACCCCCGCGCTGGGCCGGCTCAACGAGGCGTTCTACGCCTCCGACCGCGGCCCGCGCTTCGTGCTGCAGAAATTCCAGACCATCGACGACCGCGTGCCGACGCTCGACGACGCCCGGGTCCTCGCCCAGGTCTTCACGCACTACGCCCTCGTCGCCGAGGAGCATGACTGGCTGCTGTGGGAGCGCGTCTCGCGGCCGACGGCGCTCCGCACCCAGCCGCTCGCGACCGCGGCCACCGGCTTCGGCCGCGCCGTCACGGTGCCGGCCAGCGACACCGGCGCCCTTTGGGTTCGAATCGACGTGCGGCCAAGCCTGCTCGGAAAGATCCGGGCGTTCTTCTACAAGCCGCCGGCGCTCGCGCTCACCGTGGTCGACGCCGCCGGCGCCGCCCGGACCTTTCGGCTCGTGCGGGAGATGGGCGCCGACGGTTTCCTGCTGCAGCCCTACCTGACCACGCAGGCCGCGGTCACGGGCTATTTCTCCGGCCGCGACGCCGAGCCGCCGGCGGCGCGGACCCTGACGGTGGAGCTGCCGGCCGGCGGGCGGGCCTGCTTCGCGGACGACATCACCGTCTCGTTCGAACGACTGCCCGCGCTGGCGCGGCCGCCGCATCCGGCGGCGGTGCCGACGGACCCGCGGTACCGCATGTTCAGCCTCGGGCCGGCGCGGGTCGCGTCGCCGCACCCGTGGGGTCCCTCGCTGCTCGACGGACGCGAGGTCTTCTTCATCCATGCGCCGGGCGAGATCGAGTTCGACCCCGACCTGGCCGTGACGCATTTCCACGGCGAGGTGGGGCTCTCGCCCGACGCCTACACCGCGACCCAGCAGACCGACGGCGTGGAGATCGTCATCGAGCACGTCACGCCGGGCGGCCGCCGGACCGAGCTCCTGCGCCGCTTCCTGGATCCGGTGCACCGGCCCGCGGACCGCGGCCTGCAACCCTTCTCCCTCGCCCTGCCCGGGAAAGGGCGCGTGATCCTGCGCAACCTGACCGGCCCGAAGGACAACCCGGCGTTCGACTGGACGCTCTGGGCCGGCCTGCGCTTCGACTGAGATTTCCGCCCGCATGACCAACCCGGCCGCCACCCTTTCCGCTGGTTCCCGCCTGCGCTCCGCCGGCTGGCTCCTCGCGGCTGCGGCGCTGGCGGTGTATTTCTTCGCGCCGGCGAGCGCGGTCCTCGACGTCACGCTCGACGCCTCCAACTACGGCACCTACGCCAGCTTCACCGCGGAGGGCCGCCAGTACGGCGCCGAGGTCCTCCCGATGGCGGGGCCCTACGGCTTCATCCTCTATGGCTGGACCTACGCCGGCCAGCTCTACTGGGCCCGCTTCGCGCTGGAACTGCTGGTCAAGTCGGGTTTCGCGCTCCTCGTGCTGTGGCAGTTCCGGGAGACGGCGGCCCGGTGGTTCCGCTGGCTGTGGCTCCTGACCCTGCTGCTGCTGCCGCACGGCGTCGCCGAACTGGTCTACGACCTGACGGTGCTGCTGGCCGGGCTGTACCTGGTGTTGAACTATCCGCGACGCGACCGGCTGGGATGGTCGTGCGGCGCGGCCGTGCTGCTCTCGCTTCTCGCCCTGAGCAAGGGCACCCTGCTGATCCTCACCGCCGCGATGATCGGCCTCGTGGCGGTCCCCGCGGTCATGCAGCGGGAGTACCGGCGGTTCTTCCTCGTGGCGGCCAGCTTCGTGGCCGGCCTGCTGGGCTGGTGGCTGGTGGCCCGGCAGAACCCGCTGCACCTCGCCGGCTTCGCCCACGGCATCAGCGAGCTCTCCCGCGGCTACAACGAGGCGATGGCGATCAACGAGCCGCCGCTCGCGTTCGCCACCGGCTGCGCGACCCTCGTGGTGCTGGAGCTGCTGACCCTCCTCCTCGCCTGGCACCGCCGCCGGGAGGCCGCGGGTTTGGCCGCCGCCCTGCTGGTGGGCGCGTTCAACTTCCTCAAGTGGAAGCACGGCTTTGTCCGGGCCGACGGCCACGTCCACATCTTCTACCAATACGCGCTCGCGGCCGCGCCGACGATCTGGCTGCTCCTGCCCGCTCCGCCGCCCGGCCGCCGGCTCGCCCGGGCGCTGCCGGCCCTGCTCGCCGTCGCCACCATCGGGCTCGCCATCTACGGGCCCGGGGAAAATCCCGTCGGTCGCCTCGCGTGGCAGCTCCGGCGCGTCCTGCCGCTCACCGGCGAGGCCTGGACCGCGGTCACGCATCCCGGCGCGACCCACCGCGAACTCGAGGCGCGCCTGGCGGTCAACCGCACCAGTTTCGGCCTCCCGGAGGTGCAGCGGATCGTCGGGCGCAGCCCGATCGACTTCTACGGCTTCGAGCACGGCTACCTCGCGCTGAACGGCCTGAACTACCGCCCGCGGCCGATGGGCGGCGGCTCGTTCAACGTCTTCACGCCCTACCTCCAGCGGGCCAACGCCCGGTACGTCGAGGACCCCGCCCGGCGCCCGGCGTACTACCTCCTGAACCTCCAGACCATCGACAACCGCTTCCAGGGCGCCGACGACGGCTCGACGCTGCGCGCGCTGGTCGCGGGCTACCATCCGCTCCTCGCCGAGCAGGGCATGCTCCTGCTCCAGGCAAACGACGGTCCCGTCACCACCCCCGCGCCCCGGGTGCTGCTCCATGTCCCGGTCCGGTTCGGCGAGACCATCGGCCTGCCGGTCGTGGGCCCGGATGAGATGGTGCTGGCGAGCTTCCACCTGCCCCGGACGCTGCCCGGCCGGATCCGTGCCGCCTGGTACAAGCCTTCCCAGCTCTACCTGAGCCTCAGCGGCGAGGGCGTGCTCGAGCCCGAGAGTCGCCGCCTCGTACCCTGCCTGGTCGAGGAACCCGCGATCTTCAGCCCGGTGCTGGAGCGGACCTCCGACCTGCTCGGCCTGTACTCGCGCGAACCGGGCAAGACCCTGCGCTCCCTCCGGGTCACCGCCGAGCGGCCGCAGGACTTCGCGGCGGCGGAGATGACCGTGACGTTCTATGCCGCGCCGCGGCCCGCGCCCGTGCCGGCGGCGCTCCGCGCGCAGATCATCGAGACGATGAAGTACCCGATGGCGAACCGGCAGCCGGCGGCGATCTTCCCGCCCAACCAGGCCATCCGGATTTTCAGCGGCCTCCCGGTCCAGATGCTCGAGACGCCGGGCCAGATGATCTTCGACCTCGGGCCGACCGACCGCGTGGTGACCTTCGACTACGGGATGGATCCCGAGTGCTACACCCGCGGCACGACCGACGGCGTGGACATTTTCGTGACCCTGGACGCGCCCAACGCGGCGCCGGTCCAGCTCTACCGCCAGCCGCTCCACCCGCTGACCGTCGCCGCGGACCGCGGGCCGCACCACCACCGCCTGGTCCTGCCGCCGCGGATTCCGGCCGGCTCCCGCCTGGTGTTTCACACCGATCCGGGGCCGGACGGGAACTCGGCCTGGGACTGGGCCTACTTCACGCGCATCCGGTTCGAGCGCGGCCCGCACGTGCCGGACCAGTTCCCGGGATTCAACGTCGTCGGGGACGAGGTCCAGGGCGACTACAGCGGCGCGCTGCTGCTCGGCGACGGCCGGACGGTGTTCATGATGAACGCGCCCGGCCTGGTCGCCATCCCGCTCGACGGCCGCGCCCGCGCCCTGGTCTTCAAGGGCGGCATGCTCGAGGGAGCCTACACGCAGGGCGACACCGACGGCGCCGACTTCGTCGTCGAGCTGCGGCGCGCGGACGGCCGCACCGAGGAACTGTACCGGCGCCAACTGCGGCCCAAGACCGAGGCCGCCGACCGCGGGCTGCAGACGATGAGCGTGTCGCTTCCCGCCCACGCCGCCGGCGACCACCTCGTCGTGCGGACCACCGCCGGCCCCGCCGGGAACAATTCCTGGGACTGGTGCTACCTCGACGGCCTCATCCTGAAGTGACGCCCATGCCCCTTCCCTCCCGCCCGTTCGCCCCGCTTTCCGCCTGAGCCCATGACCGTTCCTCCCGCGCGCTCCCGCCGCTGGCCCTGGCTTCTCGCCTGGCTCGTGCTCACGACCTATTTCCTCACGCCGCCGCGCGAGGTGGCCGACCCGTCCCTCGACAAGTCGAACTACGCCACCTACGCCCACTTCATCGCGACCGGCGCGCAGTGGGGCGCCGACGTGATCCCGATGACCGGGCCGTACGGGTTCATCCTCTACGGGCACACGTACGCCGGGGAGATCTTCTGGCTGCGCCTGTTCGGCGACCTCGCGCTCAAGGGCCTGTGCGCCCTGCTGATCCTGCACCTGTTCCACCGGGCCGGGCCCGGCGCGCTCCGCTGGTGCTGGCTCGCCGCCGTCATCCTGCTCGTGCCCACCGTGGACGACCTGTTCCACGACTACGCCATCCTGCTCGCCGGCCTGTGCCTGCTCGCCGGGCTCGGCGGCTCCCGGCGCGGCTGGTCCGGGCTGGCGGCCGTGCTGCTCGGCCTGCTCGCCCTGTTCAAGGGCACCCACCTGCTCACCACGGCGGTCACCTTCGGCGTCTTCGCCGTCATCGCCCTGCTGGAGCGCCAGGGCCGCGCGGCCCTGCGTCTCGCGGGGGTTTATCTCGGCGCGCTGGCCGGGTTCTGGCTGCTCGCGCGCCAGAATCTCCTGCACCTGCCGGGCTACGTCCACGACGTGCTCGACCTGTCGTCGGGCTACAACGCCACGATGGGCTACGATGAGCCGCCGGTCATCACGGTCGCGGGCCTCGGGGTCGCCGCGGGCCTCCTCGCCCTGCTGGCCGCCACGGCCTGGTGCGCCCCGCGGCGGATTCGTCCGCTCGGCGGCCTCCTGCTCCTCGCCGGCTTCAGCTTCATCAAGTGGAAACACGGCTTCCTCCGGGCCGACGGCCACGTCGCGATTTTCTTCACGTCCGCCGCGGTGTTGGCCCCGACCATCACCCTGGCCGGCTTGTCGTCCCTCCTGGCGCCCGCCGCCGGGCCGCTGCCGCCGCGGCGGCGGGCGGTGCTGACCGGACTGGCGCTGCTCGTGGCCGGCGCCGGCGTGCTCGCCGCCTCCGACTTCTGGCTGCGCACGGTCGCGACCTATCCGGGGCGCGTGACCTCCCAGTTCCAGGCCAACGCCCGCTACCTGGCGCGCCCGGGCAAGCTCAAGGCCGAGCTTGACCGGAAACTCGAGGACGAGCGACGCGACGTGCAGGTCCCGCAGATCCAGAACGAGGTTGACCAGGATACCGTCGACTTCTTCGGGTTCCAGCAGGGCCTCCTGCTGCTTAACCGCCTGAACTACCACCCGCGCCCCATGGGCGGCGGTGCCTTCAATGTCTTCACGCCTCGCCTGCAGCGGATCAACGAGCGGTTCGTCGCCGACCCCGCCCGCGCCCCCGCCTGGCTGGTCATGCTCCTGCAGACCCTCGATGACCGCCTGCCGGCCGGCGACGACCCGCTGACGCTGGAGGCCATCCTGCAGCTGTATTCGCCGACGCTGATGCAGCGCGACTATATCCTCCTCAAGCGCCGCCCGGATGCCGTTCTCCCTCCGCCGCCAGCCGTGCTGCAGACCGTCACGGTGCGATCCGGCGAGACGATTCCCGTGCCGGCGACGTCCGCCGACCAGATGCTGTTGTTCACGATCAAGGCGCCGCTCAGCCTGACGGGGACCATCCGCTCCTTCCTTTACCGGCCGCCGCAGCTGGCGATGAACCTCACCTCGGCCCGCCACCGGTTTGGCCGCATCTTCCAGGTGAAGCCGCTGATGTTCCAGCAGCCGGTGATCCTGTCGCCGCTGCTCGAGGACAATTTCGACGTGCTGAACCTGTTCGGCCCGGATCCCGGCGACCGCGTGCAGACGATCCGCTTCGAGGCGCAGCCGGGCTTTGCGTCGGACGCATTCCAGGTCACGTTCTACACCGCGCCGCGTCCACCCGCGCCGAAGGACACCGATGTCACCGAGCTGCTCAACTACCGGAAATACCCGCTCTACAATCGCCGGCCCGTTTCCCTCGTCACCCAGGAAACCGGGATCCGCGAGATCAACCTGGAGCCCATCACGCTGGTCCACGCCCCGGGCAGCATCACGTGGAATCTCGAGCCCAACGACCAGCAGGTGATCTTCAGCTACGGCATCTATCCGAAGGCCTATCTCGAGGGGAACACCGACGGGGTCGAGTTCAACGTCGAGGTGATCTGGCCGCCGGCCGACGGCCGCGTGCTCTGGAAGCAGATGCTCAGCCCGGTCGCCTATCCGCCCGACCGGGGCATGCACCGCGTCCGCGTGTTCCTGCCGCCCTACCGGCCGGGCGCGCAGCTCCGCATCCGCACGCATCCGGGCCCCGCGAACAACGGGGCGTTCGACCAGTCCTACATCACCCGCCTCCAGATCAAGCAGGGCCTGGCGCGCGAGGGTGAAGCCTCGACCCTCGTGCCCGAGCAGTTCAACGGCCTGGGCGTCGTGCCCGCCAACGGGCTCCTGCCGAGCGAGTCCGTCGCCTCCGTGGGCGGCCGCCCGGTCTTCCTGATCCACGCCCCGAGCGAGCTCGTGCTGAACCTCCCCGCGCGCGCCCGACGGATGACGGCGGAAATCGGCCTGCTGCCGGGCGCCTACGAAAACGGCGGCCACAGCGACGGCGTCGAATATACCATCTCGGTCGTCGCCCCCGGCGGCGCGCGCACCGCGGTCTGGTCACGGTACGTCGACCCGTTCAATCGTCCCGAGGACCGCGGCCCCCTGACGATCAGCGTCAACCTGCCCGCGCTGCCCCCCGGCTCGCAGCTCGTCGTCGCCACCGGCGTTGGCCCCCGCGGCGACCGCAGCTGGGACCAGTCGTGGATCGCCAACGTCCGGTTCCGCTAGGACCGGACGCCGGGCCGCGCCGGCCACTTCCATCGCGCACTCACCCCAGATTCATCCGGTGTCGTCCCCGTCTCCCCACCCGCCTCCGTCCGACGCCGGCCGGCTCCCCGCCGGCTGGATCGTCGCGTTGGCCGCGATGCTCGCGCTGCATCTTGCGGCCAGCCTCGTGGGCTGGCACGACCAGGGTTTCGCGGGCCACGAGTTCCGGCAGGCGCAGACCGCGATCTCAACCTACTACATCGCGGCCGACCACAACTACGGCCTCGCGTACCCGACGCCGATCCTGGGCAAGCCCTGGTCGATCCCGATGGAGTTTCCGCTCTATGAGTGGACCGTCGCGCGGCTGGTCACCTGGTTTCACTGGCCCCTCGTCGAGACCGGCCGCGGGGTCAGCCTCGCCTGTTTCTACCTGACGCTGCCGGCGTGGTACCTCCTGCTCGGCGCCGCCGGGGTGAGTCCGCGCCGTCGCCTCATCGCCCTGATGGTGGTGCTGGTCAGCCCGCTCTACGTTTTCTACAGCCGCGCCTTCCTGATCGAGTCCATGGCCCTGCTGCTCGCCTCGTGGCACGCGTGGTTCGTGGTGCGGGCGACGCAGGAGCAACGTCCCGGCTGGCTGGCCGGCGCGTGGGGCTTCGGTTGCGCCGCCGCACTGGCGAAGGTCACGACCTGGGCCGCCGTGCTCCTGCCCTGCGCCGGCTACACGCTCTGGCTGATGGCGGCCGCGCCGCCGCGCACCTGGTCCGGTTCGATCCGCCGCGCGGCCTGGTCCCTGGCCGCGGTGATTCCCCCGCTGCTGGCCGGCTGGTGGTGGGTCCGCACGGCCGATGCGCTGAAGGTCCAGAATCCCGCCGCCCATTTTCTCGCCTCGGGCCCCATGGCATCGTTCAACTTCGGGCCGCTCGCGCTGCGGTTCACCGGCGAATTCTGGCGGCAGCTGGCCGCGCACTGGGACGCGATCGTCTACCCGGTGGTCCCGCTCGTCCTGGTGTCAGCCGTCGCCCTGGTGCCGCGCGGGCGCCGGCTCGGGCTGCCCCTCCTCTGTCTCGCCGGCTTTCTCGGCAGCCAGCTCCTGTTCGCGCACCTCTATTTCGCGCACTCGTACTATTTCTACGCGAACGGCTTTCTGCTCACCGGCGCAGTCGGCCTCGCGGTCGGCCGCGTCGTCGACCAGGAAAACTGGCCCGCGCTGGTGCGCTACGGCGTGCTGGCCGCCGCCCTGGCGTCCGGGGCCGGGCGGTACGTCGCCGACTACCTGCCCCGCCAGCGGGTGATCAACCCGGCGGCCACGGGCCTGAGCCAGCTGGTGCAGACCCTGACCGCGCCGAACGACGTCATTGTCGTGTTCGGTCACGACTGGTCGGCGGCCATTCCCTTCTCCGCCCGCCGGCGGGCGCTGATGGTGCCGAGCGGCACCGAGTACGAGACCGAGCGCTGGGCCCGCAGCCTCGCGCTGCTGGCCGACGAGAACCTGACCCTCGCGCTGGTGGACCATCCCGGTTCGGCGACCGACCCCGCGGTGCGGCGGCGGCTGGACGAGCTGCACCTGCACCCCGTGCCGGTCGCGCAGTACCGCGGCACGATGGATATCTACGTGCGCCGCGACCGCCTGCACGCGGCGTTCACCACGCTGCGCGGGGCCTCCTTCGCCGACGTGGCCCTGCCCCCGAACCAGCCGGCGCCGGCGGGTGCGCACGCGTTGGTCGCGCCTGACCACGCCGCCGGCTTCCTGATGATGAGCCCGTTGCCGGCGCGCTACGACACGCCCTACGAGGTGCAGCCCTGGTTCGAGTACGACGGCATGCCCGTGTTCCTGGCCCACCCGCCGACGACGCTCGAGTTCACCGTGCCGCCCGGGGCCCGGCTGCTCACGCTCGGATACGGGATGATCCCGGCCGCGTACCTCGAGCATGGCAGCGACGGCGTGGGCCTCACGGTGGAGGTGCGGACCGCCGCCGGGGCCACGCGGCCGCTCTGGCGGGTCCGCGTCAATCCCCGCGACGAGCCGTCCGATCGCCGGCGCCAGTCCGCCCGCATCCCGGTCCCGGCGGACGCGCGGACTCTCATCCTCCGGTCGGACCCGGGCCCGGCCGGGCAGCCGGCCTACGACTGGGTCTATTATTGGGAGGTGACCCTGCGTTAGGACCCAAGGCTGCCGCTTGCCAGCGCGCCCCCGGCTCACCTAGCACTTTTCCCGCCATGGAATTCTCCCTCCACCAATCGAAAGTCGTCGCGCTGGGACGGCGATTGCTCGGGTTGGCGCTGTGGCTGGCGCTGGGAATCTACTTCATCGACCCCGTGACCCGGGTCCTCGAGCCCGACCTCGATTCCTCGATCCACGCGTCCTACGCGTACTTCACCGCCCACGGGGCCCAGTTCGGTCCGGAGGTGAACACGACGGCCGGCCCCTACGGCTTCGTGATGTTCGGCTGGGACTACGGCGGCGACCTCTACTGGGAACGCTTCGGGCTGGTGATCGCCTTCTCCCTCGCGCTCGCGGCGCTCACGCTCTGGCTGTTCGCGGCCGCGGGCCGCGGCCCCTGGCGCTGGTGCTGGCTGCTGGGCATGCTCCTGGGCCTGACCATCGGCGACACGCTCTACTCGACGGCCGCCCTGCTCGGCGGGATCTACCTCCTGGCGACCTATCACCGGGCCGACCGGCGCGGGCGGGCCGCGGCGGTGACCGTCCTGCTCGCGTTCCTGGCCCTGACCAAGGGCACGCTTCTCGCCCAGACGGCCGGCGTCCTCCTCTGCGTCCTGCTGCTTGCGCTCCAGTCTGGCCGCTGGCGCCGGGCGCTCGAGACCGTCACGGTCTTCGGGCTCGCGCTCGTGACGTGGTGGGCCGCGGCGGGCCAAAACCCCCTGCACCTGGCCGCCTACTGCAACGGCCTGCGGCACATTGCCGACGGGTACAACGAGGCCATGGCGCTGGAGACGCCGCCCACGATGCTGCGCTACGGGCTGGGCCTGCTGGCCGGCCTGGGCCTGCTGCTGGGCTGGTCCGCCTGGCGCCAGCGCGGGCAATCGGCGGCCCTGGCGACCACCCTGCTCCTGGCCGGGTTCACGTTTGTCCTGTGGAAACACGGCTTCCTCCGCTCGGACGCCCACATGATGATCTTCACCGACTTCGCGGTGCTCGCCGCGCTGTTCGTGCCCGTGCTGGACCGGGTATTCGGCCGGTCGCCGGCCCCGCCCGCGGCGCGGGCCGGCCGGGTCGCGCTCGTGGCCGTGGTGGCCGCGCTCGGCATCGGCGCCTCGCAGCACCAGTTTCCCGGGCGGCTCGCGGAGCTCGCGCGCCACACGGGCGACCGCTGGCTGCGGAACCTCCGCTACGTGGCCTGGCCCGACCGGGTCAAGACGGAGTGGGACCTCGAGCTGGACAAGGTCCGGCGGCGCTATGACCTGCCGAACATCCGGGCGCGGCTCGCCGGCCAGCCGGTCGACTTCTTCGGGTTCCAGTTCGGGCTCATTTTCCTGAATGACTTCCGGTACGCCCCGCCGCCGATGTGCTGCGGCACCTACCACGTCTACAACGGCTACTTCAAGCGGCGGAACCACGAGCACTACGCGAACCCGGCCACCCGGCCCCGGTTCATCCTGTTCAAGTTCCAGACCATCGACGACCGCCTCGGCGCCCTGGACGACTCCCTCAGCCTGCTCGACCTGCTCGACCTCTACCGACCGATCCTGGTGGAGGATGACACGGTGCTGCTCGAGGCCGACGGGACCGGCGCCCCGGTGGCGCCGCGCCCCCTCGCCACCCGGCCGCTCCGCTTCGACGAGGAGATCGAGGTGCCGGAGGTCCCGCCCGACCAGCTGCTGCTGTTCTCGATCGACGCGCCGGCCAGCCTCGCCGGCCGGGCCCGGGCACTCATCTACAAGCCGCCGCTGCTGCGGCTCGACACGTGGGGGGACGGGCTGACCCGGCCGGCCACCCACCGCGTGGTCGCCGCCAGCCTCGCGGTGCCGTCGCTCCTCAATCCGACGATGGAGACGACCGACGACTTCCTCGCGCTGCGCGCCGGCGAACTGGCCAAGCGGATCCGGAAAATCCGCCTGCACACGGCGGATCCCGGCAGCTACCGCGCCGGCGAGATGACGGTCACGTTCTACACCCGGCCTCGCCCCAAGCCGGTCACCCTGGGCGAACTGCGCCGGATGCGCGCGTCGTCGGTCTTCCGCGACCCGCCGGACCGCGTCGTCCCCGAGTCCGCCGTGGTGTCGCTCTATCACGGCCACTGGGTCCAGTACCTCCACATCCCGACCGAGATCAGCTACAACCTTAAGGGCGACGAGCGCGCGGTGACCCTGGTGGTGGGCGTGGACGAAAACGCCTACCGGCAGGGCCGCACGGACGGAGTCGACTTCGTGATCGAGGTCGAACCGCCCAACTACCCGCGCCTGTGGATCGCCAACCTGTTCCTCGACCCGCTCCGGAACCCGGCCGACCGCGGCGCCCACCGGCTGGTGGGCTACCTGCCGCCCGTGATCACGCCGGGATCGCGCCTGATCGTGCGGACTCAGGCGGGACCGTCCCGCAGCCCGGCCTGGGGCTGGGGCTTCACCTCGTTCATCGGCCTCGAGCGCGGCGCCTACCGGCCGGAGCAGCTGCCCGGCTTCGCCACCTTTCCCACGGCCGTGAGCGGCGTCGGCGTGGGCGGCCTCGACCTTGGGACGCGGCGCGTGACCATGGCCAATCCCCCGGCCGCCTTCGAGTTCGCGCTCCAGGGCACCGAGCAGGAGCTCCGCGTCGTCGGCGGCCTGCTGCCCGGGAGCTACGAGGGCGGCGGGACCGACGGGGCCGCGCTGGTCGTCGAGCTCATCCGGCCCGACGGCACCACCCACGAGATCTTCCGCCGCCTCCTCCGCCCCAAGACCGTCGTCGCCGACCGCGGCGACCAGCACCTCGTGGTGCCCCTGCCGTCCGGCACCGCCGGCGCCCGCCTGCGGCTCCGGACCGACCCCGGTCCGGCGGACAACCGGGACTGGGACTGGGTTTATCTCCAGTCCGTGACCCTGCGCTAGGCGGCGCGCGCCGCGCAATTCGCTTTGAATCGGCCCCGGCGCCAGTTTGTATGAACCCGCTGCGCCCAGCGCGGCCGTCATGTTTTCCTCCCTTTCCAAGAAGACCCTCGCCCGCGCCGCCCTCCTGCAGGATGCGCCGGTCTACGTCCAGTTCTACATCACCGCGCGCTGCAACCTGACCTGCAAGCAGTGCAACATCATCTACGCGAACTCGGACGTCCGGGAGTGCACCCTCGACGAGATCAAGCGCATCGCCGACAACTTCGCCGCCATGGGCGTCGCCATGGTGCTGCTCACCGGCGGCGAGCCGTTCTCGCGCCTCGACCTCGCCGACATCATCCGGGAGTTCGAGTCCCGCGGCGTGCATGTCCGCATGCAGACCAACGGCCTCGCGACCGAGGAGCGCATCCAGGAGGTCATCGCCGCCGGCGGCCGCGACATCTCCATCTCGCTCGACTCGCTGTGGCCGGGCAACCAGGACGACATCAACGGCGGCTTCGCGCGGTCCTGGCACGACGCCCTGCGGGCGATGGCCGCGTTCACCAAGCACCTGCCGAAGGAGGGCTCGTTCGCCTCGCTCGGCTGCGTCCTGCAGCGCGACAACCTCGGCGACATCGAGGACGTGATCCGCTTCGGCACCGCCATCAGCTGGTTCACCTCGCTCGTGCCGATCCACGTCACGACGTTCGACAAGCCGATGAACTTCCGGACGTTCGACCAGACCAAGCGCTGGAAGCGCGAGGAGCTGTCCTACGTCGACCAGCTGATCGAGCGCGTCCGCGCGATGCGGCGCGAGGGGTTCCTGCTCTACGACAGCGACCAATATCTCGACGACATCAAGCGCTTCGCCGCCGAGCAGCCGACCACGTGGCGCCAGAAGCATGACGGCCTCTGCGACAGCCCGAACCTCTACTTCGCGGTGCTGCCCAACGGGGATTTCGCGCCGTGCTGCGACCATCGCATCCCGAGCCACGTCCACTGCTACGATCGCAATTTCCCGGAGGTCTATCGGAACAAGGTCTTCCGCGACGAGGTGCTGAAGGTCACCCGCGCCTGCTCCGGCTGCATGTACGGCAGCTATCCGGAGATGACGATCTCCATGCGCTACCTCGCCGCGAAATGGGAGCGCGCCAAGCTCTTCCTCGCTTCCCCCCCGCCGAAGCAGTGGCCGGTTTCCTACGAGCAGATGCTCGCGCTCGCCGAGCAGATCCGCAACGAGGCGCGCGACCGCGTCTCGCTGCCGGGGCACCCGCACCGGCTCGCGCTGGAGTCAACGGACCAGGAAACCGCGTCGCTCGCCTGACCCGCCATGCCGAAGAAGATCCTCTA
>CAZUQB010000025.1:6565-17769 GCA_964622405.1 uncultured Opitutaceae bacterium | reverse complement strand
CCGGCAGGGGCAGCGGGACGAGGGTCGAAAGTCGAAGGTCTGAAGGTCGAAGGTCACCAGACCGCGGTGGAGCCGCGGACGAGACCTGTCACTTTCGACCTGTGACCTGCGACCTCGCCACTGTGACCTCGCCGCTGTGGCTTCGTGGCGGCGTCGAACGTGGGCGGGGTTTTTCTTTTACCACGGAGGACGCGGAGGGGACATACCGAGGGAAACGGAGATCAATCCTCAGACGATCCCATGCGGACCGAGCACCGACGTGCCGTCGCTGCTCGGTCCGCATGGACTTGGTTAAGGATCCGGATCGGAGGTTCCCCAGGGGTCGAAGGGTGCAGGTCGAAAGTCGAAGGTCACCAGACGGCGGCGAAGCCGCGGACGAGACCTGTTACTTTCGACCTGAGACCTGTGACTTCGCCGCCGCCGCTATGCGGCGGCGGCGAACGTCGGCATCGGGCAGTCGAGGGCGGCGGAGATCGCGCGGACGAGCTCGGACTCGGCGACGAGGAGCTGGCCGTCCGCGCCGGCCACGTAGGCGGCGGCGAGCAGCGTGCGCTGCTTGATGGGGCCGCTTGCGGTCGCGAGTTTCTCCAGCGCGGTGTCGAGTTTCACCACGTCGCACTGGTCGGTCGGCAGGAGCCGCAGGCGCCCCTGCAGGAGCTTCAGTTCCTCGGCGCCGGCGGCGAAGGCGTCGGCGGGGGTGAGGCCCGAATTTCCCGCCGCGTGGGCCACGGCCGAGAGCACGATGCTGATCTCGCTGGCGACCGCGTTGAACGAGTAGATCTGGACGACGCCCGAGGTCGGCGTCCGGCCGAGCGCGAGGGTGCGCGTGAGGAGCTTCTGGAGCGCGAATTCGAAGGTCGAGACGCGTCCGTCGGCCAGCACGAGGTCGTCGAGGATGCCGAGGACCGTGGACAAGGCCGCGGGCGGAACCTGGCGCATGGCGGGAAGGGCCAGCTGGACAAGGGGCAGGCGATGCTGCGGACCGAGGGCCCGCAGGCCGGGCTCGAGCTCGGCCAAGACGTGCAAGGCGTCGCCCCCTGCGCGGCTGGCGATCAGGGCGCGCTGCTTTGCGCGCAACGGCTCGGAGTCGTCAAGGAGCAGGCCGTAGAGCAACACCGGGGCTTCGGCCGGCGAACGGGCGGCGCGGCGGACGCGGTCGGGCACCCCGGCGAGCAGCGACTCGGCGCTGGCAATGTGCTCGGGCGTGAGCGTGCCGATGCTTGCGACCAGCGCGGCCGGCGAGGGCATCGGCGGACGTTGGTGCACGGAGCCCGGGGCGAAGCCGGCCTGCGCGAAGGTTTCCCGCTTCACGTCGACCACCTCCGGCGGATTGAACATCTGGCCGTCGAAGTTCGGATCAATCGCACGAATGCGCTCGTCGAGCGGCGGATGCGTGGCCCAGAGGCCGCCGAAGGCCGACTCAAAGCCCTGGGCAAAGAAGAAGTGTCCGATCGCGGCGCTCTGGTGATTGGCGAGCGAGGAGCCAAGGGCGTAGCCGCCGATTTTCTTGAGCGCGCCGGTAATGCCGCCGGGGTTCCGGGTGAACTGCACCGCCGACGCGTCGGCCAGGAACTCGCGCTGGCGCGAGACGGCGGCCTGGATCAGGCGGCCGAAGAAGTAGCCGACATAGCCGATGACCAGCAGCGCGACACCCACGGCGACGATCACCAGGATGGCGCCGCCGGAGTTCTTGCCGCCGCGGAAACGTCCCCGCCCGAGCGCCCAGAGGATGCCGCGGCCGGCGAGACCCAGGGCGAGGATGCCGAAGATCAGGGCGGTCAGCCGGAGATTGAGGCGCATGTCGCCGTTGAGAATGTGGCTGAACTCATGGCCGATGACGCCCTGGAGCTCGTCGCGTGACAGTTTCTCCAGCGTGCCGCGCGTGACGGCGACCACGGCGTCGCTGGTGGTGAGACCGGCGGCAAAGGCATTGATGGCCGGCTCCTCGTCGAGGACGTAGACCGTCGGCATCGGGATGCCCGACGCGATGGCCATTTCCTCGACGACATTCAGGAGCCTGCGCTCGTGGAGATCGGTGGTGTTGGATTTCACCTGCCGGCCGCCAACGCCCTCCGCCACGGCCGAACCGCCGGCGGAATACTCGTTCCACTTGTAGAGCGAGGCGAGCCCGATGGCGGCGAGCGTGGCGAACGAGACGGTCACGAGGACCTTGGGCTGCCAGAGGCTGAAAGCCGGCTGCGGCGCCTGGTCGTAGGCGTAGTAGGACCGATGCCGGCGGCGGCCGGAGTCGCCGCCGACCTGGGACAGGATGAGAACGGCGGCCAGGTACCCCGCGGCGACCGTGCCGACCACGGCGAAGGCGAACAGCACCACCAGCCGGGAGGTGCGTTGCTTGGCGCGGGCCTGGGCCTCGAAGAAGTCCATGAGGAGCGGAAGGCGGTAGGCAGTAGGCGATAGGCGGTAGGCGGAAGGAACGCCTTGCGCCTGCCTCACAAGATCAGGTCATCCTGCGGGAAAGTGCGCGATGACGTTTATTCGGTGAAGGCTGGAATCGAGTCTAACGCCTACAGCCTACCGCCTAGAGCGTCGCGGCGGCGCCGCGACGCTTACGTGAACTGCACCTTCGGGGCGTTGCGCTCGGTCGGATCCTCGATCTTGAAGAGCTCGGCGGGCAGGAAGCCGAACATGCCGGCGAAGATGACGTTCGGGAACGTCTCACGCGACGTGTTGTAGCTCATCACGCTGTCGTTGTACGCCTGGCGCGCGAACGAGATCTTGTTCTCCGTCGACGTCAGCTCCTCGGTGAGCTGCATCATGTTCTGGTTGGCCTTGAGGTCCGGGTACTGCTCGGAGACCACCATGAGGCGGCTGAGCGCCCCGGTGAGGCCGGACTCGGCGGAGAGGAGGCTCTTGACCGCGTTGGCGTCGGCCGGGTTGGCGGCGGCGGACTGGGAGGCGGCGAGGGCGATGTTGCGGGCCTTGATGACGTTTTCGAGCGTCTCGCGCTCGTGCTTCATGTAGCCCTTGGCGACCTCGACGAGGTTCGGGATGAGATCGTAGCGGCGCTTCAGCTGCACGTCGATCTGGGCGAAGGCGTTCTTGAAGCGGTTCCGCAGGGCCACCAGCGTGTTGTAAATACCGGCAACCCACAGGCCGAGAATGACGACGAAGGCGAGGAGGATGCCGAGGACGATGAGGGCGATAGTCATGGTGATATGGAGGGGAAGCTGACGGGGGACAGTTTGAACAGGGAACCCGGGCGCGCCAGAAGGAACTGTTTACAACGCGGTTGATTGTTTCCAACGGCAGCCGCAACCTAACCGGGCCTCTCGCATGCGCTTCCGCCACCTTTTCGTCCTGCTGCCGATCCTCGGCGCGTCGCTGCTGGCGCAGTCGCCGTTGAATCGCCCGGTGCCATTCGTGGCGCCGAAGGCCGCGCCATCACCCGGCGAGTCGGCGCTGACCCTCGCGGCCGCGGACCGCGCGCTCGAGCTGGGATATCCGACCGTGGCGGCCGGACTCTACCGCGGACTGCTCGCCGGGCCGGAGGTCGACCGCAGTCGCGCGACGCTTGGGCTGGCCTCGGCGCTGATCGACGACGGCCAGCCGGCGGAGGCCGAGCAGGCGCTGCGCGAGTACATCGGACTGCGGGGCGCGGCGTGGCACCTCCGGATGGCGCTCGCCTCGCTGCAGCAGGGCAAACTTCCGCAGACGAAGGCCGAGGTCGCCGCGGTGAAGCCGGAGGACGTCGGCGCGGCCGACCGCTCATGGTACCTCTATCTCCAGGGTCAGGTGGTTGAATCGGCCGGCGACCTCAACCGCGCGAAGGAACTCTACCAGCAGGCGGAAAGCGCGGCCCTGAGCGGCCTGGCCCGTGCGCGCTTCGTGCTGGCGCGCGAGCAGGCGCGGCTGCGGCTCGGGCCGGTGACGGAAGCCGACGCCGAGGTGCAGCGGCGCAACCTCGAGCAGTTCCAGGGGCGCAAGATCAGCTACGGCATCGCGCGGACCTACGCGGCGATGCTCGACTCGCTCGGGCACAAGGAGCGCGCGGTGGCCCTGCTGCAGCAGCAGCTCGCGACCATGCCGGTGGAGGAGCGCGACGAACTCGACACGACCCGCCTTGTCCTCGGCCTGATCGGCGGCGCGGCGGACGGCGCGGGGCGCAACGCGCTCGGCGAACTTGTGCGCGACGGCAACGACCGCGACCTGCAGCGAGTCGCGCTCCAGCTCCTGGCCAAGGCCTCGCCGCGCGACCCGGCGCGCGCGGATTTCCGGCGCCGGCTGGACAGCCTCATCGGGCAACCCGCGCCGCATCCCATCCTGGAGGACCTGCTCCTGTTCCGCGCGGTGCTGCTGCTGGCGGACAAATCCTACGGCCTCGCGGAAGATGACGCGCGGGCGTTGCTCCAGAAGTTTCCCGGTTCCCCGCTCAAGGCGCATGCGCTCGGCGTGCTGACGGCCGCGGCCTGGGAGCAGCTGCGCTATCGCACCGCGGCCGACTACGCGGCGAAGGCCCGCGCGGAGCTGGTGGCCGGGCCGGCGCGGGCCCAGCTCGGCGTGCTCGTGGCCGAGGCCTGGTTCCGGGCGCGCGACTTCCGCAGCGCGGCCGACGCCTACGCGGCGACCCTGGCGGAACCGCCGGTGGGGGTGCCCAAGGGCGACCTGATGTTCCAACGGGTGCTCGCGGAAATCGAGACGGGCGAACTCGACCGCGTGCAGCAGGTGCTCGACGACATGGTGAAGGATCCGGCGTTCGACGCGGTGAATCTCTGGCAGGCGGAATGGAACCTCGCGCGGGCCCTGCAGGTGCAGGGCCAGGTGGCCGCGGCGTATGCCCGGGTGAACCGCCTGCTCGCGTCGCCGCGGACCCCGACGGGCCAGCTCGCGCCGGAACTGCGGGCGCGCATGGCCTGGCTGCAGGCCAGCCTGTCGCTCGAGGCGGGACAGGCGGAGCAGACCCTGCGGCTGGTCGATGCGCTGCCGGCGGCCATGGAAGGCATCGCGCCGGCGCTGCGGAACGAGATCGCGAGCACGGCGGCGCTGCTGAAGGCGCGGGCGAGCTTCGAGCTGGGCCGGGAGGCCGTGGCGCTCGACCTGCTCGCGAAGCTGCGCAAGGACTTCCCGGGCTCGGATGCGGCGGTGTATTCCTATTTCGTCGAGGCCAAGCACTACGCCGAGCAGGACAAGACCGTGGAGGCGCAGCAGCTCCTCACGAAGCTGGCCGACGAGTTCCCGAACAACACCTACGCGCCCTATGCGCTCTACCAGGCGGCGCTGCAGGCGGAACGCCGCGGGCAGGAGTCGAATCTCGTCGAGGCGAACCGGCTGATCGAGGACCTCGTGCGCAAGTACGGCCAGAGCGACCTGATCTTCTATGCGCGGCTGAAGCAGGGCGACCTGCTGCGGAAGCTCAACCAGTTCCAGCAGGCGCAGCAGGTGTACGAGTCGCTCGTGAACAACTTCACGACGCACAAGGACGTGATTCTCGCGCAGCTCTCGCTGGCCGAGTGCCACCACGCGCAGGCGGCGGGCGACCCGGCCCACGGCGAGACGGCCATCGTCCTGTTCGAGCACCTTCGCGACCGCATCGACGCGCCAATCCCGGTGCGCGTGGAGGCAGGGTTCAACCTCGGCTACCTCTATTCGCGGCGCAGCGCGGCGGAGCGGGATCGCGGCGACCCTGCGCGGGCGCAGATCGATGCCGCGAAGGCGGTGGAAGTCTGGTGGAAGGACGTCGTGCACGAGTTCCTGGTGAAGGACCCGGCGGTGGCGGACGAACTCGGCGCGAAGGGCCGGTACTGGATGGCCCGCACCCTGGTGGAACTCGGCATGCTCTTCGAGCAGCAGGAAAAACTCGAGGAAGCGAAGGAGACGTGGCTGCTGATCCTGAAGGCGAAGCTGCCGGGCGAGGACCTTGCCAAGGCGCGGCTCGAGCGCTTCCACCTGCCCGCGGCGAAACCGTGACGTGCCGCCGAAAACCCGTTTACGCCCCGCGTTGAACCCACTCTAACTCCCCGAACCGATGCCCGACCTAAGTCTCTTTGCGAAAGGCGGCCCGATGATGTGGGTCCTGCTCGCCCTCGGCCTGCTGGGCCTGGTGATCTTCATCGAACGCACCCTGTTCCTGCACCGCGGCCAGATCCGCTCCACGGCGTTCATCAGCGGCCTCAAGAACATCCTCGGCAAGCAGCGCATCGTGGAGGCGCTGACCGTGTGCGAGGAGACGCCGGGGCCGGTGGCGGCGGTGGTGAAGGCGGCGCTGCTCCACGCGGACGACAACCCGGACGCCATGCGCTTCCATGTCCAGGAGGCCGCGGTGGTGGAATTGCCGGCGCTGGAACGCCGGCTGTCGAGCATCGCGGCCATCGCCCAGGTGGCGCCGCTGGTCGGCCTGCTTGGCACGGTGCTGGGGATGATCGAGACCTTCCTGGCGTTCGAGAAGGGCGGCAACTACGCGACGGCCGGGGCGCTCTCGGGCGGCATGTGGCACGCACTGCTGAGCTTTGCGGGCAGCCTGATGCTCGCGATCCCGGCGCACCTCGCCCATCATTTCCTCAAGGGCCGCGTGCGGGCCATCGTGCGCGACGTCGAGTGGGCGGGGAACGAGATCATGAAGTACCTGCAGACCGAGTACCGCGGCCGGACGACCGTCGCGAACGGCGGGGTGGAGGAGAAGCCGTGATCACGCGGCCGCTCGACCTCCAATCGAAGCTTCGGCGGAACCCGAAGAACTTCGACCTGGTGTTCCTGGTGAATGGCGGGCTGCTGGTGATGTATTTCATGCTCTTTGGGTCGAAGTTCGTGCTGGCGCCCGGGCTCGGCGTGGATTTCCGGCTGCCGGAGCTGCCGGGCGCGATGGCCAACGCGATGGCGACCTCGAGCACCATCAGCGTGAAGAACTCGGGGCAGATCTTCGCGGACGGCCTGCTGACCATGGATCAGCTGCGAGAGTGGCTGAAGGCCGAGGCGCGCAAGACGAAGCAGCCCTCGCTGCTGGTGCGCATGAGCGCGGGCGTGCCGGTGGCGGTGCAGAATGAAATCGTGAGCGCGGCGCGCGAGGCGGGGTTTGGCGCGAACATCGTGCTGGCGGCGGAAGAGCCGGCGACGGACGGCAAGAAAGGCCGCTGAACCATGGAAGGGTGGGGCAATCGCCGGCAATGGATGTGGATCACCGTGGGGGCGGTGCTGACCCTGGTGGTGGCCCTGACGCTGTTCCGGCCGGCGGCGGAACCGGCGGGGGCTCCGGTGCGCTTCAACGGCCATCACCCGGCGCCGGTCCGACTGGTCAACCTGAAGAAGAACGACGCGGCGCTAACCGATCCGACACCTTTGTTCCTGCCGACCGAGTGGAATGCAGCCCAGGACCCCCTGCCGGAGTCGGCCAACCGCGAACCTGGCAGCACCTTTGCCGGCTATCCGGCCAAACTGAAGTTCGGCCAGAACGAACTCGCGCTGTCCCTGCCGGCGCCAGTGGAAGTGCCTACCAATGTGGCAGTAGCGTTAGGTTCGGGCAAGCCGCCCCAGGCCTTCCTCGGGCTGAATCCCGAGGCAAATCCGGTCAGGCAACTTCCTGCCAGAAAGGCATTTGTTGAAATTGTGGCAGCCCGCGACGGCGAGCCTGTGATGGCCAAGACGTTGGCGGACGCGAATCCGCCGGAGAGTCAGGGGGGCTGGCAACCGATGGAATTCCTTGTGGCGGTGGATGCGATGGGGCTGGTGGGGCCGCCGATCCTGACGGAGAGCTCGCGGGTGCCGGGGGTCGATGGTTACTTCCGAAATTACCTCGAAAAAACGCTTCGGGTGGGGCAGCGGTTGGCGCCGGGATTTTACCGGATTTCGGTCGGTCCCTAGATTTTCGGGAAAAAGCGCAAGTTTGCTGTTGACGGGGTATTTTCCGGCCCGCACTTTCTCCCCTCTTTTTCGTTTTTTGACGCTCCCTTGGTCTGCCCAGATAGCTCAGTTGGCAGAGCACGTCCTTGGTAAGGACGAGGTCGCCGGTTCAAATCCGGTTCTGGGCTCCAGGGCAACGTCGCATGACTTCTGCGACGAAAAAATAGAGGTCAAAACATAGTTTAACCCGCTAACACTCAAACCCACATGGCTAAAGGTACATTCGAACGCAAGAAACCGCACGTTAACGTCGGCACGATCGGCCACGTCGACCACGGCAAAACCACGCTGACCACCGCGATCCTCGCGTGCCAGGCGCGCAAGGGCCTCGCTGAGGTCAAGTCCTACGCGGACATCGCCAAGGGCGGTACCGTTCGTGACGCTTCCAAGATCGTCACCATCTCCGTCGCCCACGTGGAATACGAGTCGGAGAAGCGCCACTATGCCCACGTTGACTGCCCGGGGCACGCTGACTTCGTGAAGAACATGATCACGGGCGCCGCCCAGATGGACGGCGCGATTCTCGTGGTGTCGGCCGCGGACGGCCCGATGCCCCAGACCCGTGAGCACATCCTCCTCGCCCGCCAGGTCGGCGTGCCGAAGATCGTGGTGTTCCTCAACAAGGTCGACCTGATCGACGACAAGGAGCTCCTCGACCTCGTCGAGATGGAGATCCGCGAGCTGCTCACCAAGTACCAGTTCCCCGGCGACACGACCACGATCGTCCGTGGCTCGGCTACCGCCGCCCTCGAGGGCAAGCCCGAGGGCGAGGCGGCCATCACCGCCCTCATGGCCGCCATCGACGCGGACATTCCGGAGCCGGCGCGCGAGATGGACAAGCCCTTCCTGATGTCCGTTGAGGACGTGTTCTCGATCACCGGCCGCGGCACCGTCGCGACGGGCCGTATCGAGCGCGGCGTCGTCAAGGTCAACGACACGGTCGAGATCGTCGGCCTGCGTGACACGTCCACCACGGTGGTCACCGGCATCGAGATGTTCCGCAAGCTGCTCGACAGCGGCCAGGCGGGCGACAACGTCGGCCTCCTCCTCCGCGGCATTGAAAAGGACGGCATCGAGCGCGGCCAGGTTCTGGCGGCCCCGAAGTCGATCACTCCGCACAAGAAGGCCAAGGCCGAGATCTATGTCCTCTCCAAGGACGAGGGTGGCCGTCACACGCCGTTCTTCACCGGTTACCGTCCCCAGTTCTACTTCCGCACGACGGACGTGACGGGTGTGGTGCACCTGCCGAAGGGCGTGGAGATGATCATGCCGGGCGACAACATCTCGGTCGACATCGACCTGATCTCGCCGATCGCGATGGAGAAGACCCAGAAGTTCGCCATCCGTGAGGGCGGCCGCACCATCGGTGCCGGTCGTATCACCGAGATCGTCGAATAAGCCAGTCACCAACTGTTTAACTCGACACCGCCGAGGCCTCGAAATCGGGGTCTCGGCTGTGTCGTCTAAGAAAGCCACTCACAGGCGTGTAGCTCAATTGGTAGAGTAGCGGTCTCCAAAACCGTTGGTTGGGGGTTCGATTCCCTCCGCGCCTGCCAAATTTCTGCCCATGAAAAACCCGTTCAGCAGCACCCGCATCTTCCTCGGGGAGATGATTGGTGAGCTCCAGAAGGCCACCTGGCCCACGCGCACGGAACTGCGCGATTCCACCGTCGTTGTCATCGTGGCCGCGGTGATTCTCGGCGTTTTCACGGCGATCAGCGACTTCTCCCTGTTCCAGTTCGTGGACCTCTTCACGAGGATGGTCAGCTAACCCGCCGCCATGTCCACTTCCACGACTGCCCCGGCGAACGCCCAGTGGTTCGCCCTCCACACCCTCTCCGGCCAGGAGAACAAGGTTAAGACCTACATCGACAAGTTCAAGAAGGCCGAGGAGCTCGACGAGTACATCTTCGAGGTGCTGCTCCCGACCGAGGTCGTTTCCGAGGTCAAGAACGGCAAGAAGTCGACCAAGGTGCGCAAGCTCTACCCGGGCTATGTGTTCATCCAGATGTGCCTCTACGGCGAGGACAAGAAGGTCATCAACAAGCCGTGGTATTTCGTGAAGGAAGTCTCGGGGGTCATCGGCTTCGTCGGTGGCGACCAGCCGGCGGCGCTCCGCCAGGCCGAGATTGACGAGATCCGCGCCCGCATCGAGGCGGCCAACGGCAAGGAAGTGCCGAAGGTCCAGTACACGGTGGGCGAGGAAGTGAAGATCAACGACGGCGCCTTCGCCAGCCTCACCGGCCGCATCGACGAGATCGATCCCGAGCGCGGCAAGCTCAAGGTTTCCGTTTCCATTTTCGGCCGGTTCACCCCGGTCGAGCTCGAATACTGGCAGGTGCAACGGGTCACCGAGTGACCCGACGCCCTCTTTGCAACCGCCGACGTTCGCCCACCGCCAACTAAACACCCGCCACTCCCACTCACATGGCTAAGAAGATCCAAGGTTATATCCGCCTGCAGCTGCCCGCCGGCGCCGCGAATCCCGCGCCCCCGGTCGGTCCCGCGCTCGGCGCCCAGGGCGTCAACATCATGGCGTTCTGCAAGGAGTTCAACGCGAAGACCAAGGACCAGAACGGCATGATCCTGCCGGTGGTCATCACGGTCTACAGCGACAAGAGCTTCACGTTCATCCTCAAGTCGCCGCCGGCGTCCGTCCTCCTGAAGAAGGCCGCCAACATCGCGTCCGGCTCGGCCCGTCCCAACCAGGACAAGGTCGGCAAGGTCACGAAGAAGCAGCTCCTCGAGATCTACAACATCAAGAAGGCCGACCTCAACGCCCGCACGCCCGAGGCCGGCATCAAGGTCATCGCCGGCACCGCCCGCAACATGGGCATCGACGTCATCGACTGATTTTCCGTCCACCAACCCAACCACTCAACGCGGGAGTCCCTCGGCTTCGCCCGGGACGTTCGCACCGCAAGGAGTAAAACATGCCCAAGGCCCACAGCAAACGCTACCACAGCGCCGTCAAGGTCGCTGATCTAACCAAGGAGTATCCACTCGCCGAGGCGGTGGAGATCCTCGCCAAGTTCCCGAAGGCGAAGTTTGACGAGACCGTCGAGCTCTCGTTCAACCTCGGGGTCGATCCCACCGCCGGTGAGCAGATGGTGCGCGGCACCACGCCGCTCCCGAACGGCTCCGGCAAGAAGGTCCGCGTGCTCGTCTTCACCGACGATCCCGCGAAGGCCCTCGCCGCCGGCGCGGACCATGCCGGCCTGCAGGACATGATGGCCAAGATCAACGAGGGCTGGCTCGACTTCGACGTCGCGATCGCGACGACCGAGGCGATGAAGACCGTCCGCACGATCGCCCGCGTCCTCGGCCCGAAGGGCCTCATGCCGAACCCGAAG
>CAZUQB010000025.1:0-6465 GCA_964622405.1 uncultured Opitutaceae bacterium | reverse complement strand
CGTCCGCACGATCGCCCGCGTCCTCGGCCCGAAGGGCCTCATGCCGAACCCGAAGTCCGGCACCGTGACCGACGACATCGTCGCCGGCATCAAGGCCGTGAAGGCGGGCCGCGTGGAGTTCAAGATGGACAAGGCCGGCAACATCGGCGTCGGCGTCGGCAAGCGCTCGTTCACCCCGGCGCAGATCCTCGAGAACGTCGCCGCGGTGCTCGAGGCCGTCGGCAAGGCCAAGCCCTCCTCCTTCAAGGGTGGCAACTACATCAAGAACGTCGCGATCTCCTCGAGCATGAGCCCGGGCGTGCGCATCGCGTCGGTCGAGTTCAGCAAGTACTAAGGAGTCCCAACCATGAGAGCCGAAAAAAACTACCTGATCGCCGAGGTTGAGACCCACCTCAAGAAGTCCGAATACGTGATCCTCGCGAATTTCACGAAGGTGACGGTGGCCGACGTCGCGGAGCTGCGCAAGCGGCTCGACGCCGAGAAGGCCGAGTTCCACGTCGTGAAGAACAGCTCGCTGCGCGTCGCGGCCAAGGCCCTGGGCCTGCCCGAGTTCGACAGCGCGCTGACCGGCCCGACGGCCATCGTCGTCGGCGGCAAGAACTCCGCGGGCGTCGCCAAGATCCTGAAGAAGTTCTTCGAGGAAAAGCAGAAGCTCGAGGTCAAGGTGGGCGTGATGGACAAGAAGATCGTGTCCGCCGCCGACCTGGCCAAGATCGCCGACCTGCCCTCGTTCGAGGCGCTGCGCTCGCAGCTGCTTGGTCTCTTCACCCAGAACGCCGCGGCCTTCGTCCGCGTCATCGACGCCAAGGTCAAGAAGGAGCAGCCCGCTGCTCCGGCCGCGTAACCTCCACCTTAATCCAACAAAACATTTTTCGGGTGCGGCTGGCCCGCCAGCCGCGCCCGGAAGCCACAACCCATTGGAGCCGGCTAGGGGATACGTCTCTTAAACGCGTTTCACCTCCCGAAACCGCTAGCCCGCTCCAGGAGTCGTCACCATGAGCAACATCACCAAAGAACAAGTCATTGAATGGCTCTCGAGCCAGACGGTCCTCGACCTCGCCGCCCTCGTGAAGGAACTCGAGACCAAGTGGGGCGTTTCCGCCGCCGCCGCCGTTGCCGCCGCTCCGGCCGCCGGTGCCGCCGCGGGCGCCGCCCCGGCTGCCGAGGCGCAGACCGAGTTCACCGTCGTCCTCAAGGAGGCCGGCGCGAACAAGATCGGCGTCATCAAGGAAGTCCGCGCCATCACGGGCCTGGGTCTCAAGGAGGCCAAGGACCTCGTCGAGGGTGCGCCGAAGCCGGTCAAGGAGAACGCTCCGAAGGCCGAGGCCGAGGAGATCAAGAAGAAGCTCGAGGCCGCCGGCGCCAAGGTCGAACTCAAGTAAGACCCATTGGCCCAAGCGTCCGCAAAGCTCCCATTCCCTTCAGGGCAGGCCGGGTCCATCCCCGGCCTGTCCTTTGCCTTTTCCGCATTCGTTCTTTCGTTCGTTTTCCGCGCCGCGCGCTGAGCGCGACGCCTTTGTCCCTTTCCGTTCCTTAACCCTCACCGGGAATCCTCATGGCCGACCGCACACATTCCGAACGCATCAACTTCGGCAAGCTCCGCGAAGTCCTCCAGCCGCCGAATCTCATCGAGATTCAGATCACTTCGTACCTCGACTTCCTGCAAAAGGGCACGCCTGAGAAGCAGCGCAAGCCCCAGGGCCTCGAGGCCGTGTTCCGTGAGGTGTTCCCGATCCAGTCCTACGACGAGCGCCTGACGCTCGAGTACGTCTCCTACACGCTCGGCGATCCCAAGAACACCGAGCTCGAGTGCCTCCGCGAGGGCATCACCTATTCCGTCCCGCTCTACGTGAAGCTCCGCCTCCGCGAGGAGGACTTCATCAAGGACGAGGAGATCTACATGGGCGAGATCCCGATGGTGACCGAGCGCGGCTCGTTCATCGTCAACGGCGCCGAGCGCGTCGTGGTTTCCCAGCTCCACCGCTCCCCCGGCATCGCCTTCGAGGTCGCCCCGCACCCGAACGGCAAGCTGCTCCATTCCTTCCGCATCATCCCGGACCGCGGCACCTGGCTCGAGGTGCAGTTCGACAACAACGACCTGCTCTACGTCTACCTCGACCGCCGCCGCCGCCGCCGGAAGTTCCTCATCACGACGCTGCTCCGCGCGATCGGCTACTCGAGCGACCTCGACCTGCTGAATCTCTTCTACGACATCAAGGACCTGAAGGTCGCCAAGGCCCTCGACCTCGAGAACGTCTCGTCGCTCGTCCTCGTCGAGGACGCGATCGACGCCCAGAAGGGCGTCGTGCTCGCGCGCGCGTTCGAGCCGCTCACCAAGGCCGTCGTCCGCACGTTCGAGAAGCACGACATCACCTCCATCCGCGTGATCGACACCGCGGTCGATGAGGGCGCGATCATCCGCGCGCTCAAGAAGGACCCGACCCGCAACGAGGAGGAGGCCCTCAAGGAAATCTACAAGCGGCTCCGCCCGGGCGAGCCGCCGACCACGGCCAACGCCAAGGCCCTCCTGAAGCGCCTGTTCTTCGACCCGAAGCGCTACGACCTCGGCCGCGTCGGCCGCTACAAGATCAACCAGAAACTCGGCCTCAAGACTGAGATCGAGCAGCGCATCCTCGAGAGCGCCGACATCGTCGCCGCCACGAAGTACCTCGTCCGCCTGAAGAAGGGCGAGGGCGTGGTCGACGATATCGACCACCTCGGCTCGCGCCGCGTCCGCACCGTCGGCGAGCTCCTCGCCAACCAGTGCCGCGTCGGCCTCAGCCGCACCGAGCGCCTCGTGCGCGAGCGCATGACGATGTACGACCAGAGCGTCGACTCGATCACGCCGCAGAAGCTCATCAACCCGAAGGCGCTGACGACCGTCATCCGCGACTTCTTCGCGCGCAGCCAGCTGTCGCAATTCATGGACCAGATCAACCCGCTCGCGGAGGTCACGCACAAGCGTCGCCTCTCCGCGCTTGGGCCGGGTGGTCTCAACCGCGAGCGCGCCGGCTTCGAAGTCCGCGACGTCCATCCGTCGCACTACGGCCGCATCTGCCCGATCGAGACCCCCGAGGGTCCGAACATCGGTCTCATCAACTCCCTCTCGACCTACGCCCGCGTGAACGAGTTCGGCTTCATTGAGACGCCGTACCGCCTCGTGAAGGAGGGCAAGGTCTCCGACAAGATCGAGTACCTCACCGCCGACCAGGAAGAGGGCAAGATCATCGCCCAGGCCAACGCCGAGGTCGATGACAAGGGTCACTTCGTCGGCAAGGTCACCGTCCGTCAGGACGGTAACTTCCTCGAGGTCCATGCCAACGAGGTCCACCTGATGGACGTCTCGCCGAAGCAGGTCATCTCGATCGCGGCGGGCATGATTCCCTTCCTCGAGCACGACGACGCGAACCGCGCCCTCATGGGTGCGAACATGCAGCGCCAGGGCGTGCCGCTCCTCCAGGCCGAGGCGCCGCTCGTCGGCACCGGCATCGAGGAGCGCGTCGCGCGCGACTCGAAGATCGTCGTCGTGGCCGAGGAGGCCGGCGTGGTCGCGTCGGTCGACGCCAAGCGGATCGTGATCACCAAGGACGGCGAGCTGCCGCGCACGGTGAAGCACGACCCGAAGAACCACGTGTACGTCTACGAGCTGCGGAAGTTCATGCGCTCGAACGCCGGCACCTGCTTCAACCAGAAGCCCATCGTCAAGCAGGGCCAGAAGGTGAAGGCGGGCCAGATCATCGCCGACGGTCCCTCCACGGACCAGGGCGAGATGGCGCTCGGCCGCAACGTGCTCGTCGCGTTCATGCCGTGGAACGGCTACAACTTCGAGGACGCGATCCTCATCTCCGAGAAGGTGCTCCGCGAGGACATCTTCACCTCGATCCACATCCAGGAATTCGAGGTCACCGCCCGCGACACCAAGCTCGGGCCCGAGGAGATCACCCGCGACATCCCGAACGTCGGCGAGGAAGCCCTCAAGAACCTCGACCACAACGGCGTCATCCGCATCGGTGCGGAGGTGAAGCCCGGCGACATCCTCGTCGGCAAGATCACCCCGAAGTCCGAGACCGAGCTGGCGCCCGAGGAGAAGCTCCTCCGCGCGATCTTCGGCGAGAAGGCCGCGGACGTGAAGGACACCTCGCTCGTCGTCCCGTCCGGCGCCGCCGGCATCGTGATGGACGTGAAGGTCTCCAGCCGCGTCGACTTCGAGAAGGAGCGCCTGTCGCCCTCCGACCGCCGCCGCCAGGCCAAGCAGATCCAGGAGGAGTACAAGACGCAGATGGACAAGCTCCGCGAGGGGCTGACCGAGGCGCTCTCGAACATCCTCCTCGGCGAGAAGATCCCGCTCGACGTCATCAACGGCGAGTCCGGCGAAATCATCATCCCCGCCAACCGCAAGATCACCAAGACCCTCCTGCGCAAGCTGGCCGCGGTCTCCAAGCACGTCCAGATCGACCCGTCCCCGGTGCGCATCAAGATCATGGAGATCATCGGCTCGTACCAGACGAAGTTCGACGAGCTCGAGTCCGACCGTGAGCGCAAGATCTCGTCGATCGAGGCGGGCGAGGACCACGGCGACGGCTCGATCAAGCAGGTCAAGGTCTACATCGCGACCAAGCAGAAGCTCGAGGTCGGCGACAAGATGGCCGGCCGCCACGGCAACAAGGGCGTGGTCGCCAAGATCGTGCCCGAGGAAGACATGCCGTTCCTCCCGGACGGCACCCCGATCGAAATCTGCCTCAACCCGCTCGGCGTGCCCTCGCGCATGAACGTCGGCCAGGTGCTCGAGACGCACCTCGGCTGGGCGTGCCGCCGCCTCGGCATCAAGGTGGCGACGCCGGTCTTCGACGGCATCCCGGAGAAGAAGGTCCGCGAATACCTCAAGGACGCGAAGCTCCCGTCGTCCGGCAAGAGCACGCTCTTCGACGGCCGCACCGGCGAGAAACTCGATCAGGAGGTCGTCGTCGGCTACATCTACATGATGAAGCTGAACCACCTCGTGTCGCACAAGATCCACGCGCGCGCGGTCGGTCCGTACTCCCTCGTCACGCAGCAGCCCCTGGGCGGCAAGGCCCAGTACGGCGGCCAGCGCTTCGGCGAAATGGAGGTGTGGGCGCTCGAGGCCTACGGCGCGGCGCACACGCTGCAGGAACTGCTCACCGTCAAGTCCGACGACGTGCAGGGCCGTACCAAGATCTACGAGTCGCTCGTCAAGGGCGACAACACGCTGCAGGCCGGCACGCCGGAGTCCTTCAACGTCCTGATCAAGGAAATCCAGTCCCTCGGCTTGGACATCAAGCTCAACAAGCGCGACGCGCTCAGCCTCGGCGCCTGAGCGCCCGCGTCACCGCCCGATCCTTCAACGATTACCTGGGAGAAAACTTAAATGAGCATCCAACCTTCTGAGACCGCCGCCTCCTCCATTGCCCGCGAGGAGGCGCGCTCGACCCTCGGCCTCGAGGAGAGCGCGTTCGACTGCGTGTCCATCACCGTCGCCTCCCCCGAGACCATCCGCAAGTGGTCGAAGGGCGAGGTCAAGAATCCCGAGACGATCAACTACCGCACCTTCAAGCCCGAGCCGGGCGGCCTCTTCTGCCAGAAGATCTTCGGCCCCGTTCGCGACTACGAGTGCGCCTGCGGAAAGTACAAGCGCATCAAGTACAAGGACGTCGTCTGCGACCGCTGCGGCGTCGAGGTCACCATCGCCCGCGTCCGCCGCGAGCGCATGGGCCACATCGAGCTCGCGGTGCCGGTCTCGCACATCTGGTTCCTGAAGAGCATGCCGAGCCGCCTCGGCCTGCTGCTCGACATGACCGCCCGCTCGCTCGAGCGCGTCATCTACTACGAGAACTACATGGTGATCGACCCGGGCAAGACCCCGCTCGAGCCGCACCAGCTTCTCACCGACACGGAGTACCGCCAGGCCATCGACGAGTACGGCGAGGATTCCTTCGTCGCGAAGATGGGCGCCGAGGCCGTCCGCGACGCGCTGATCAAGACCGACATGGAGGCGACCGTCACCGAGCTCCAGGAGCAGATGCGCGCCACGAAGTCGAAGCAGATCAAGAAGAAGCTCTCGAAGCGCCTGAAGGTCATCCAGGGTTTCATCCACTCGAAGTCCCGTCCGGAGTGGATGGTGCTCGAGGTGCTGCCCGTCATCCCGCCGGACCTGCGCCCGCTCGTCCCGCTCGAGGGCGGCCGCTTCGCGACCTCCGACCTCAACGACCTCTACCGCCGCGTCATCAACCGGAACAACCGGTTGAAGAACCTGATGCAGCTGAAGACGCCGGACGTCATCATCCACAACGAAAAGCGCATGCTGCAGGAGGCCGTCGACGCGCTGTTCGACAACGGCCGCCACGGCCGCCCGGTCACGGGCGCCGGCAACCGCCCGCTGAAGTCGCTCTCCGACATGCTCAAGGGCAAGCAGGGCCGCTTCCGCCAGAACCTGCTCGGCAAGCGCGT
>CAZUQB010000024.1:0-18042 GCA_964622405.1 uncultured Opitutaceae bacterium | reverse complement strand
TCCCCTCGGCCCGGTGACCGTCAAGGGCCGCGCCAGCGTCGTCGAGATCTTCGCCCTTTCCGCCCACGGAACACCCTGAACACGCGGAAGGAAAATGCTCAGGGACAAGGCTTGACTGGAGATCGGCATCCGCGTGTTCCGTGGGCCTCTCCTAAGAGCTATCTCCGAGGGCCATCCACCTGGCTGGGAACAAACTTGCGGCCGGCCCATCCCGGGCCGGCCCCGGGACAGCTCACTCCTCCTTTCGCACCTTCGGCGGGGTTCCGTCCTTCTTGGCCTTGATGATGACGAAGATCAGCACCGCAATGCTGACAAGGATGCCGAAGACGGAGACAAAGAGCAGAAGGCGCATGATGGAATTCCCCGGTGAGGATTGACTACTTGGAGGTGGAAGGCGCGGGCGGCACAGCCGAGCGAAGGATGGTGCCCATCAGGGCGTCGGTCGTCCCGCTGCCCGAGGCGCCGGTGACCATGACCTGCGGCGTGATCTGGACCTTGCCGTCGACGACGAGCTTGAGCAGCTCGAGCTGGGCGACTTGCGCCTGCCCCAGGGTCTCGACCAGCAGCTTGTAGGCCTTGGCCCGGCCCTCGCCGATGATGACCTGGGACTCAGCCTCGCCCTTGGCGCGGGCCACCTGGGACTTGGCGTTCTCGCCCTCCACGCGGACTTTGTATTCCGCGGCGGCGAGCTGGCGCTGCTGCTCAGCCTCCTCCTGGGCTCGGACAAAGCGGGCACGCGATTCCTCGGCCTGCTTCTGCTGCTCGTAGAGCTTCTGCTGGTTCACCGCGACCTCGCGGTCGGTCTGCGTCGCGAGCAGCTGCTGGCCGGCGGCCGTGGCGTCCAGGTGAATGTTGCCGACGTAGACACCGTCGCACGTCACGCGGTAGCGCGCCAGCTCGGCGGTGATGCGCTGGGTGGCGAGCGCCTCGATCTCGCTGCGGCGGTTGACGAACTCGAGGGCGTTCATCGTCTCGGCGACATTGCGGAAGATGGCGCGGACGGCCGGCAGGATGATGCGCGCCTCGAGCACCTCGAGCTTCTCGTCCTCCTGCTCGTCCTGCACGACCGAGTCGGGATCGCCCAGCAGCGCGACGAGATACGGCGCATTCTTGGCCTCGACCGCGCAGGCCACGCGCACGTCGACCGGGAAGGAGAATCCATCCTTTGAGCGAACGGAGACGGACCAGTCTTCTGAGCCCGAGGAAGTGGCCGAGGCCGGGCCGTTCTTCGCCGTGGCCGCGCGAGCGGCGGTCGCGGCCGGGGCGGCGGGCTTGGGATACGAGGCCGCCTGGTAGGTGTAGGTGCGCTGGGTGGTCTTGACCACCGTCGGCACATAGGCGTGCGTGTTCAGGTAATAGCCGCCAGGCGTCAGCGGCTCCGCCCAGACGCCAATGTGGTCACGCGGCACCAGCGGCACTCCATTGACCAGGTCGCCCTTGCCGTCGGCCGGCGTCCAGCGAATCCCGGAATTGCTCTTGATGACAGCCACGGTGCCGGCCGCGACCTGCAGCGCCGGGATGGCCGTGACCTCGTGCAGGGCGGTGTTGTAGCGGTAGGTGCCGGGTGTGAGGATCGTGGTCTGCGGGCCGCGGCGGCCACCCTTCGCGAGGAAGGTGACCGGGTTCATCATGTCCTGCGCACTGGTCCAGGCCGGCGCGAACATCTCGTTTTCCGGAAGCGGCGAACCGTCTCGCGCCGAGACGAATCCCACCTGCCCGGCCGGGATCGTGATCACGCGGTCCACGCGCACCGAGTAAGTGAATGGATAGTAGCCGAAGTGCCAGCCCGGCCCGAGGATCTCGGCCTGCGGACCCAGCTCTCCGTCCCGTGCGATGATCTGTCCGGTCGGCAGCGGATTTCCGAAGAACTGCTTGTGCACGATGCCAACCTCGTCTTGGTCGACCACAACCGACGAGCCGACCACGAGACCAAAGCCGAAGAGCGAAACCGCGAGGACGACGAGTGCCACGCGCCCAGCAGAAGGAAGCGTGACCACGAATGAGGCGCCTAGCGCGATGATCGCGAGCACCGTGAAGAGGAGAATCAGGGCCATAGGTGTGCGGGGTTAAAGGGACCGCCGGGGCGGACAACGGGTGGAAGAGACCCGCAGCAAAGCGCGCCCCACGCCGCCAGTCGAGCCCGGAGGGCCCACGGAACACACGGAATACACCGAAGCCGATCCCAGAATACCAAGTCCCAAGGGGTTCGGTTCCGTGTATTCCGTGTGTTCCGTGGGCCACCCATCTGGCGGGAACAAACTTGCGTCGGGGCGTTCTAGACGTACTCGTTTGTGCCCTATCCCAACCCTAAAACCCACTAATCCCATGAAGAAAATCCTCATCACCCTGATCTCCCTCTGCGCCGTGTCGTTTGCCTTCGCCGGCGGCGAAGCCTGCAAGGACAAGGACGCCAAGTGCGACGCCAACTGCACGAAGGAGTGCTGCAAGAAGGACGCGAAGAAGGAAGACGCGGCCAAGACGGCCGGCACCGACGCCAAGAAGGACGAGAAGGCCGCCCAGACGGCCGAGAAGAAATAACCCTCTCCGAGCGCGGCTTCACGCCGCCTCCCACCAGCCCGTTCCCTCGCCGGAACGGGCTTTTTTGCGCCTCGGAATCGCCCTTGAACCCGCCGGGCGACGTTGCTAGCCTCCAAGCGTGAACGCGCGGGTTCTGGTCTCGCTCGCTGCTTTCATGGCAGTGAGTGCGTCGGAATTGCGGGCCCAGTTTATCTGGACCGGCGCTGGAGCGGACGGGGATGTCCGGGATCCGGCCAACTGGCAGGGAGGCACGGCCCCGCAAGGCCTTGGATCCGAGGACATCGTCTTCCCGCGCAGCGGGTCGTTCAACCCGCTGCTCCCGGTCTCGCTCGGCGTGCGCAACGTCACGTTCAGCGCCGCCACCGGCTCGTACCTGATTTCCGGGCCGGGCACGCTGACCGTGACGGGCGGCGTCGACTCCACCTACGACTCCTGTATCGGCATCACGATCTCTGCGCCGGTCAGCCTCACGGCCGGCCTTCACTCGGTCACCATCGGCTCCGCGGAGAGCCATGGCTCGGACATCCTTCTGCTCGGTGCCCTGGGCGGCACCGGCGGATTCGCCAAGTGGGGCCTGGGCACGTTCACGATCGACCACGCGGGCAACACCTTCAGCGGCGGCGTGGAGCTCGACCAGGGACTCCTCCGCGTCCACGGGGACGGCGCCCTCGGCACCGGCGACGTGTTCATGAATCAAGGCAAGCTGGCGGCGCTCGACACGCATCCCGACAGCCTGACCACCGTCCTGACAAACGACTTTCTTCTGAATTCGGTGGCGCTGTTTGGCGAAAGCGGCGGCCGGGGTTCGCTCACCCTCACCGGCACCACCGGTTTTCAGACCGGGGTGACCAACACGGAGATCTATACCCTCGGGCGCGGACTCCTGACCTTCGGCGACATCGCGGAAAACGTCGAGGGCACGATCCTGGACTTTGCGGGCTCCGGCATGGTCCGCGTGGCGGGCAATCCCGGCTACACCGGCGACACGCGCGTGCAGGACAACGCGGCGGTCATTTTCGCCAACGGGCCCCCGACCACCGGCGAGCTCATCGTGTACGGCGACGCGTACCTCGGGACCGAACAAACCTCCAACATCCAGTCATTGTTCCTGTCGCATGTTCACCCCACGGCCTCCGTCGGCATCATCGGCTTCGACACGCCCGACCTGAATTCGCCCGCGGTCGTGAGCGAGCTGATCAACCTCGTGGGTTTCGACGGCTCGCTGCGCGTGGGCACCTCCACGGCGGCCGTCTTCACCGGCACCATCATCCCCGGCAGCTACGGCTATCACTTCGGCGGACGCGGCACGCTCACCGTGCAGTCGTCCCTGAACTACGAGACCGGACTCGAGGCCACGTCCGGGCTCCTGCTCTTCCTCAAGGGCGCCAACTCGTATGCCGGCCCGACCCGGGCCGGGGCCGGCGCCGCCATCGTGTTCACCGGCAGCTCCCTGCCGAGCGGCACGGCCTTCAACGTCGAGGCCGGCAGCTACATCGGGTACACCGAGACGGTCCCGGAGCTGACCCCGTCCGGTTTCATCGCCCATTTCAATACCTTCAGCACGTTTGGGGTCGTCGGCTTCGACACCGAGAATCCCTCCGGTCGCACCGTCAGCCAAGCCATCAACCTGACTGGTCTCTCCAGCTCCGTCTTCATCGGCACGGCCACCCAGGCCACCCTGACGGGCCCGATCACCCCCGCCGGGGCTGACTACCAGTTCACCGGATTCCGCAACGGACAACTTACCGTGGGCACCGCGCTCACCGGCACGGCCGCCGTCTACGTCGGCGAACCGCAGGAGATCGTCTTCCCGTACGCCCCGGGCGGCGTCTTCTATTCGCCCAGCGTCACCCTCACGGGCAACAACAGCTACAGCGGCGGCACCTATCTCCAGTCCGGCCGCCTGCGGCTGGGTCATGAGGCGGCGCTCGGCACCGGGGCGTTGCATCTGACCAACAGCGGCGACCCCGTCGGACTCGAGAGCACGGTGGGGGAGCTTTGGATCGGCAACCAGATTGTCTTCGACAACTATGCCAGCCTCACGCTCGGCGGGACGTGCAACTTCTCGCTCGGCGGAGTGATCAACAACACCGTCGCCGGCCGAATCGACAAGATCGACACGAACACCGTCACGCTCCTGGGCGACAATTCCACGATGGCCGGCGCGATCTCGGTCCACAGCGGCATCCTGAGTCTCGGCGCCACTTACGCCGCGGGCACCGGCCCCGTGAGTCTTTTCAACTTCGACGGCGTCAACGACGGCCAACTGCTCGTCGACTGCCCGTCGGCCTACGTGCACGGATTCACCGGCGAGAACCAGACCAAGGTCACGCTTCACAATGGAAATCTGGTCGTGGACCAGAGCACCGGCACCGAGTTCGCGGGCCAGATCGGCGGCACCGGCGCCCTGATCAAGCTCGGCACCGGCACGCTGACCCTGACCGGCGACAACAGCTACAGCGACGCCACCGAGATCGACGGTGGTCTGATCACGGTGAAGGGCGGCTCAATCACCCATTCGAGTGGCGACGTCACGCTCGCGTTCAACCCCGGCGACAATGCAGGCCTGCAGATCACCGCCGGCGGGGTGATCAGCGATCATAACGGCATCATCGCCTATGGCACCGGCAGTGCCGCCGAGGTGCTCGTCTCCGGCGACGGTTCCGTCTGGTACAACGCCAACACCCTCGACGTCGGCCTCGCCGGCGACGGCTACCTTGAGATCGCTGCCGGCGGCACGGTCACCAGCTATGCGGGGTTCGTCGGGCTCAACGGCCACGGCGCAGTCAGCCTGCACGGCGTGGACAGCACCTGGAACGTGACGGACGAGATCATCATCGGGGCGTTCGGCTCCACGGGCGTGGGCTCGATGACGGTCCGCGACGGCAGCGCGGTTTACAGCGGCCGGGCTTCGATCGGCTACATCGGCAGCGGTGATGTCCTGGTGCAGGGCAGCGGCAGCCAGTGGCTGAGCAGCGGCTATCTCTACGTCGGTTCCGGCAGCGGCAGCGCCTCCCTCGTCGTCGAGTACGGCGGCACGATTGCCAGCGCCACCGGCGTCGTCGGGCTCGATTTTGGCTATGGCGACGCGTTCATTACCGGAGCCAACAGCGCCTGGAATCTGACCGGCGGGCTTACGATCGGCGCCAACTCCGGCACCGGTAACTTGGTGATCGCGGACGATGCCTTCGTGAATGTCGCCGGCGGGACCGGCACCGTCACCCTTGCCAGCAACTACGGCATAGGCGCCCTCATCATCGGCCAAAGCGAGAACGGCACCTACGCCGGCGTGATCAACGCCGCCACGATCACGGGCGGCACGGGAGGCGGCCAGCTGCAGCTGGCGACCGCCGCCACCAGCACCACGCCCTACTACCTGACGAAGGACGGAACCGCGGGCGGCGCCCCGGTCACGCTCACGGGCTCATTGGCGTTGCTCAACTTTGGAGGCTTCAACGTTCTCACAGGCGCGAACACCTACAACGGCTGCACCTACCTGAATGGCGGCACCTTGGTCGTCGCGGCAAACTCCGCCCTCGGCACCGGGTCGGTCTACTTCTTCGGCGGACGGCTGAGCATCGGTTCCGGCGTCACGCTCAACAACCCGCTCACGTTCTCCAACGGCGGCATCATCGGCGGCAACGGCACCTTCGGCAGTCCGGTCACGGTCGGCAGCGGCGTCGACCTCGCTCCGGGCAATTCCGTTGGCCTGCTGACTTTCTCCAGCGGGACGACGTGGGGTCCGGGCGGCACATACGACATTGAAATCCAGAGCGCCGTTGGCGCCCGCGGCGTCGGTTACGACACCATCAATGTGACCGGCGGGCTCACCTTCACCGCCACGCTCGGCTCGCCGTTCACCTTCAACCTGATCTCGCTCGACGCGGGCGGAAACCCGGGCGCCGTGTCCGATTTCAACCCGGCCAGCAGCTACTCCTGGCTGGTGGCCCAGACCGACGGCCTAACCGGCTTCAACGCGGCCAATATCCAGATCTCGACCACGAGCTTCACGAACAGCCTCGGCGCGGGATCGTTCTCGGTCAGCACCTCCGGCAACAACGTCTACGTGAACTTCAGCCCGGTGCCCGAGCCGGCCGCCTGGGTCCTGCTCGGTCTGGGGTGCTTGGCCTGGATGGCGGCGAAAGCCGCCCGGCGCCGCAGCTGAGGCAGGTAATAGCATTCAAGTATCAGGGAGCAGGTTCCAAGTATCAGGTGGCACCTGCGGCTTCGCCGCCGTCGCGGCAAGTGAGTGGGGAAATCTCCTCTGTTCCCTCCGTTGCCTCCTGTGCAGCCCGGGCGGTAGTTCTCCCGCCGCAGCGGGGCCGCGGACGACCCCTGATACCTGAATCCCTGACCCCTGTTACCTGCCGCCCGCCCCGGGCGGCCACTGGTCATTTCTTGCGATTTGACCCTTGCCCGGAGGGGGCGTTTTTCCCAGATTCCCCGCCTTGAACCTGCGGCGGATACCCCTCCTGTTCGGCTGTGCCATGCTCGCGTTCGGCGCCGTGGCGGCGCGCGCGCAGTTCGTCTGGACCGGCGCAGGCAATGACGGGTACGTCAACAACGGGCTCAATTGGTCCGGCGGAGTCGCTCCGGGCGGACTGAGCGGCACGGACGACTTCAGCCTCACCGCGAGCGGCAACCACTCGCTCAACTTCACGTCGCCGTTCATCGTCCGGCACGTCAACCTGACCTCTGGCCTGTACGACCTGACCGGCACCGGCCCGGTCACGCTCAACGGCGATGTCACGACCGCGCCCAACGGCAGCGGTTACCTGTTCTTCTCGGCACCCCTGATCCTGTCGGCCGGCCAGCACAATTTCGCGCTCGGCACCGTCGAGGTGGCCGGGATCGACATCGCGATCTTCGGCCAGGTCTCCGGGTCCGGCGGCATCACCAAGTACGGCCAGGGCAGCCTGTTCTTCGACCATACCGACGGCAATCTCTTCACCGGGACCGTCGACCTTCAGGAGGGTCGCATCGTCGTGCACGGCTACTCGTCCCTCGGCACCGGGCTCCTGAAGATGAACGGAGGCACGCTCGCCGCCGCCGACTATTACGACGACAGCCATACCAGCGTCCTGGCGAACAATGTCCTGCTGTCCGGCCAGAGCTACTTCGGCGACTACTACGGCAAGGGCTCGCTGACCTTCACGGGCACGACCACGGCCAACAGCGGGCTCGTCAACAGCACGGCCTACGTGAACGTGTACGGGTCGGGCCTGCTGACGTTTGGCGACGTGACGGAGACCAGCTCCGAGACCACCTTCCAGTTCCAGGGTGGCGGCGCGGTCCGGATCGCCGGCAACGCCACCTACTCGGGCGGCACGCAAGTGGTGAACGACACCCAGGTGATTTTCGCGCACACCCCGACCGGCACCGGATATCTGGCGGAGCCCGACGATGGCTTCAACATCAGCTACATCGGCACGGAGCAGACGACCTCCGTGGCGAGCTTCCTCGGCCTCTTCGACACCTACAACACCTACGGCATCCTCGGCTTTGACACGCATACGGGGACCCCGGCGGTGGTGAACGAGAACATCGACCTCACCGGGTTCGACAGTGCGGTCCGGCTCGGCACGGCGACCGCCGCGATCTTCAACGGTACAATCACGCCGGGGACGAATGCCTACCTCTTCGGCGGGCGCGGCGTTCTCACGGTCAACTCCAACCTGACCGGGGCGAACAGCGTCGAGGTTTCGGACGGTCTCCAGCTGTTCCTGGCCGGCACCAACGATTACACGGGGTACACCTACGCGCACCATGGCGGCGCCGCGATCCTGGCCTCGCCCGGCGCGGTCACCTCCGGCGTGCTCGAGTCCGACTACGGCGCCTACGTGGGCTACACCGAGGCGACCGGACTGTCGGTCAGCTCGTTCTTCAACCTGTTCAACACCGGCTACACCTACGGCGTGGTGGGCTTCGACTCCACCAATCCGGCCTCACCCCGGACCATCAACGAGGCCATCGACCTGTCCGCGACCGACTTTTCCAGCGACATCTATCTCGGCACGTCCACCGCCGTCATCCTGAACGGCACGATCACGCCCATCGGCACCGAATTCCGTTTCACCGGTTTCCGGGATGGACAGCTGACGATCAACTCCGCCCTCACGGGCGCCGGGAACGCGGTCCGGATCGGTCAGGACGACGAGCTCATCTATAGTCTGACACCGGTGGGCTCGAACTTCCGGCCGAGCGTCACCCTGAACGGCAACAACACCTACGGCGGCGGCACGACCCTGCAGTCGGGCGGCCTCATCCTCGGTCATGCCTCGGCCCTCGGCACCGGGCAGCTTACGGTTTCGGCCTACGGCAATTCCATCCCGTGGCTCAGCACCAACACGGCCGATCTCACGATCGCCAACCCCATCGACACGGGCACCACCACCAATTTCGAAGTCGGCGGCACGTTTGATTTCACGCTCTCGGGCGACCTCACGAGCGCCTACGAATACTCGACCACCCTCCGCAAGTTCGGCACCGGCCAGGTCACGTTCAGCGGCGACAACAGCGGCCTTTACTCCCGCCTGGAAATCTCCAGCGGCACGGTGGCCTTCACCGGGGACTATTCGGCCGGCAACGGCATGCTGAGTCTGCGCAACTTCGACGGCGCCGACGCCCAGGCGATCTTCACCTCGGCCCACCCCGTCATCGGCGGACTGAGCGGCGACTGGGCCACCCAGGTCAATCTCGGCTCCGGCACGCTCACCATTCGCCAGGTGGAGGACGGCCTGTTCGACGGCGTAATCACCGGCACCGGCGGGTTGGTCCTGTCCAGCAACAACATCCTCACGCTCAGCGGCGCGAACACGTACACCGGCGGCACCACCGTCGAAAATGGCACGCTCGAGGTCACCAGCGACGGCCAGGTCAATCATCCCGGCGCTGACCTGGTGGTTGGCGTCAATGAGAGCGACGAAGGCGAGCTCGATGTGACCAAGGGCGGGACTGTCGCGGCCAACAACGTGGTGCTGGGCGAGAATTCCTACAGCTGGGGCGGGATGACCGTGGACGGCGCGGGCAGCACGCTGACCGTCGGCAGTTCCCTGACCATTGGCGCCAATGGTGACGGCGACTTCACCGTCTCCAAGGGCGGCCACGCCTCCGCGTACGGCACGTTCGTCGGCGAGAGCGGCTACGGCTACCTCACCGTGTCCGATGCCGGCAGTCTGCTGAGCACCACGGACGAGATCATCATCGGCGCCTTCGGCTCGGGCCACGGCTACCTCAGCATCGAGGCGGGCGGCGTGGTCTCCGCCGGGCGCGGCTCCATCGGCTATGTGGCGGCCGGCACGGCCACGATCGACGGGGCCGGGAGCGCCTGGAACAACACCGGCTATCTCTACGTCGGATCCGGCGGCGGCAACGGCCACCTCGTCGTCCAGAACGGCGGCGTCGTCACCAGCAACTCGGGCGAAATCGGGCTCGACAGCGCGTATGGCAACCTCGTTCTGACCGGCACCGGCAGCCGCTGGGATGTCGCCACCAGCATCAATGTCGGCCACAATGGCGGCACCGGCATTCTCGAGCTGGTCGGGCAGTCCCTTCTCAACGTTGGCAGCGGCAGTGGCACCATCACGCTCGGCGTCGGATCCGGCAGCTACGGCACCCTGATGATCGGCGAGAGTGAATACAGCCCATACGCCGGCACCATCAATGCCAGCACCATCACCAGCGGCGGCGGCGGGGCGCTGGTCCAATTCGACACCGGCGCCACCAAGTCTTCGCCCTACTATCTAACCAAGGACGGCACCTCCAGTGGCGCCAATGTGCAGATCACCGGGAACGTCACCGTCTCCAACTACGGCGGGTACAATGTGCTGTCCGGCACGAACACGTACACCGGCGGCACGGTTCTCTACGGCGGCACGCTGGTGGCGGGCAGCAACAGCGCCCTCGGCACTGGAAACATCTCTTTCAGCGGCGGTCGCCTCAGCATTGTCAGCGGGGTGGTCATCAGCAACCCGGTCTCGTTCTCCGGCAGCGCCACGCTCGGCGGCAACGGCACCTGGGGCAGCCCCATCACGGTCAGCGGCGGCGTCGATCTCGCTCCCGGCAATTCGGTCGGTCTCCTCACTTTCGCCAGCGGCACCACCTGGGGCGTCAATGGCAACTACGACGTCGAGATCCAGACCGCCGGCGGAGCGCGCGGTGTCGGCTACGACTCGATCGATGTCACCGGCGGGCTCACGTTCAATGCCACCCTCGGCTCGCCCTTCACCATCCGCCTCATCTCGCTCGATGGCAGCGGCAACCCCGGCAACATCGGCGACTTCAATTCCAGCACCGGTTACGCCTGGCTGATCGCCCATACTGATGGCATCACCGGCTTCGACGCCTCCGCCATTCAGATTCAGACGACCAATTTCACCAACAGCACCGGCATCGGCGGGTTCTACGTTACTGCGGTCGGAAACGATGTTTACCTCAACTTCAGTCCCGTCCCCGAGCCCTCCACTTACCTCCTGATGCTGCTCGGGCTGGGTTCCGGCGCCGTCCTCTGGCGCAAAAAGCGCACCCGCAGCTAGGCAATCAGCCGGGGCCTTCAAGCAAATGTTTTGCTTGAGGCTCATTTCCTGAGGAGGCATGGTGGCACGCGTGAAAACGCGCACGCTGTTCGCGCTGGCCTTGGCAGGCAGCGTACTGGCGTTGGTGGGCCGAGCCCAGACCGTAGTCTATACCTGGACCGGACTCGGGCAGTACCCCGACACCTCCTATTCGTACAACTGGCTCAACGGGTCGGTCCCGTTGAACGACCTCGCCAACACCCAGATCGTGTTCGGCGACTCCCGGCGCACCGAGGTGCACTACTACGATCTTTACGCGAACAAGATCACCGTGTCCGGCAATACCCGGCCCTATGAACTGGTCGGCGACTACGATACCACGCATCTTGGCTCCGGGGGCATCGTGTACTCCCCCAGCGGCTCGGTGACCTCCACGCTGTACGGGCGGGTCATGCTCGAGGCGAACCAGACCTGGAACATCCAGGGTGGCACGTTCGTGATCGACAACGTGATCAAGGAAAACACCGGGCCGTTCACGATCACCAAGACCGGCGCCGGCACGCTGGAACTGGATGACTACTACAGCATTTGGACCGGCGGACTGAACCTCAACGCGGGCACGGTGGCCATCCATGCCCTGTACGACGAAATCTCGGAGGTTTTCGGCACGGGCACGGTGACCTTCAATGGCGGCACGCTGATGACGCTGCGCGACCCGTACGACTCCAGCTCCGACTACGTCGAGATCAACAACAACATCGTCAGCAACGGTCTCCTCAGCTTCGTCAACAAGGTCGACCTTTACCTTTCCACCACCGGCAGCACCACCCTCACGCTGAATGCCAACACCACGGTCGATTCGCACGGCCGGCCCACCTGGATCGAGACCCCCATCGTTGAGGCGACCCCCGGGCTGCAGCTCACCTTCACCGGCCCCGGCTGGACCGTGATCGACTCGTCCTCCGGCTACACCGGCGGCACCGTCGTCAACAACGGCGTCCTGATCTTCACCACCCAGGGCACGCTGCCCGCCCTCCCGGTGAGCAATGCGTTCACGGTCGGTGCCAACGGTTACGTGGGCTTCGGCGACGACAACACGGAGATGTACAATCTCCAGACCACGTTCATCGACCGCTTCAACAAGGCCGCCACGCTCGGCACGATCGGCTTCGACACCGATCCCTCGTCGTCGTACCCGACGATGTGGACGAACTCAATCGACCTGACGGGTTTTGGCTCCACCGCCCGACTGGGCTCGGCGACCAAGGCCTCCCTCGCCGGCACCATCACGCCGCAGGGCACCGACTACCGCTTCGGCGGCGGCGGCGGCTGGCTGGAGGTCTCCTCCGCCCTCACCGGCGCCCGCAATCTCGTGGTCGATTCGCCGGCCGCGCTTCCCTTGACGCTGTACCTCAGCGGGTCCAACAACTACAGCGGCACCACGACCGTGACCAATTCGGGCGTGGTTTTCGGTGACACCTCGCAGCCGACCGGCACCCACACGGTCACGATCAATGCCGGCGGCTACGTCGGCACGGAGAGCGCGAATTCCGGCGACGACACCCCGGACGACTCCGACATCGCCGCCTTCCTCAACACGATCACGACCACGTCGACCGGCATGATCGGCTTCGACGGCACGCCTTCCGGCGGCCGTTACCTGTCCCGTCCGATCAATCTCTCGGGCTTCACCGGCAGCCTGTACCTCGGCACGGCGACCACCGGCTACACCGACTACGGCATCCAGCCCGGCCTCATTCTCAACGGCACGATCACCACGACCAACGGCGGCACCGACCCCTACCGCTTCGCCGGCTACAAGGGCGGATTGCTGGAGGTGGACTCGACCCTCAGCGGCTCGGCGGGGGTCGTGATCGGCGATCCCAATTCGCCCGGGACCTTCGGCGACTACATCAACGAGATCTACTCCACGGTCTACCTGCGGGGCGACAACAGCACGCTCACCGGCAACGTCACGCTCTATGCCGGCGAGTTGTTCGTCGGCCAGCAGAACGGCGAACAGGGCACTGACCCGACGTCGGCCCTTGGCACCGGCACGCTGGTGGTGCAGCCCATGACGCTGCCCACCGCCTGGACCGAGACCGGGAGCAAGATCTTCCCGAAGCTCTCGACCGCCGGCGACATCATCATCGCGAACGCGATCCAGCTCAACACGACGCTGGCCATCGGCGAGACCAGCAACTCGGTGATGTTCACCGGCAAGATCAGCGGCTCGGGCGGCTTGTACCTCGAGAATCCGTATTACAGCTCCTCCACCGTCCTGGCCAATGACGCCAACGATTTCAGCGGCGGGGTCTATCTCGAGGGTTACAGCAAGCTCTACGTGGAGACCGACCACTCCCTCGGCACCGGCCGACTCGCGTTCGGCAACTCCACCGGCGAGGTGTACTTCGACAGCGCCGCCCCGGTGGTCTACGGTCTTGAGACCACCACGGATGAGGATTACCCCACGCTGTACGCGACCCAGACCAACACCGTCCTGACGGTCAACCAGTCGTTCGACAGCACCTTCCAGGGTTATATCTATTCCCAGGCCACGCCGGACAATTTCCGGTTCGTGAAGGCGGGCTCCGGCGCGCTGACGCTCGACGCGGCCGGCATCTACACGAGCAATGGCACGGTCGAGGCGACCCTGCCCGGATCTCCCCAGGTCATCGTGCAGGTCAATGCCGGCAATCTCGTCTTCGGCAGCAACGGGATGACCCTCGCCTCGGGCACCCCGACGATCTGGGTCCACGGCGGCACGCTGACCTTCGATCACTTCACCAATTATTCCATGTCCAATCCGCTCGTGGTCGACAACGGCGGACGGCTGGCCGGCGTGGGCGGCACCAGCGGTGCGGTGACAATTTCATCCACCGGCATTCTCTCGCCCGGCGTGTTTGGCAACACCGACGTCGGCGCCCTCAATCTCAGCAACATGACCCTGATGGCCGGCGGCGTCCTGGAATGGAACCTCCGCAATCCGGACCAAGGTGGCGGCGACGGCTGGGACATCATCACGGTCAGCTCCCAGCTGACGGTTGACGCGTCAGTCGCACCCGGCACGCCCTTCACGCTCAAGCTGATCTCGCTCGGGCCCACCGGCACCCCGGGCACGGCGGTGGGATTCCTGAACCAGCCCTACACCTGGACCGTGTTCAGCACGAACTCGATTGTGTTCGGTGGCGGCTCGTTCAATGCGGCGGCCTTCAACCTCGACACGTCCGCGTTCACCGCGGACATCGGCCCCGGCACGTTCTCGTTCAGCCAGAGTGGCACCCTGCTCCAGCTCACGTTCACCCCCGTGCCCGAGCCTTCCACCTACGCCCTGCTCGCGACCGGTCTCGGTGCGCTGGGCTGGGTTGTTCGCCGCCGGCGGGTGTCCTAGTTCGGGTTCTGACCGTTGCGGCTGAGGTATTTCCCCTTGCCCGGAGCGCCGTTTTTTATGACGGTGGCTTATGCGGCACCTAAAGCGCCTTATTGCCGGGTTGCTTATCATGTTGGCGGTGGCGGCCAGCGCCCGGGCCCAGTTCATCTGGATCGGCCAGGGAACGACTCGATCCATCAGCGATACCGCCAACTGGGGCGGCTTCGTCGCCCCGCCGAACGACGGCTCAGCCGACCTCTATTTTCCCAACGGGCTGCACGACAAGGCGACCCTGCCGGCCAACTATGATGTCGACGGAATCTTCGTCGGCGGTGGCAACGACTTCACGATTGATGCCTCCACCCCGACCACCCTGCACGTGGGCAGCGGAATCGCGTTGATCGACAACCAGAACAACTTCCTCCGCTTCGGCCCGAACGTCACGGTCGACTTCGCCGGCACCGTCGTCTTCGACGTCAAGGACGGCACCATGCTGTTCGCGGGGCACATCACCGGCGGCGCGACCCTTGACCTGATCCAGTCCGACGCTTCCGGCAACGGCACGTTCATCTTCAACAACACCGGCACCGGCAACACCTACTCGGGCGCCACCTATCTGGGCGACGGCAACGGGTCGGTTGGCGTGGCGTTCTGGAATTCGACACCCTTCGGCTCGAGTTCCGTCTACACCCTGGTGCCGAACGGTGGGCTCGTCACCCTCATCGCCCATGGCACGCAGACGCTGACCAACAACTTCAATTTCACCTTCATGAACCCCGGCTCAGGTCAGGTGACCTTCCGCAGCTGGGATGCCCCGCTCAGGTTTAACGGCCAGATCACGCTCGGCACCAACGCCCTTTTCGCCGCGTCGATCCTCCAGAACGCCCTCCCCGCCCCCAATGGCGCCGGCAGCATTCCCATTCCCGGCGCCAGCCAGCGCAACCCGATCATGTTCCAGGCTGCGGGCATCACCCAGATGACCGCCGGCCTGTCGCTCACGCTGAATGGTCCGGGCATCTTCATTCTCAACGGCAACAACACCTACTCGGGCGGCACGATCGTGGGCGGCAACATCATCTTTGGCAGCAACGCCTCGATTCCGTCGTCGGGCAGCCTGACCATCAACGGCGGCGGCTACGTCGGTTTCGCCGACAACACGGCCGGCCAGTTCGCCGCCTTCCTCAGCGGCCACGTCCCGGTGGGCGCCGCGGGCGGCATCGGCTTCGACACGCTGCCCGGCAGCTCCACCGCCACGTTCAACGACGCCATCAATCTCACCGGCTACACGAATCTCCGCCTGGGCAGTGCCACCACCGCCATCATCACCGGCACGATCACGCCCGCCAACGGCACGGCCGACTACAAGTTCGGCAACGGTGGCGGCATCCTCCAGGTCCAGTCCGCCCTCAGCGGCACCCATAACGTCTCCCTGAGCAGCACCAACGGCACCGTTCCGCTCACCGTCTACCTTCAGGGCTACAACACCTACTCCGGCACCACCAACGTCGGCAACGGCTTCCTGATTTTCGACAGCGCGAACGCCTTTTCCATCCTCTCCCCGGCCAACTCCCTCACCGCCGGCGGCGCCGCGACCGCCGTGGGCAGCAGCTATATTGGCTACACCGTCAACAGCGGCTTCACGCCCTCGACGTTCCTCGGCAATTTCAACAAGACCAGCACCTGGGGCATCGTCGGCTTCGACACCGGCGGCACGACGCTCTCCAACGTTGACCTTACCGGCTTCAACGACGGCGTCTTCATCGGCACCACCACCGCCGCCACGCTCGACGCCTCCACGTTCACCGGCACGAACGTGACCAATGGCAGCAACGCCGCCAATACGCTCCGCTTCACCGCCGCGCAGTCTGGCATCCTCACGGTCAACGGCACCATCGCTGACGGCGCGTTCCCCAAGTCCGTCATGATCGGCACCCCGGCCATCAGCGGGCCCTACTCGAGCGGCACCGTGATCCTCAACGGCGCCAACACCTACACCGGCGGCACCACGGTCAATGCGGGCAATATCGGCAGCCCCACGCTCGCCGTCGGCAACAGCGCCGCCCTCGGCACGGGGACGCTCACCTTCACCAGCGGATCCGGCGGCATCGCCGGCCTGCAGGCCACCTCCGGCGGGATCAACCTCGCGAACGCGATCAACCTGTTCAACTCCGCCCCGGGCACCGGCTCGGGCCCGCAGCTCTACCTGACGGGCACGCAGTCGTTCACGCTTTCCGGCAGCATCACCGGCGACCAAACCACGACCATCTATCTCTACAACGCGAGTCCCCTCAGCGTCACCCTCGCCGGCAACAACGCCGCCTTCCTCGGCACGATCCAGCTCTTCAACGGCTCGCTCACGCTGCTCAACAACTACGGCGCCGGCTCCAGCACGATCAACTTCGGCCTGTCCGGCGCCGGCACGCTCACCTTCGGCGGCGCCGCCACGGCCCCGCTGATCTACGGGCTCACCGGCGACAGCGGCACGGTCTCCATCCCCGGCGGCACCAACCTCACCTACGACCTCAGCTACGGCGATTCGCGCGACACCGACTTCGGCGGCATCATCAGCGGCTCCGGCTCCCTGACCCTCACCGCGCCCACCTCGTCCCATATGCAGGGCACGTTTCTCTCCGGCGCCAACACCTACTCCGGCGGCACAACCGTGCTCGACCACGCCGTCCTCGCCATGGGCAACAATTCCGCCGCCGGCTCCGGCACCGTCACGCTGAACGCCCCCTACGGCGGCATCGCCCTCAATTCCGGGGTCACCTTCACGAACCCGCTGACCTACACCACCGGCGCGCTCATGGGTTTTGGCACCTACGCCCCGACGGGCAGCCCCACGCTCACGTTCGACACCGGCCACACCATCGCGCCCGGTCTGGCCGGCGTGGACGGAAACGAGGGTGGCGTCGTGGGCACGCTCACGCTGAACACCGACGTCGTCTTCGCGAACGGCGGCCAGTTCAACTACGGGCTCAAGGACCCCGGCACCGCCGACGGGCTCTCGCTGCTCAACATCAGCGGCAACCTGAACATCACCGCGTCCGCGGGCGGCTTCACCCTGAAGCTCTTCACGTACGACACTTCCAACAACCTGGGTTTCGCCAACCTCACCCTCGGGAATACCTATAATCTCCCGATCGCCACGGTCACGGGCACCCTCAACGGCTTTTCGGCCTCGGCGTTCACGGTCGATGCGACCAACTTCCAGCTCGGCCAGTGGAGCCCGACCGTCTTCACGGTTTCCCAGACCGGAAACACGCTTTACCTGAACTTCACCGCCGTCCCCGAGCCTTCGACCTACGCGCTGCTCGCGCTCGGTCTCGGCACGCTGGTCGCGCCCGCCCTGCGCCTCCGCCGGCGCCGGTAGGCGCGCGGCGCGCCAGGAATTCGGGATTCGAAATCCGGGATTCGTTTCGGCCTCAGGCTTTGGGTCGGCCAGCCCAACCCGAATTCCGAATTTCGAGTCCCGAACTCCGAAACGATCGTGCGCTCAGCGCACGATCGTTTCCGCCTTCCGGACGAGGTCGATGAACTCGCCGCGATAACCGCCCGGATCCTGCTCGCGTCCCGCATTCGCCAGCGAGAGCACCTGCGGGAAGCTCGCGACGCCCTTGT
>CAZUQB010000023.1:0-18184 GCA_964622405.1 uncultured Opitutaceae bacterium | reverse complement strand
TGTATCTGCCGCGCGGCCGCTGGTACGATTTCTGGACCCCGGCGGTGCTCGAGGGTGGACGGCTCGAGCGGGTCGCGGCGCCCCTGGACCATCTTCCGCTCTTTGTCCGCGGCGGCGCGATCGTGCCCTCCACGCTCGCGATGCAGCACACCGGCGAGCGACCCTGGGATCCGGTCCGCTTTGACGTCTATCCGGACGAGCAGGGCGCGGCTGCCGGCGAACTTTACGAGGACGACGGCGCGAGCCCGGCCTACCTCACCGGCGCGTCGCGGCGCACCCGCCTGCGTTGCACGGCGGACGGCGGCGCGACGGTGGTGACCGTGGAGGCGCCGGTGGGCTCGTACCAGCCTCCCGCCCGCGCCTTCGAGCTGATCCTCCATGGGGCCGGGACCGGCGCGCAGGTGACCCTCGACGGCACCCCGGTGGACGCCGAAGTGGCCCCCGCAACGGTCCGGATCCGTTTCCCTGACGACGGCCGTCCCCACACCCTGCGGCTCACTCGCAACCCCTCCTCCCGCTTGCCATGACTCCTCCGGTCACCTCCTGGCTCAACACCCGCACGGCGGGTGTCCTGGCCCACGTCAGCGCGCTGCCCGGCGAGTACGGCATCGGCAATCTTGGCCGGGGCGCGCGGAAGTTCGTCGATTTCCTGCAGGCGGCGGGCGTGCGCTACTGGCAGATCTGCCCGATCGGACCGACCGGCCACGGCGACTCGCCGTACCAGCTGTTCTCCGGCCGCGCGGGCAACCCGTACTTCATCGACCTCGGCGAGCTGGTGCGCGACGGCTGGCTGAAGCCGGCGGACGTCGCGGGACTGCGGAGACTCCCGGCCGGCCACGCCGACTACGGGCGGCTGTACGAGCAGTTCTGGCCGGTGCTGGCGAAGGCCCATGACGCCTTTGCCGCGGCGCGCGCGGACGGCGTGGCGGGACTCGGCTCCTTCGCCGCGTTCCGCCGGCGCCATCGCGGGTGGCTCGAGCCGTTCGCGCAGTTCATGGCGCTGAAGAACCACTTTGGCGGCCGGGCGTGGACGGCCTGGCCGGCCGGGTTTCGGCACTGGACGCCGCAGCTTGCGGGGCGCCTGACGCCGTTCATGCGCCGCGAGGCCGAGCGCCACGCCTTCTACCAGTACCTGTTCTTCGGCCAGTGGGACGGGCTCCGGCGCTATGCGGCGGAGCGGGGCGTGGGCGTGATCGGCGACGTGCCGATCTTCGTCGCGCTCGACAGCGCGGACACGTGGCGCAACCGCGCGGTGTTCCGGCTCGACGCCGACGGCCAGCCGAAGGCGACCGCGGGCGTGCCGCCGGACTATTTCGCGGCCAAGGGCCAGCTCTGGGGCAATCCGCTCTACGACTGGGCGCACCTCCGCCGCACCGGCTACGCCTGGTGGATCGACCGCCTGCGCGCGGCCTTCGAGCTCTACGACATCATCCGCCTCGACCACTTCCGCGGCTTCGACACCTACTGGGAGGTTCCGGCCGGGGCGACCGATGCGTGCGGTGGTCGCTGGCGCAAGGGCCCCGGGGCGGCGTTCTTCGCGGTGGTGCGACGCAAGCTGCCCGCGGCGCGGATCATCGCCGAGGACCTGGGCTACATCGGGCCCGACGTCGTGGCCCTCCGGCGCGGCGCCGGCCTGCCGGGCATGAAGATCGTCCAGTTCGCGTACGGCCACGACGCGCACAACGTGAATCTCCCGCACTTCTACCCGGTCGACAGCGTCGCGTACACGGGCACCCACGACAACCTCACGACCCGCGGCTGGCTGGAGGGCCTGACGGCGGAGCAGGCGAAGCCGGTCGACGCCTATTTCGACCTGCAGGGCGCGCGCTCGGCGTGGCCGATCATCCGGCACACGCTGGCGACCGTCTCGCGGCTCGCGGTGATCCCGGTGCAGGACCTGCTCGACCTGGGAGCCGCGGCGACGTTCAACCGCCCGGGCACCGGCGAGGGCAACTGGCGCTGGCGGTTCACCGAGCGACAACTGGCCTCGCTCTCGGGCCGGAAGGCCGCCACGCTGCGCGCCTGGATCGAGCGCTACGGCCGCGACCGCGCGGAACCCGTCGTCGAGTACAGCGAACCCCTCCCGCCCTGACCGCCCCGCCATGAACCCCCAGCGTCCCCTGTCCCTGCCGGCCATCTGGAACCTGAGCTTCGGCTTTTTCGGCATCCAGTTCGGCTGGGGCCTCCAGATGGCGAACATGAGCGCGATCTACCAGTTCCTTGGCGCGTCGGAGGGGGACATCCCGATCCTCTGGCTCGCCGCGCCGCTCACGGGCCTGATCGTCCAGCCGATCATCGGCTACTACAGCGACCGGACCTGGGTGCGGCTCGGCCGCCGGCGGCCGTATTTCCTCGCGGGCGCGATCCTCGCCAGCCTGGCGCTGCTCGCGATGCCGAACTCGTCGACCCTCTGGATGGCGGCGGCGCTGCTGTGGGTGCTGGACGCCTCGGTGAACGTGAGCATGGAGCCGTTCCGGGCGTTTGTCGCGGACCTGCTGCCGCCCGCGCAGCGGACGGTCGGCTTCGCGATGCAGAGCCTGCTGATCGGGCTGGGCGCGGTCCTGTCCTCGGCGCTGCCGTGGCTGCTGACCCACTTCGGCCTGGCCGGCGAGACCGCGGCGGGCGCGATCCCGCGCTCGATCCATCTCTCCTTTTACGTGGGCGCGGCCGTCTACCTGTGCGCGGTGCTCTACACGATCCTGACGACCCGCGAGTATCCGCCGGAGGTGGCGACAGTCGAGGCGGGCCACGCGGCCCCGGGTTCGTTCGTGCGCGAGATTGTCGCGGGAATCACGCAGATGCCGCCGGTGATGCGCCGGCTGGCGGTGGTCCAGTTCTTCACCTGGCTCGGGCTGTTCTGCATGTGGATCTACTTCACGCCGGCGGTCGCGCGCCACGTGTTCCACGGCACCCCCGGCACGCCGGCCTTCCAGGAGGGCCTGGAGTGGGGCGGGGTCTGCTTCGCCACCTACAACGGCGTCGCCTTCGCCGTGTCGTTCCTGCTGGTTGCGCTGGGCCGTCGCGGCTTCTCGCCCCGCCTGCTCCACGCGATCGGCCTCACCTGCGCCGGCCTCGGCCTGCTCGCGGTCGGAGCGTGGGCCACGCCGCGCGGCCTGCTGGTCTCGATGGTCGGCGTCGGCATCGGCTGGGCGACCATCCTCTCGATGCCCTACGCCCTGCTGGCGAACGCGATCCCGGCGTCCCGGATGGGCTTCTACATGGGCGTCTTCAATTTCTTCATCGTGCTGCCCCAGATCCTGGCGGCCACGGTGCTCGGCCCGGTGGTGCAACACGCCTTCCACGGCAACCCCCTGCTGGCGGTGCTGCTCGGCGGCGGCGCCATGCTGCTGGCCGCGCTCGCGCTCCTGCGCGTGCCGGCGACCGCCTAGCGCGTCGCGCGGCGGCCGGGCCGCGGGGCGCCGTGGGTGTAGTCGAGCCGGTTGAAGTAGACCGTCTTGGGCTGGGCCTCGCGCTGCTTGTGGAGCGCGTCGAGCTGCCCCCGGAAATCGAGCGGCGTCATGCCCTTGTGCTGCTTGAACACCCGCGCGAAATAGGCCGGGTCGGAGAAGCCGCAGGAGTAGGCCACCTCGGAGATGTTGAGCGCGGTGGTCTCGAGCGCCACCAGCGCGCCGTCGATGCGGATGCGCTGGATGTAGTGGGTCAGCCGCTCGCGGGTCTCGGTGTGGAACAGGTGCGAGAGGTAGTCGGCCGAGCACCCGAGCGTCGCCGCGATGCCGAGCACGCTGAGCTCCGGGTTGGCGTACTGCTCGCGGACGATGCACTTGGCCTGGAAAACCTTGCCGATGTCGGTGTTGAGGTGGCCGGCGCCGGTCTCGACGATGTTGCGGAACATGCCGAGCAGGGCGATGACGAGGCCCTTGATGACGGCGTCGCGCGCCGGCACCTGCATCGCGAACGTCTGCGCGATCGAGTTCGCGAGCGTGAGGTAGACCTCGAGGTCCGGCGCGTCGAAGAACTCGATCACCTCGATGTCCGGCCGGTTGGGCCGCGCCTCGTGCGCGAAGTGGAGGCTGAGGGTGTTGTTGTAGAAGCCGCCAACGAGATTGCGGAACGGCCGGGTGCGCTCGGGGTAGATCAGCTCGCCATGGGGCACGCCCGCCGGGATGACGCAGACCTCGCCGGGCCCGAGCTCGAAGGTCTCCCGCGGAAACCGGAACACCGTCCGGCCCTGCAGCCCGAGGAAGAACTCGGGCCGGTAGTGGTAGTGCATGCCCTTCAGCTGGCCGGGTTTTTCCTCACGGGGCACCTTCACCGCCAGCTGGTTGTGCTCGGCCTGGCGGATGGCCTCGTCAAACACGGCGCGCATCTCGGCGCGGTTTTTCGGGCTGAGGGACTTGGCGGAGAAAAGATTGCTCATCAGACGCGGCGGGCGCCGGAGGAAACGGGGGTGGGTAACTGCCCCCTTGATATCGCCTGCCGCCCCAAAGTAAAGGCGGGCGCGGCCGCGCCGGTCACCGCGTGAAGCGGTAGGTCGTGTTGAAGATCAGCTCGATCCGCTTCGAGACGTGCACGCGGACCTTGATCCGGCCCGACCGCTCGTCCGCGGGAGTCGCCCGGCCGGTGATCCGCCGCTCCTCGCCCTGGGTGCTGAGGGCCTGGCCCTCGAACTCCACGGTCTGGCCCGCGGCGAGGCGCTGGAGCATTTCGTCCGTCACCTCGATCGCGATGCGACCCGACTCGTTGTAGAAGAAGTAGGGGAACACCCGCGCCGTGTAGGTCGAGGTGTAGACCCGGTGGCGGCGCGTCAGGGTGGGAATCGTGAGATTGACGCTGCCGATGTAGATCGAGGTGTCGACCGACGGGATCTCCACCGATTCGTAGCGGTCCAGGTCGGGCGCCTCGCCCCCGAGGGCCGGGAGCGCGAGCAGCAGGCAGAGGAGAAGAGTCAGCGGGCGGGCCATGCGCGCCGCCAGTGACGGACGCGGCCGCGGGCCTGACAAGTGCGAAGTGCGTCCCGCGCCTCGGCGCCGCTTCGCGCTTGCGCGGAGCCGGGGCCGGTCGTCTGCTTCCGCGTCATGGCCAAAGCCTCCCAAGCGACCTGGGGCGGCCGCTTCACCGCGGGCCCCGCCGAGTTGATGCTGCAGTTCAGCGAGTCCGTCTCGTTCGACCGCCGCCTCGCGCCGTTCGACCTCGCCGGCAGCAAGGCCCACTCGGCCATGCTCGCGCACGTCGGGCTGATCACCGCGGCCGAGCGCGACGCGATCCACGCGGGCCTCGACGCGATCCACGCGGAGATCGTCGCGGGCAAGTTCGCCTGGGACACCAGGCTCGAGGACGTGCACATGAACATCGAGCACGCCCTGACCAAGCGCGTGGCCGCGGCCGCCAAGCTGCACACGGCCCGGAGCCGGAACGACCAGATCGCGACGGACATGCGGCTCTGGTTCAAGTGGGCGTGCGGCGTCCTCGGCGAGAAGATCCTGGGCGCCGAGCGGGCGCTGCTCGCGCTGGCGCAGGCGCACCGCGACGTGCTGATCCCCGGCTACACCCATCTCCAGCGCGCCCAGCCCGTGTCCCTCGCGCACCACCTGCTCGCCTGGCTCGAGATGCTCGAGCGCGACCGCGCGCGGCTCGCCGCGGTCGCGGACCATGCGAACTGGTGCCCGCTGGGTTCCGGCGCGATCGCCGGCACCACGCTGCCGATCGACCGCGAGTTCACGGCGAAGGCGCTGGGCTTCACCGACGCGAAGGGCCGGCCGCGCGTCACGGCCAACTCGATGGACGCGGTCGCGGACCGCGACGTCTACGTCGAGTTTGCCGCGGCGGCGGCGCTGTTCGGAGTGCACCTTTCGCGCCTGGCCGAGGACCTGATCCTGTGGAGCAGCGCCGAGTTCGGCTTTGCGACCCTGTCGGACGCGTTCAGCACCGGCTCGTCGCTGATGCCGCAGAAGAAGAACCCCGACGCCTGCGAGCTGCTGCGCGGCAAGGCGGCGCGGCTGCAGGGCAATCTCCAGACCCTGCTGACCCTGGCGAAGGGCCTGCCGCTCACCTACAATCGCGACCTTCAGGAGGACAAGCCGCCGGTGTTCGACAGCTTTGACCAGGCGGCGATCTGCGCCGACGTGCTGGCGGGCGTGTTCGGCGGGCTGACCTTTCACGCCGACCGCTGCGCCGCCGCGGCCTCCGACCCGGCGCTGCTCGCGACCGACCTGGCCGACTACCTCGTCGAGCAGGGCGTGCCGTTCCGCGAGGCGCACCATGCCGTCGGCGCCGTCGTGCGCCTGGCCGAGAAGCACACCATCCGGCTCGACCATCTTCCGCTGGAGGAGGTCCAGCAGGTGCACCCGGCATTCAAGGCCGACTGGGTGCAGGTCTTCGACCCGCGCCGCGGCCTGGCGAAGCGCGCCGGCACCGGGATGCCCGGGCCGACGCAGATCACCCGGCAGCTGAAGCGCTGGGCCCGGCAGCTGGGGTGAAGCCGCCGGCGCGCGCCGGGAACGCCCGGGCGCCGGGCCCCGGCGGGCGCCATCGCCCATGACGAAGATCCGCATCCTGCCCGACCGGGTCGCGAACCAGATCGCGGCCGGGGAGGTGATCGAGCGGCCCGCGGCGGTCGTGAAGGAGCTCGTCGAGAACGCGCTCGACGCCGGCGCCACCCGCATCGAGGTCGAGTTCCGCCACGGCGGCCGCTCGCTGATGCGGGTCGAGGACAACGGCACGGGCATGTCGCGCGACGACGCGCTGCTGGCGCTGGAGCGGCACGCGACGAGCAAGATCGCCGAGGCGGCCGACCTTGACCGGCTGGCCAGCTACGGTTTCCGCGGCGAGGCGCTGCCGTCGATCGCCAGCGTCTCCCGGTTCCTGCTGCAGACCCGCGCGACGGGCGCCGACGCCGGCACCGAGGTGCTGGTCAACGGCGGCAAGCTGGTGCACGTGCGCGACTGCGGCCAGCCCGTGGGCACCCGCATCGAGGTCACGCACCTGTTCAACTCGGTGCCGGCGCGGCGGAAATTCCTGAAGACCGACCAGACCGAGGCGGCGCACATCGTGCAGTGTGTGCGGCTCTACGCGCTGGCCTGCCCGCAGGCGGCGTTCACCCTCATTGAGGACGGGCGGATCATCTTCCGCTCGCCGGAGTGCGCGACCCTGGCCGAGCGGGTGGGTGAGATCTTCGGCCGGCAGACCGCCGAGGCGCTGATGCCGATCGAGGCGGCGGAGGGCGGCATGACGCTGACGGGCCTGATCGGCCGCCCGGGCACGAGCCGCGGCACGCGGCACGAGATGATCGTGTTCGTGAACCAGCGCCCGGTGGACAGCCGGACGCTGAACTACGCGCTGATCGAGAGCTATCATGAGTCGCTGCCGAAGGGCCGGTACCCGCTGGCCTTCGTGTTCTTCACCTGCGACCCCGCCGCGGTCGACGTGAACGTCCACCCCGCCAAGCGCGAGATCCGCTTCCGCAGCGAACCCACCGTGCGGGCGTTTGTGATCCGCAGCGTGTTGGAGCGACTGCGCGCGATTCCGGATTCCGGACTCCGGATTCCGGGTGCTGGAATGAGCGCAGAGGGATTTGCCAATCCGAACGCGCTGTCGCAGGTCCCTCGGGCAGCTGCGCCCGCCAGCCCTCCGGCCATGAACCTCGCGGCGATTCCCGCAGCAGGACCGGCCCCATCCGCTCCGGCGACTATTCCGCCGGTCACTATTTCCCAAGCCGCGGCGAGTTCTGCCGGCTCGGAAATCCGGAATTCGGAATCCGCAATCCGGAATCCAGCTTCGGCTGCGCCGAGCTGGCGCTTCCTCTCCGTCGCCCACGGGCAGCTCGCGGTGTTCGAGTCCGCGGCGGGGCTGGTGCTGCTCGACCGGCGGGCGGCGCATGAGCGGATCTGGTTCGAGCGCCTGCAGGAGCAGTTTCAGGCCGGCGCCGTTCCGAGCCAGCGGCTGCTGCTGCCGGTGCCGGTCGAACTCGATCCCATCATGGCGGCGCTCCTCCTCGACCGGCTCGCGTTTCTCCATGCGCACGGGTTCGAGGTGGGGGAGTTCGGCCGCAATTTCTTCCGCATCGAGGCCGTGCCCGCCTGGATGGAGCCCGCCGACGCCGAACCATTCCTGCGCGACCTCCTCGGCGCGTTCCGCGAGGGCCGGATCGCCGACCGCAATCCCGACCTCGCCCGCGAGGAACTCGCCCGCCTGGCCGTCGCCAAGGCCGTCCGCCTGCCCGCCACCACCGGCGAAACCGAGGTGCGCGCCCTCGTCACCCAGCTCTTCGCCACCCGCTCCCCGCTCACGAGCCCGACCGGCCGGCCGACATTCGTCGAGCTGAACCACGGGGAACTTGCGCGGAGGTTTCAGCGGTAGGCGCTAGGCGGTAGGCGGTAAGCTTTAAGCTGTAGGCGGTAAGCTGCGGCGGTGGACGGTGGGCGGTGGACGGTGGGCCGTGGACGGTGGGCCGTTAGCCGTGGCTGCGCCAGCGGCCTGCGCCTACCGCGTACAGCTTAAAGCCTAAAGCTTACAGCTTACAGCCTACAGCCTACAGCCTACAGCTTTCAGCCCACCGCCCACGAACCACCGAAAATAAGGCGTGCCTCCCCCGGGGATTGGCATGATTCTTGGTCTCCAAATCCACCCGACCATGCCGCGCGCCGCGAAGACCAAATCCAGCCAGAACAAAGGGACGAAAAAAACGGCCCCGGCGACCAAGCCGACGCGCCCGGCCGCGAAGCCCGCCCGGCCGGTGACGGCCCCGACGACCGCGCCGGCGGTCGCGGCGGACGCCGGGCGTCCGCATCCGGACGCGCCGGCGGTGGCGCTGCGCTCGCTGATCCAGCGGCATCTCGTCTCGACCCTCGCGCGCCACGCGGGCTCGGCGACGCCGCGCGACTGGTGGGTGGCGACCGCGCTGGCGGTGCGCGACACGATCCATGTGCGGATGATCGCGACCCAGACGGTGCACAACGCCCAGAACGTGCGCCGGCTCTACTATTTCTCGCTCGAGTACCTCATGGGCCGGCTGTTCGGCAACAACCTGCTCGCGACCGGCCTGCTCGACGAGGCCAAGGAGGCGCTGACCTCGCTGGGCCAGGACTTCGAGACCATCCGCGAGTCCGAGGTCGACATGGGCCTGGGCAACGGCGGCCTCGGTCGCCTCGCCGCGTGCTTCCTCGATTCGCTGGCGACGATGGACTACCCGGCGCTCGGCTACGGCATCTACTACGAGTTCGGCCTCTTCAAGCAGACCTTCGTCAACGGCCAGCAGGTCGAGCATCCGGACAACTGGATCCGCTTCGGCGGGCCCTGGGAGGTCGTGCGGCCGGAGTACATCCAGGAGGTCCATCTCTACGGGCGGGTCGAGAATGTCTTCGACGACCGCGGCAACTACCGCCCGCGTTGGGTCGACACGCAGCGCCTGTTCGGCGTGCCGCACGACATTCCCGTCGCGGGCTACGGCACGGCGACGGTCAATATCCTCCGCCTGTGGGCGTCGAAGGCGTCGGAGGACTTCGACCTCGAGGCGTTCAACCGCGGCGGCTACGTCGAGGCGGTGCAGGAGCAGGCGGTCGGCGAGACCATCTCGAAGGTGCTTTACCCGAACGACAAGACCGAGAACGGCAAGGAGCTGCGGCTGACGCAGCAGTATTTCTTCGTCGCGTGCTCGCTCCGCGACATCGTGCGCCGGCACTTCCGCAACCCGGAGAATTCCTGGGCGAACTTCGCCGACAAGGTCGCGGTGCAGCTGAACGACACGCACCCCGCGATCGCCGTGGCGGAGCTCATGCGCATCCTCCTCGACGAGCAGAGCATGCCGTGGAACGACGCGTGGGCGATCGTCGCCCGGACCTTCGCGTACACGAACCACACGCTGCTGCCCGAGGCCCTCGAGAAATGGGGCGTGGGGCTGTTCGAGCGCGTGCTGCCGCGGCATCTCCAGATCATCTACGACATCAACACGCACCTCCTCGCCGAGGTGGAGGCGAAGTGGCCCGGCGACAACGACAAGAAGCGCATCTGCTCCCTCATCGAGGAGAACGGCCACAAGATGGTCCGCATGGCGCACCTCGCCGTCGTCGGCTCGCACGCGGTCAACGGCGTCGCGGCCCTGCACACCGAGCTGCTCAAGAAGCATCTCTTCCCCGACTTTGACGCCCTGTTCCCGGGCCGGCTCCAGAACAAGACGAACGGCATCACCCCGCGGCGCTGGCTGCTGAAGAGCAACCCGCGGCTCGCCGGCCTCATCACCCGCACGCTCGGCGGCCCCGACTGGGCGCGCGACCTCGACCTGCTCCGCGGCCTCGAGCGCTATGCCGACGACGCCGACTTCCAGCGGGAGTTCATGGCGATCAAGCGCGCCAACAAGGTCGACTTCGCCGCCGTCATCCAGGCCGAGTGCGGCCTCGAGGTGTCGCCCGACGCGATCTTCGACGTCCAGATCAAGCGCCTGCACGAGTACAAGCGGCAGCACCTCAACCTGCTCCACATCATCGCGCTCTACCGGCGGCTGCTCCAGCACCCCGAGCTCGACATCGTCCCGCGCGTGTTCGTCTTCGCCGCCAAGGCCGCGCCCGGATACGATCTCGCGAAGAACATCATCTACGCGATCAATACGATCGGCGCCCGCATCAACTCCGATCCCCGCATCAACGGCCGGATCAAGGTCGCCTTCCTCCCCAACTACCGGGTGTCGCTCGCCGAGAAGATCATCCCGGCCGCCGACCTCTCCGAGCAGATCTCCACCGCCGGCAAGGAGGCCTCGGGCACCGGCAACATGAAGCTCGCGCTCAACGGTGCCGTCACGATCGGCACGCTCGACGGCGCCAACGTCGAGATCCTCGAGGAAGTCGGGCCGGAGAACATCTTCATCTTCGGCCTCAACGTCCAGCAGGTCGAGGAGCTCTGGGCCCGCGGCTACAATCCGTGGGACGCCTACCACCACGACGAGGAGCTCCGCGCCGTGATCGACTGGCTCGGCAGCGACTACTTCACGCCGGGCGGCCAGGGCGCGTTCTCGCTCGTGCACCACAGCCTGCTGCACGGGGGCGACCCGTTCCTCGTGCTCGCGGACTTCCGCGCCTACTGCGAGGCGCAGGCCCGCGTCGACGCCGCCTACCGCGATCCCGCGAAGTGGGCCCGGATGGCCATCCTCAACACCGCCCGCATGGGCAAATTCTCGAGCGACCGCACCATCCGCGAGTACGCCGAGCAGATCTGGCGCCTGCCTGCCGTGCCGGTGAGGGCCGGTGGTGGGAGTTGAGGGTTGGGAGTTGAAGGTTGAAAGATGAAGGTTGAGGGGGGCGTTGGCGGCTTGCGGCGTTCACTCTCGGGCAATGAGGTAGCTGTGGGTTGCCGCGGTCTGGCCAAAGCTAAGGCTTGGCGCGGTCCGCTCGCCTGCGCTACCTACTCGTCGCTCCGCCATGCGTCACCTCCGTTGCCGTCTCCTGCTGCTGCTCGCCGTGAGCGGAGTCGGCGCCGCGTTCGGCGGCGACCTGCGGCTGCCGCCCGTCAACGGGCAGGTCGGCGGCAGGTTCCAGGCGCTGCAGCTGCCGGGCGCGCCGGAGTTGTCGTGGTCCGTGGTCCTGGCCGCACCGAGCCTTGACCGTCGCACCGGCGAGCTCGTCGCGGACGGCGCCGGCACCCGGCTGCGCGTGCAGTTCGACCTCGACGCCGCGGGCAACGGCACCTGGCGAATCGTCGAGGGCCGGATCGAGCTCAAGGCCTGGCTCAACGGCCAGCTGACCACGGGCTCGGCCGAGCTGGCCGGGCAGGGGACGGTGCGCGATGGCGAGGTCGGCGGCGACCTCACGGCGCAGCTGCGAAACGTGGACCTGGGAGAGCTGGCGCGATTTGCGGACCATGAGCAGGCATACGTGCGCTCCGCCGAGGGCCGCGTGGAAGGGCTCGTCGGCGTGCGAATCCGCGCCGGCGCAGTGTCGGCCGGGGAAAGCCGCCTCGCGCTGTCCGCCGGCACGGTCGGGACGGTGTACTTCGTGCCGTCGCCGGGACTGCTGACCAGCTATGTGCCTGCGCAGGTGCGCAAGCTCTACCCCGGCATCGAGGCGATCGAAATGGGCGTGACCCCGCTGGAGGCCAAGGTGCTCCGGCTGACCTTCCATCCGGACGGCGACGAGGCCGGCCGCGGCGCCCGCCTGCGGATCGAGGGCCGGCCCCGGGATCCGACGCTCGTGGCTCCGCTGGAACTCGACGTCAATTTCACCGGCCCGCTGGAGAGCCTGCTGCGCAAGGCGCTCGACTCGCGTCTGAAGATCGGAGGCGGAAAATAGTTCACCTGGAGCCAAGCTCCAGGATTCAAGACGCCAAACGCCAAAATCCAGCGCGGGCGAGGCTGCGGCAATGGGGTGAGGAAGCATCCGCGCCGAATTCGGACCTTCGACCTTGGACCTGTCTCCTTCGACTGCCGTCCCGCGCGTCCCGCGCGGGACGGAAACATAGTTTGTTTTCGCGGGTCCATCTGTGCAGTCTCCCTCCCGATGAATCTCCGCCTTTTGCTTTCCGGCCTCCCGCTCGCGCTGGCGACGGCGGGCTGCGTGCATGTCAAAACCGACCCGATCGAAGTGAAGCCCATCCACATCACCGTCGACGTGAACGTGAAGGTGGACAAGGCGCTCGACGACTTCTTCGGCGACCTCGACAAGAAATCCACGACCATCAATCCCAGCGCCTCCGCCAACTGATCCCATGAAACTCTCCTTCTTCCGACTTTTTCTCCTCGTCTGCTCCCTTGGTCTCACGCTGCCCGCGCTGCGGGCCGAGGATCTCGGCACGGTGAAGGCGCGCATGAACCAGCGCCTCGGTGACATCGACCACCTGAAGGCCAGCGGCGCGATTGGCGAGAACCTCCGCGGCTACCTCGAGGTCCGCGACGGCGGCAGTTCCGCCGCGAGTGTCGTATCGGCCGAGAACGCCGACCGTGAGACCGTCTACGCCGCCATCGCCAAGCAGACCGGTTCGTCGCCCGAGACCGTCGGCCGCGCCCGCGCCCGCCAGATCGCGGCCGGCTCCGCCTCCGGCGTCTGGCTGCAGCACGAGAACGGCAGCTGGTACAAGAAGTAGCCGCCGGCCGTCGGCCGGCGGCGTCGAAGGTCTCAGGTCGAAAGTCGAAGGTCTGGTCGTTGGCTATACCCGCATTGGTCATCAGTCTCTTGCGGTCCCCATTGACTGAGTCTGCCCCGCGCCGGAGGCCGTGCTAGAGTCCGACTTTCGACCTTCGACCTGCCTCGTTCGACTGGCGCCGCCCGGCGGCGCCCACCTCTTTCGACTGGCGGCTGCCGCTCCTTTTCCGCAGCGTCTCGGCCAGTGTTCTCGCCCATGAAGCACCTCCGTCTTGTCACCGTCGCGCTCTGTGCGTGGACGGCGGCCGTCGCCAAGGATTTCTCGCCCGCCATCGTCTATGACTTTGGCGGCAAGTTCGACCGGTCGTTCAACCAGTCCGCCAGCGAGGGCGCGGAGCGGTTCAAGCACGACACCGGGATCGCCTTCCGGGAGTTCGAGATCACCAACGCCGCGCAGCGCGAGCAGGTGATGGCGCAGCTGGCGAAGCGCGGTGCCGACATCATCGTCGCGGTCGGCTTCACCCAGGCCTCCGCCGTTGAGCGGGTCGCGCGCCAGTTTCCCAACGTCAAGTTCACCATCATCGACGCCGTCGTCGACCTGCCGAACGTGCAGTCGATCAATTTCCGCGAGCAGGAGTCGTCCTACCTCTGCGGCATGGCCGCCGCGCTGGCGTCGAAGACGGGCAAGGTCGGCTTCGTCGGGGGCATGGACATTCCCCTGATCCGGAAGTTCGCGCTCGGCTATGTCGAGGGCGTGCGGCACGTGCGGCCGGACGTGGAGGTTTTCCAGAACATGACCGGCACCACTCCGGCCGCCTGGGGCGACCCGACCAAGGGCGCGGAGCTGGCGCGCAGCCAGTTCGGCCGCGGCGCCGACGTGGTCTTCCACGCCGCCGGGGCGACCGGCATCGGCGTGATGCAGGCCGCGGCGGACGAGGGCCGGCTCAGCATCGGCTGCGACAGCAACCAGGACTACCTTCATCCGGGCAGCGTGCTCACCTCGGCGGTGAAACGCGTCGACGTCGCGGTCTACAAGGCGTTCAGCGACGCGCGGGCCGGCACCTGGAAGGCCGGCCAGCTGGTGCTCGGCTTGGCCGAAAGCGGCGTGGATTACTCCTACGACGAGCACAATCGCGGGATTCTCACCCCGGAGATCAAGGCCCGGCTCGACGCCGCGAAGGCCGACATCATCGCCGGGCGCATCCAGGTCCCGGAATATCGGGCACCCTGACGGGCCATTGAGCCCCGCCGCCATGAACTCCGCTCCCGCGTCGCCGCCCGCGCTGGAGCTGCGGGGCATCGACAAGCGCTTCGGGGCGGTCCACGCCAACCGCGACATCGCGCTGACGGTCGCGCGCGGCTCGATCCACGGCCTGATCGGCGAGAATGGCGCCGGCAAGTCGACGCTGATGAACATCGTCTATGGCTTTTACCCGGCCGACGCGGGCGAGATCTGGGTGCAGGGCCGGCGGGTGGAGCTGGCGTCGCCCCAGGACGCCATCGCCGCGGGCATCGACATGGTGCACCAGCACTTCATGCTCGTGGAGAATTTCACGGTGCTGGAGAACATCGTCCTCGGCGCCGAGGGCGGCTGGCAGTTGGCGCCGGGCCTCGCCCGGGCCCGGGCCCGGCTCGAGGCGCTGGCCCGCGACTACGGCCTGGAGGTGCCCCTCGACGCCGTCGTGTCCACGCTGCCGGTCGGGCTGCAGCAGCGGGTGGAGATCCTCAAGGCGCTGCACCGCGGCGCGGAGATCCTGATCCTCGACGAGCCCACCGCCGTGCTCACGCCCCAGGAGGCGGACCAGCTGTTCCACCTGCTCGAGCGGCTCCGGGACCAGGGCAAGACCGTGATCCTCGTCACCCACAAGCTGCGGGAGATCATGGCCGTGACCGACCGGGTCACCGTGATGCGGCAGGGGGCGATCGTGGCCGAGGTCGCGACCCGCGACACTTCGCCCCGCGATCTGGCCGAGAAGATGGTCGGCCGCGCGGTGCTCCTGCGCGTCGAGAAGGGGCCGGCGCAGCCGGGCGACATCCTGCTCGACGTCCGCGACCTCGAGGTCCGCGACCGGCGGCAGGTGGCCCGGCTGAAGGGCGTGAGTTTCCAGCTGCGGGCGGGCGAGATCGTCGGGATCGCCGGCGTCGCCGGCAACGGCCAGTCCGAGCTGCTGGCGGCGCTGGCGGGCACCGTGGCCCCCAGCCGGGGCGAAATCCGGCTGGCCGGGCGGGCCCTGGTCGCGGACCGCTTCGACGCGCGGGCGCGCCGGGCGCTGGGGCTGGCCCACGTGCCGGAGGACCGGCTGCACGACGGCATGGTCGGCACCTTTGCGGCCGAGGACAACGCGATCCTCGGCTATCACGACCGCGCGGCCTGCAACCGCGGGCTGCTTCAGGACCGACGCGCCATCACGGCCGACTGCGCGCGCAAGATGGCGGGTTACGACGTCCGGCCGCCGCAGCCGCGGCTGCCGCTGGGTTCCTTCTCGGGGGGCAACCAGCAGAAGCTCGTCCTTGCGCGCGAGATCGAGGCGAATCCGAAGGTCCTGCTGGTCGGCCAGCCGACGCGCGGCGTCGACATCGGGGCGATCGAGTTCATCCACCGCCGGCTGGTGGCCATGCGCGATGCCGGCTGCGCGGTGCTGGTCGTGTCCGTCGAGCTGGATGAGGTTCTTGGGCTGGCGGACCGCATTCTCGTGATGGCCGGCGGCGAGGTGATCGGCGAGGTCGCGCCGGCGGAAGCGACGGAGGAGCGGCTGGGCCTGATGATGGCCGGCGTGCGCGGGGAGGGGGCGGCATGAAAGCCTCGGGACGACTGCCCAAGTGGGTCGACTACGGCCTGCTGCCCGCGCTCAACCTGCTGGCCGCGCTGCTGCTGGCGGGCGGGATCATCCGGCTGATCGGCGAGAGCCCCGTCGCGGCGCTGAAGCTGCTGGGCGACGGTGCGTTTGGCTCGTCGGAGTCGATCGGCTACACGCTGTACTACGCCACCAACTTCATCTTCACGGGCCTGGCGGTCGCGGTGGCGTATCACGCGGGCCTGTTCAACATCGGGGCCGAGGGCCAGGCGTACGTCGGGGGCCTCGGCACCGGCCTCGTGTGCCTCGCGGTCGGACATTGGCCCTTCTGGATCGTGCTCCCGCTGGCGGTGCTGGCGGGCGCGGCGGGCGGCGCGGCGTGGGCGTTCGTGCCGGCCTGGTTGCAGGCGCGGCGCGGGAGCCACATCGTGATCACCACGATCATGTTCAACTTCATCGCGTCGGCGCTGATGACCTACCTGCTGGTGAACGTGCTGATCCGGCCGGGCCAGCAGTCGCCGGAGACGCGGGAGTTCGCCGAGACGAGCTTCATGCCGGCGCTGCCGTTCTTCGGCGCGCCGCTGAACCTGGCGTTTGTCATCGCGCTCGTCGTGGCGGCGCTCGTGTGGGTCTTTGTCTGGCGCACCCGCTGGGGGTACGCCTGGCGCGTGGCCGGCGCCAATCCGTCGGCCGCCGTGTATGCGGGCATTCACCCGGACCGGGTCACGCTGGGCGCCATGCTGCTCTCGGGCGCGCTGGCCGGCCTGCTGGGCCTGAACGAACTGATGGGCGCGCAGCACCGGATCCTCCTGGATTTCCCCGGCGGCGCCGGGTTCGTCGGCATCGCCGTGGCCCTGATGGGCCGCAACCATCCCGCCGGCATCGTGGCCTCGGCCATCCTGTTCGGCGCGCTCGTGCAGGGAGGCTCCCAGCTCTCCTTCGACATGCCGCGGGTGAACCGTGACATGGTCGTGGTGATCCAGGGCCTCGTGATCCTCTTCTGCGGCGCCCTGGAGCACATGTTCCGCGCGCCGCTTGCTGCCTGGTTCGGCCGGACCAAGGTCGCCGAGACTGCGCGGGAGATTTCCACCCCAACCAGCGGAGGCACCCATGAAGCCTGATCCCAACTCTCGGGACTGCCGAGCCGGACGGCCCCAGCCCAATCCGCAATCCGCAATCCGCGATCCGCAATTCTAGTCTCCGCTGCCGTGGAAACCTACACCCTCATCGTCCTGCTGCTGGCCGCCACGATCCGCGTGGCGACGCCGCTGCTGCTGGCGGCGATTGCCGGGATGTTCTCGGAGCGCGCGGGGGTGATCGCGCTCGGACTGGAGGGCATGATGCTGGGGGCGGCGTTTGCGGCCGCGTCCGTGTCGGCGGTGAGCGGCTCGGCCTGGCTGGGCCTGGGCGCCGGCATCGGCACGGCGGTCCTGCTGGCGCTGGTCATCGCGGTGGCCGGGGTCACGTTCCGGGGCAACCAGGTCGTTGCCGCGATGGCGGTGAACATCATGGTCGCGGGACTCGGGCCGTCGCTGGCGCTCGCGTGGTTCGACCTGGGCGGCCAGACGCCGCAGCTGAACGGGGCGGCCCAGCGGTTTCGCGAACTCGTCTGGCCCGGGGCGGAGGCGGCGCGGCACGGGGCGGCGCCGGGGCTGCTCTACGCGGAGATCCTGAGCGGGCACAACGTGATCGTCTACCTGGCCTTCGTCCTGGTGCCCGTGGCGGCCTGGGTGCTGTACCGCTCGCGCTTTGGCCTGCGCCTGCGCGCGGTTGGCGAGAATCCCTCGGCGGTCGACACCGCGGGACTCTCGGTGTCCCGCCTGCGCTATCAGGCGGTGCTGCTGTGTGGCGCGCTGTGCGGCGTGGCTGGGACCTATCTGTCCACGGCGGCGAGCGCGGGGTTTGTCCGCGACATGACGGCGGGCAAGGGCTACCTGGCGCTCGCGGCGCTGGTCTTCGGCAACTGGCGGCCGTGGCGCACGCTCGGGGCATGCCTTCTCTTCGCCTTCACCGATGCGCTGGCCACGCGGCTCCAGGGCGTGCCGCTGCCGCTGGTCGGGGTGATCCCGGTGCAGTTCGTGCTCGCGCTGCCCTACGTGCTCACGGTGCTGCTACTGGCGGGCTTTGTCGGCCGGGCGGTGGCGCCCGCCGCGATCGGTCAGCCGTACGCAAAGGAGAAGTAGGATTCGAGATTCGAAATCCGGGATTCGGAATTCGGAATTCGCCATTCGGAACTCGGAATTTCCGAAGCATCTCTCGCCGGGTTCCTCCGCCGACAGCCAGCAGCGTAGCGCGGAGACCGAATGCCGAGATCCGAATCCCGAATTTCGATCTTCCCCCGCTCGGGTTCGTCGCCAGATTCCGCCC
>CAZUQB010000022.1:0-18248 GCA_964622405.1 uncultured Opitutaceae bacterium | reverse complement strand
CTCGCCGCCGCAAGTAAGACGCCAGTCCACTGGTAAAATTCAAGGACCGCCCGGGCAAAACCCGGGCGGTTTTTTTGCGCCCAAATCCGGCGTGGAGACCGTTCGCGTCTGGTCACGTTTCGCCGCCTGAGAAAAAGCGAGAATGCCGTTCCAGGTGAAAGCCACGAGTCGCCTTGATCGGGTTGGTCGGCCTTCGTCGCCGCATGGCCAAGTAAGTCCATTCGCAATCGTTTTTCCGGCGCCTGCAGGTTCGACCCGCAGGCGCCTTTGTTTTGCCCACGGCCGCCGGCACGCATGCCTTTCAACTTCACTCACGCGGCGGCTTCTGCTCGGATGGCCCGATGGACTTCCCCACTCTGCTGCCCTTTGCCGGCGCGGCATTTGGCGGCGTAGTGGCCATGGCGGTGGCCATCCGGGCGCGGCGCTCGGTGCCGGACTGGGCCCTGGCGGCCGGCCTGGTTATGCTGGCGGCCGACTGCGTGCTGATCGGGCTCAGCGCCCGCGCGCCGGTCTATGGCGAGGTCATCCAGTGGCAGGAATTCCGTCTGGCCCTCGCGTCGGTTCTGCCGGGCACCTGGCTGCTGTTCAGCCTGACCTACGCCCGCGGCAACGCCCACGAGTTTGTCCGCCGCTGGAGCATTCCGCTCGCTCTCGCGTTCTTGATCCCGGTCGGCCTGGTGGCGACCCATTGGCTGTCGTTCATCAGCACACTCGAGCGGAGCGGGCCGTACAGTTTCCTGCTCCGGCTCCGGCAGCCCGGGGTGGTGTTCGAGGTGGTGGTCCTGATCGGGGCCGTCCTGGTGCTCATGAACCTCGAGCGCACCTTCCGCGCCTCCGTGGGGACCCTGCGGTGGCGGATCAAGTTCATGCTGCTGGGCGTCGGGATCCTGTTCATCGCCCGGGCCTACACGTGCAGCCAGACGCTGCTCTACCGGAGCATCGACCCGGCGCTGGGGATCATCGAATCCACCGCCTTGATCTTCGCGACGCCGCTGCTGGTGCGATCCCTGATCCGCAGCAAGCACTTCGCCCTCGACGTCTATCCGTCCCAGTCCGTGCTGCAGGGCTCCCTCACGATCCTGCTGGCCGGCATCTATCTCCTGGTGGTGGGCGTGTTCGCCAAGATCGTGGCCCGCTGGGGCGGCGACACCTCCTTTGCGTTCAAGACCTTCGTGGTCCTCCTCGGGCTCGTGCTGCTGACCGTCCTGCTGCAGTCCGATCGGGTCCGCCTCCAGCTGCGCCGCTTCATCAGCCGCAATTTCGAGCGCCCGCTCTACGACTATCGCACGGTCTGGCGGATGTTCACCGAAGGCACCGCCTCCCATGTCGACCAGGCGGCGCTCTGCCGCTCGCTCGTCAAGCTGATGGCCGATGTCTTCCAGGCCCTGTCCGTCGGCATGTGGCTGAGCGACGACAAGCACGAGTCGCTGGTGCTGATGCACTCGACCTTTGCCTCCGGCGGCGCCAACGCGTCGCTGACGCAGGCCGAGGCCGCCGCTGCCATCGCCTTCTTCAAGGCCAATCCGGATCCCCTCGACATCGAGCGGCATCCCGACGACTGGGCGGCGGCCCTGCGCCGGGTGCACCCGGTGCAGTTTCCCGAAGGCGGCGGCGACCGTGTATGCGTGCCGCTGATCGCCGGCGGCGACATCGTCGGCCTCATCACGCTCGGCGATCGCGTGAGCGGGGCGACGTTCTCCCTGCAGGACTTCGACATGCTCAAGTGCGTGGGCGACCACGCCGCCGCCAGCCTGCTCAACGTGCAGCTGTCCAAGCGCCTCCTGCAGTCGAAGGAAATGGAGGCGTTCCAGACCATGGCCACGTTCTTCGTGCACGACATGAAGAACGCCGCGTCGACGCTGAACCTGATGCTGCAGAACCTGCCGATCCATTTCAACGATCCCGCCTTTCGGGAGGACGCGCTCCGCGGTGTTTCCAAGACGGTCACCCACATGAACCAGCTGATCAGCCGCCTGAGCCAGCTGCGCCACGAACTCAAGATCCAGCGGGTGCCGGGTGACCTCAACCAGGTTGTCGAGGCCGCCGTCGCCACGCTCGAGGCGGGGCCCAACTTGAAGGTGTCGAAGGAACTGGCCGCGCTTCCGCCCTGCGCCTTCGACCGCGACCAGATGGCGAAGGTCGTGACCAATCTGGTGCTCAACGCCCGCGAGGCGTTGACCGGCCAGGGCGAGATCCGAGTGTCCACCCGGCGCGCCGGCGGCTGGGTGGTCCTGGCGGTTGCGGACAACGGCTGCGGGATGAGTCCGGAGTACTTGCAGCGCTCCCTGTTCCGGCCCTTCCAGACCACCAAGAAAAGCGGTCTTGGTATTGGCATGTTCCAGAGCAAGACGATCGTGGAGGCGCACGGCGGCCGCATCGCGGTCGCGAGCGAGGTGGGCAAAGGCACGACCTTTGAAGTGTTCCTGCCGGTGTAGCGCACGGACGGCTTGTTCATTCACCTCGCCTCGGTAGAACTACGCGTAGCATCTGATGCGCTTGCCACCGGCGACGGACACCGTTCCTCTTGCTCAGGCTTTCGCGCCGCAATGAAACCCAAGCTGCTGATCGTAGACGACGACGAGGAAATCCGGACCCAGATGAAATGGGCGCTGGCGTCCGACTACGAGGTGCTCGCGGCGGGCGACCGGCCGTCCGCCCTGGAGACGTTCCGCACGTCCCGTCCCGCCGTGGTCCTGCTCGACATGGGACTCCCGCCTCATGCCGGCACCCCGGACGAAGGCTTGGCCGCCCTGGCCGAGATGCTCGCGATCGACGCGGCCGCCAAGGTCATCATCGTCAGCGGCCAGGGCGAAAAGGACGTCGCCCTCCGCGCGGTGGGCTCCGGGGCCTACGATTTTCTGGGCAAGCCGGTGGACATGCAGGAGCTGAAGCTCGTGCTGAAGCGCTGCTTCCACGTGGCGCTGCTGGAGCGCGAATATCGCGAGATGCAGCTGCGCGTGCAGGGCGACTCGTTCGAGGGCTTCCTGGGCAACAGCGCGCCGATGCAGGCGGTGTTTTCCTCGATCCGCAAGGTGGCGACGACTGACGCCCCGGTGCTGATCCTCGGGGAAAGCGGCACGGGCAAGGAAATGACGGCCCGGGCGATTCATCAGCGCAGTTCCCGGCGCGACGGCCCGTTCGTGGCCATCAATTGCAGCGCGATTCCCGAGTCGCTGATGGAAAGCGAGCTCTTCGGTCACGAGAAAGGCGCCTTCACCGGCGCCCACATGCAGCGGAAGGGCCGCATCGAGGTCTCCTCCGGCGGCACTCTCTTCCTCGACGAGGTTGGCGAGATTCCGCTGCCCATCCAGGTCAAGCTGCTGCGCTTCCTGCAGGAACAGACCATCGAGCGCGTCGGCGGCCGGCAGGAAATCACCGTGGATACCCGGGTCATCGCGGCCACCAACGCCAACCTGAAAAAGGGTCTCGCCGAAGGCACTTTCCGCGAGGACCTCTTTTACCGGCTGGCGGTGGTGCCGATCGTCCTTCCTCCCATTCGCGACCGCGGCGACGATATTCTGCTCTTGGCGCAGGCCTTCATGCAGCAGTTCGCCGGCGAGAGCGGTAAGTCGGGCCTGGTGTTTGGCCAGGACGCCGTCCGCGCGCTGCGTCGCCATGGCTGGCCGGGCAACGTGCGCGAGCTCCAGAACCGGGTGCGGCGCGCGGTGATCATGAGCGGCGGCAAGCGGCTGACCGCCGAGGATCTCGAGCTGGCGGACGGCTCCGAGGTCACCGAGGGCATGTCGCTCAAGGACGCCCGGGAGGCGCTGGAGCGCGAGATGATCCAGAAGGCGCTCAAGAAGCATTCCGGAAAAATCACCGCCGCGGCCATCGAACTCGGCATCAGCCGCCCGACCTTTTACGAGCTGATGGAGAAGCTCGGGGTGCAGAAGCCTGAGTAGGGTCAGTGGAAAGTCGCCTTTGGGCGGCTGGCGGTGGACAATGGCCGCGAGAACGCAGCGCCCGTCTTGGTTTCCACCAAAAGCAAAACGCCCGAGGGATTTCTCCCTCGGGCGTTGGTTTTGAATAGTTAGCCGCCAGACTTACTTGGCCGACTTGCGGCGCAGGCCAACCAGGCCAAGCAGCGCGAGGCCGAGCAGCGCAACCGTGGAGGCGGCCTCGGGAACGTTGTGGTAGTACAGCTGGGACTGGTTCTGGGTCTGGCCGTGATTGGAGGTGACGTTCACCGCCCAGACACCATAGGCACCGTCCGCGGCGTTGGCCCGGGCGTACTCGAGCTTCGAGAGGATGTTGGACGAGGTGATCGTGCCGCCGCCGAAGAGCTGGGCCACCTGCACCAGGAAGGTGTTCGACATGGCCTGGCTGCCGGTGAGGGTGTAATCATCCTCGAGGTACCAGAACGCCTGCTGGAGGTAGAGGTTCGAGGTCTTCTTCGCCGTGCTGAGCGTGTAGGTGTAGCCGGAGAGGATACCCTGGGCAAACTGCGAGTAGAGGTACGACGTACCCTTCGAGAGATGGTCGCCCGTGCCAATGTTGCGGCTCGCGGCCTCGTTGGCGCCACCGAAGGCGTACGGGGCAAGCGTGTAGTCGTAGGTCGAGCCAGGGCTGAAATACTCCGTCGGCTCCATGCAGAACGTCTCGAACGACGTCGCGGTCGAAACCTTGTTGCTGTAGCTCGAGGTCGTCAGACCCGTACCGAAGTTCGAGATCGTGTACGAGCCACCGTTCGAGCCGTTCGAATACGGATTCGTATTCAGCACGAGCGTGTTGGCCGAGGCCGCGGTAACAAGACCGAGAAGGCCAGCGGCGATCGCGAGGATTTTGCGGGAGGTGTTCATCGTGATAAATTGAATAGGGGATAGATGTTCAGGAACTGATGCCCCGATTATAGCTTTGCTTGTGCCAATGATGCAAAGGACTTGTCAAAGTCATCGTAACAAACTGATGGATAGATGATTAAATTTCACCATCAGAAACACCCCAGCGACCCCATAAGCTCAGTTTTCGTAAAGAATTCCGTCATCCGTCAACCTAGGGTTTATCACTCATCTTTCAGCGTTTCGTAAAAGTATGATCTTTATTACTTTGTAGCGACAGTGCGCTGAAATCTTCCGCCTCCAAAATTCGACAAAAATCCCGACAGTTTCAGGCTACGTAACTTTACTTAAGATCCCATTACCATATAGATACAAAAGCCCTTCTCGAGACGGTTCCGGGCTACTCTTCCCTCTTGGCTAACGGAAACAAACCCCGACTGACGAGCTGGTGCTCGTGCACCAAGTCAGGCTGGCGGCTAGAACCAGGAGAACTTCTCCGGCACGTGAACGATATCGGAAGGCTTCAGGTAGAACGGATCGTGAGACTTGCCGTCGATCACAGCCTTCAAATTCAGGACATAGTTCTTGGTCTTGCCCTCTTCCATGCGAATGACGGTTACCGCCTCCATGTTGGCACGAGTCATGTCAAATCCGCCCGCCTCCATGATCGCCTCGAGGGCCGTAATCGTGTGGTCGGGATTGATCTTGCCCGGCCGAATCACCGCACCGCTGACAAACACCGCATACGACGAAGAGACGACCGTGACGGACACTTCCTTTGTCACCAGTTGGTTGCCGTAGGTTTGGAGCAGTTCCTTTTCGACATCCGAGGGGGTCTTGCCGGAGACCTTCATCTCACCGACCATCGCCAGCGTCACCCGACCGTCCCGACGCACCTGCTGGGTGGAGTCGAGGTTCTGGGCGCCAGGGAACGAGATCTTGATCACATCACCTTCCCGGATGGTCTGGGGCTCGGACAGTCCCGCCGCACCAGCCGCCTGGGTGGGCGGTGCCACCTGGCAGCCCGTTGTCGTGAAGACGCTGGCGATCAAGAGGGCGAAAGCGGCAACCAAGCCGATCCGCCAAGCCTGTTTCGATTTCGAACGATCCGGAGTGCGAGCAATCATGGGGAGGAAGGTTACCCTACGTTTCGCCAAGGGTGGAATGTCGGAACGCTACGTCCCCCCGTTTCCGACCAGCAAGCCGAATCCGGTGATCCGTCCGGTGGTGGCGGCAGCGACTTCGAGTCCGGCGCGCGCCGTCTGCCGCGATTGCGATTCGAGCGCCACTACCGGCAGCACTGATACAGCCACGATAGTTGCAGGCCCAGAAAGGCCACGCTCGGCCCAAGCACCACCAACCCCACCCACTGGCGCCGCCAGGCCAGGAGGCCCCCCAGTCCGGTGCCAATGACGTTGGCGAGCAGGTGCAAGGCAACCAGCACCACCTCGAGTTCATCGGGAAGCCTCAGGAAGTTCATCGCCGCGAACGTCGCCCCCGCGACCACGACTGCCGACAGTCCGAGCCAGATTTGTCGTTTCATGGTTCAGCGCTCGATCCGCACCCAATGCGCGACCACCGGGGCGATATTGGCCCAGTCGTCGCAGGTCGTCTGGCCGGTCGTCGCCTCGTAGAACGCTCGCAACCTTCTGTAAGTGTCCTCCGCCATCGCCACGGCCAGCTCGGGGCGGGCCGATGTCTGGTCCACGACGGGGCCGGGAACCAGATGCCCGAATACCCATGAGTACGGTTCTCCGTCGGGAGCGGTTTCTCCGCGCTGATGCGCATAGTGGTCCTGCTCGGCATGGAGATACCATCCGAACTTGGAGAGATCTCCCGACTCCAAGGCATCCTTCAGCATCGCTTCGCGCCGCTCGGTCGTCGTGAAGTGAAACAGCTCCCGCGCCTTGGGCAGAAAATACGGGCTCGAGCGCCAATAGTCGTCCACATCCTGATCGGACGCGGCGATCGTCTCAGCCTGGTCCCGGCTGAACCCGGCTCGCACCGCCAGGCTGTAGGTCAGGTCGTGATGCACGTCCTCGTCGTACAAGCCACGCGGATCAACCGTGCCGACCGGGTCGCCCCGCGTGTAGGCAAAGCGATTCAGCCCGAGTGGCGACTTCACGTCGCCGAGCATTGAGTCCTCGGTAAGAAACCGCCGCAGCAGCGGATGATAATAGCGAGCCCGATGATAGTTGAGGCCGTTGGTGTCGACCTGCACTCCCTGCAAACCACAGAACTGGAAAAGCACACCGTCCGCACCCTGCCGGGACGTCACCTCGCCGTAGGCACCATAACTGATTCGCCCGGTGACCGCGCCCGAGTTGTCACTCAATGCCCTGGTGTCCCCGCGACGGTCAAAGTGGTAGTGGCGCGCTTCCGTCCCCGAGACTTCGTACAGCAGGCCCAATCCATACACGAAGTTGGTGTGGCTCCCGTCGGGGTTCAGGCGCGTCAGGACCCGGTCGGGCACGATGCGACGGTCGACAACGTAGCGCGTCGTCGCCCCCGCTTCCTCCACCGCAGTCCGCCGGTTCTCTGCGTCGTAGGAGTAACGAATGGCGCCCGCCTGGGTTAGCCGCCTTCTCGCGTCGTAGGCGAATTCGGTCAGCGTGGCGCCCGACGTCACCGACCGGAGATTGCCGTCGACGTCCACCCCTGCGGGTGCGCCGTTGTGGCTGAGCAGGCGATTGTCGCGATCGACCGTCTGCAGGAGTGGCGAACTGGTCACCTCAACCGCCGGCGCCTCGTCAGCGCGGGTGAGTTTTCCATCCAGATCGTAGGCGTAGGTGCCGGAAAACACAGGCGTGCCCCCATCGGGCCGGCCATCCGCAATGCCCAGGACGTGCCCCGCCGCGTCGTAGGTCAGCTCTTGGCGAAGTCCGTTGGACCGAAGCAGCGTGGTCATGCGCCCCTCCCGATCGTAGGTGTAGGTCGTAACCCGACCGGCCCAATCCGTCACCGTCGTTAGGCGACCAGCTCGGTCATAGTCGTAGGCCACGATATTGCCGTCCGGATAGGTCAACCGCAGCAGTCGCCCCGCTTCGTCATAGCCATACGCGATATGGTTGCCGTCTGCGTCGGTAAAATCGGTCATCCGACCCACTCCGTCGTAGCCGTATCGCAACACTCGTCCCGCTTCACTAACCGCCGAGATCCTGCCCTCCGAATCCCATTCGAAGGCCACGGTGCCGAGCGAGTCGGTCCGCGCAACGACGCGACCCAGTTCATCCCGTTGCATCGACGTGCGCTCTCCCGAGGGTTGGGTCCGCTCGCTCTCCCGCCCACCCGCATCGAATCGCACCGAAGTCTCTCTTCCCTCGGGCGAGCGGATTCCGGTCAGACGGCCGACCGCATCATGCAACAGGTCAGTCTGCGCCAGCAGCGGATTGATCAACGCCGTCGGATTTCCGTCAGTATCGAACTTCGTTGAAGCCGTCAGGCCGCCCGGATCAATCGCGTCGGTCACCCGCCCAAGGGCATCAAGGTGCCAGGTCGACTCCAGGCCCAAGGCGTCCTTCAGCCCAGTTCGGCGACCCAGCGGATCCCGGTTGATCGTCAGCACACCGCCCGCCGGACACCGCAGGACCGCCGGCAGGCCTCGTCCGTCCCGGTCAAGGGTCGACACCCCACCGACCGGATCGATGGCCGACGTTTCTTCGCCCGCCGCATTGAATGTCACTGCGATCGTTTCGCCTTCGCCATTGGTAATGGCGGCCAATCGCCCGGCAGGATCATAGCCGAAGTCCGTGGTTCGGCCCGAGGCATCCTCGATCGTCTCAAGTCGCCCTTCGCCGTCGTAGGCATAGCTCGTCTCGTGGCCCAGCGCGTCCGTCACGGTCTCCAGGTTTCCATCCGCATCATAGGCGTAGGTCCAGACCGCCCCACCGGGTGTCACCAGACGGGTGCGCCGATTGCGATGGTCGTAGCCGAACTTGGTGGAGCCTCCGCGAGGATCGATGACCTCGATCAGGTTTCCGACCGGGTCAAAGGTATGGCGTGTCCGGTGGCCCAAGCCGTCCTCGAAGAAGGCAACCCGTCCGTCTGCGTCGTAGCCCAGCCGGGTGATGACCCCAGTTGGGTCCACCACTTCCGCGAGCCTGCCTGAGGTGTAGGTGTATCGGTACTGACCGCCACCAGGGAGGGTTTTCGTCAGCGGAAGGGAATTTCCGTCGTAGGTCCAACGGGTCGTGGCACCCACGGCGTCCGTCGTGCTGATCACGTTATTTTGCGAATCGTATTCCCAGGTGGTTCGACGGCCGAGGGGATCCGCGGCCGCCGTCAGGTTGTTGCGAAGGTCGTATTCGAACCGTGAGACCAATCCCACGGGATCGGTCACTGTCACGGCGTTTCCCTGGGCGTCGTACTCAATCCGGGTGCTGCGCTGAAGGGGATCGATGATCTCGATCAGATTTCCGCGGGCATCATAACGGTATTCGGTCTTCTCCCCGGCCCCGCCCACCGTGCTCAGCAGACGATAGCCGGCATCAAACCGGTAAACCAGTCCACGGCCGCTGCGATCGCTGGCGGCCACGGTGATTCCCGGTAGCACCTTTGTCACTTGCCCAGTTGGATCGACCAAGGTCGCGAGATTTCCCGCCGCATCGTAGGTGGCCGTGGTCGTGAGTCCGTTGCGGGTCGCCGCGGCCAGGCGACCGTTCGCGTCCAGCGCATAGGTGACCGTCATTCCGTCGAGGCCGGTGAAGCTCGCGGGCGCCAGCTGGCCGGCGACCGGCAGGAACATCGGCACCGCGTGCGCTGAGTCCGAGTCCGCGTAGACGGTGCTGCCCGGCATCCCCTGCTCCACATAGCCAAACGACAGTTTCTCGTTATCCGCCCGGCCATCGTCCTGGAGTACCACCCGTCCGGATGAGTCAAAGATGTTCGACGACACGACGGCGCCCAGATGGTCGGTCGTCTTCAGCAGGCCGCGATTGGAATCGTAGGAAAACTCCACGGCCTTGCCATTTTGGTTCACCAGACGGTTCAGCAGTTGCGCGGTGTTGTAGGCCAGGGTGACCACCGCGCCGGTTCCGTCGGTGATGGTCTCGATGCGCATTGTGGCGTACGCATAGGTGAAGCTCAGTCGGGTGTTGGAGATGGGCTCGGTGATGGTGGCGATTCGGCCGCTGCCGTCGTAGGCCACCATCAGTTTCCGCCCGTGAGGATCGGCATCCTCGATGAGCCGCCCCGCCGCATCGAACCGGAGCGAGGACTGATCGCGACGCAGGAGTCGCCAGCCTCCGCCTGTCAACGCGGTCAAACGGTCGTACTGGGCGCTTTCGTCGGACGAAATGTAGGAGCTCGGATCATTGGTTTGCGGGCTGAAGAGGTTCGAATGTGTCGGACCCCACTGGACGATCCGATTGGCGCCCGATGAGACCAGTTTGGCCTCAAACGGATGACACCAGCCGAATCCCACCGCGCCGGGAGTGTCCTGGGCGGCGGCCAAGGCCGAGTTGTATGCCAGGGTGAATTCCCAGTCACGGGCGCCATGCAGGGTAAACAGACGGCGCGACGCGACGGCGGCGCCCGTTCCCAGTTGGATCGGATCGCCGGCCGTTTTCATCCGTCGCTCGTCGATGGTCGTGAGCTTGGCCGCCGCCCAGCGTCCGGTAGCCGCAACCACGCCCGCCTGCCCGCCACCCAGCCACGCGTCATCGGCAATGCCGTCGGTGAAGTGGACCGTTCCGACCGGGACGGTCACGAGGTGGTTCGGCGTGGTGTAATAGACGGCATTGAGGACGAACGGCCCGGTGCTCCGACGGTGGTCGGCATAACGACCGTCTCCCTGAAGCGGCGCGCCTTCGGGATCCATCCACGAGATTTGAGAGCTGGCCGGGAGGGTAGTCGTGTAGCTCGGAATATTGCCGACATTGTTGACCCGCGACTGGATGCCCCCGTCGTAGTTGTAGAAGATCGTGCGGCCGGCCGAGGGATGATCGACGAAGGTCCCAGTGAACCGGATCGTGGTCAGCGGATCGGCCGCTGCCGCGGGCGCGGCGGCGAACCAAGCCAGCAGAGCGATACGCCAAAGGGCGATGAGCCGGGAGCGCAGGCGACCCGACGGTTGAGCGAGTGACAGGGTACTCATGGCAAGATCGTGCGCTTCAGGTTCAGCCGGGCGCGCCATCCGCCAGTTCCGCCCGCGGGAACCGGCAGCCGGACTTCGACTCGCGCCAGATCGGTCGCGATGGCGGTGACCGTCGTCTGCGCCTCGGCGCCGGCCCGAGTCCAGACCAGGCCGTCGACCGTGGACTCGACCGCATAGTCGACATCCAACGGAGCAGGCGTCGGCCGCTGATATTTGAGGACCAGCCAGACCGCGCCGTTGACCACCACCCGATCGATGACCGGAAGGTCGCCGTCGAAGCGGACCATGGGATCAAGGCCGAACGCATACTTCTCAAGGTTGGTCAGGCCGTCACCGGCCGGCATCGCGCCGTCGCTCCCCAAGCCGGAGCCATCCGCTGGCAGGCCGTGCCGGCTCCGCCACTCGGCCATCGGTCCTTCGCCCATCGTGGCGATCGACGTCAAGTTTCCCGCCGCGTCGCGATCATATCGCACCTTCCAGCCAGCCGGGTAGGACGCTTGGGTGAGACGGCCGGAGCGGTCGTAGGAGTAGACCGTTGGTCCCTGCGTTTCAGTCGGGGTGGTGACGACCGCCCGGCCGTTGAAGAAATCGAACGGATTGGTCCCGGCCCGCACCTCCGCGGCATTGGCCACTCCGTCGCCGTCGTCGTCCCGTTGTCCGTCGGCCGACGACAACGGATCAAGCCCGTGCGCCAGCTCCCAGCCGTCGGGCAGTCCGTCGCCATCCGAGTCCGCCATGGCAGGATGGGTGCCCAGCTCGAGCTCCGCCCCGTCGGCCAGACTGTCTCCATCGCTGTCCGCCGACCGCGGATCCGTTCCGAGGAGAAACTCCCGGATATTCGGCACTCCGTCACCGTCGAGGTCACCCTTGCGATCATCGCGCTGGGAATCGAGTCCGTGCGCCAGTTCCCACGCATCGTCCATCCCATCGCGATCCGTGTCGGCAAACACCGGGTTGTCCGGCGCGATCAGGAGGTCGTCAAACACGGCGCCTTCGACGGCGTCGCCGCTCAATCCGATCGCCCCGAGTCCACCCGACGCGTCGCCGATCGCTCCGAGATCCACCGCAACCAGACGGCCGTCGACAAACAGATCCCACCGACCCCCCTGAAGGTCCGTTCGCAGCGTGAGGCGCAGCCAATTGGACGCCTGGCCGCTGGGCGCGAGTGGCACCTCCGCGCCGGTTCCGAACCATGTGCCTGAACCCGCGCCATCACCGTCGCAGACGTAGAGTTCGGCCGCTGCGCCCTTCCTCACCAGCGCAACCGCCGTCGATTCGGTCTCAAGGAAGACCCCCTGCAACGCATCGGGCGCGGCCACCGGTTGGGCGAAGAGGTCCGTGAACACGATTCCGCCCTCCGGGATTGGATAGCCGCGATTGGCGACCGATCCGACAACCCGCAGGGCCTGGCGTCCGGACCGGGCCGGTTCATCCACCACGCTCGATCCTGCGGTCGCCGACCATCCCAGCTGGCCATCGACCGGGCCGAGCCGGAAGCCTTCCTCGGCTTCGAATCCCACGCTGCCATCGACTCCTCCGAGCGTGATCAGGAGCTCGGCGCTCAAGGCCGACCAATTGCCGTCATTGTCACCCGCCCGCACCGCAAAGCGATATTCCGTCGCCGGCACCAAGTCGTGGACTTCCAGCTGCAGGAGCGAAGTCCGGCCCACGGACGTCCCGTTCTGAAAAATCTCGTAGTGCACCGATCCCGAATCGTCGGCGGAGGCGCTCCAAACCAGGGTGAGGCCGGTCGCCGTCCTGGCCACCTCCCGCAGCTGGGTCGGAACCGTCGGCGGGGTCCGATCCGCGGCGGCCGCCGTGCGCACCTCCAGGGCAGCGCTATCCTTCGACCAGTTTCCCGCCGCATCCCGGGCGCGCACCACCAGTCGGTAGTTGGTGTTCGGCTGCAGACCGTCCATCCGCAACGAGGTGGCGGCCGTGGTGCCGGCAGAAACACCGTTGTTGCGCACTTCGTAGCCGGTCACGCCAACATTGTCGGTGGACGGCCGCCAGCTGAGTCGAAATCGGCTCGATTCCACGTCGCCCGCCATGAGTCCGGACGGAGGCGTCGGCCGGCGCCGGTCCGGATCCACCGTCACCAGCAACGCCTCACTCAGGCTCGACCAATTCCCGGCGGCGTCGCCGGCCCGAACCGTCATGCGGTACGTCCGACCCGGTGTGAGCTGGCGGATGGTCCGCTCGACCTCCTTCCCTGATCCCAGCAAGCGTCCGTCCTGGAAAACCTCATAGGCGACGACGCGCACGTTGTCCTTCGCGGGCCGCCAGGTCAGGGTGAACCGGGTCTCGCCCACGGCCTCCGCCCGCAGGCCCGCCGGCACGGACGGCGCCGTGCGGTCGGGCTTCGTTGTCACGGTCACCGGCGGGCACGAAGCCGACCAACCGCCACGGTCATCGCGCGACCGCACCGTCACCCGGTAGGTGGTGCCGGGCTCCAGGTCGCGGAGACGGCACTCGGGGCCGCTGACCGTCGTCTCCCCTGCCTCGCAGGTCACCTTGAAGCCGGTCGCCCGGCTGCCCGCCGCCGGCGCGCTCCACGAAAGGGCGACCTCGGTTTCCGAGACCGCGGTGACTCTCAGGCCGCCTGGCATTGACGGCGCCGACGGTTCCTTGGCCATCGCCACGCTCCAGGCGAGGGCGAGGCCGCAGCCGGTCGCCAGCCAACCCGCCCAGCGGGAACGGGGACTCCAACCCGACAGGCTGTGCTCGATTTCCAGGATCTTCTCGCCGCGGTTCATGGGACTATCCTAGGGCAAAGCCGGCCTGCCGGTAAGCTGGACCAAAGGTGAGGTTGACGCCGAAAAATCCGTCTCGCCTCGGCCGCGGATCGTGGCGAGTTAGGCTCCGTGCCGCTCGCCACCGACCTGTTCGACTATGACCTCCCGTCGCGCCTGATCGCCCAGACGCCCGCGGCCCGGCGCGACCAGTCCCGTCTGCTCGTGGTCGACCGCGCCCGGCACACGATCGCGCATCATACCTTCGCCGAGCTGCCCCAATTCCTGCGGTCGGGGGACACGCTGTTCCGGAACAACGCCGCCGTGCTGCCCGCGCGCCTCCACGCCCAGCGTCCCACCGGCGGGCAGGTCGAGTGCTTCCTGCTGCGGCCCGACGACGACGGCCGGAGCTGGCGGTGCCTCATTCGTCCCGGCAAGAAACTCCCGGTGGGCGCGACGTTCGCTCATCCGTCGGGAGCGTTTCGCGGCGAAGTCATCGGCCGGGAGCCCGACGGCTCGGCGCACGTGCGGTTCACCACGCGGGGCAACGCCGCCATCACGGCGATCGCCAACGAGCTGGGCGACGTTCCTCTGCCGCCCTACATCGCCCGCACGGATGACTCCCGCCGGGCGGAGGATCTCGAGCGTTACCAGACGGTCTACGCCGACCGCGCGCGCCAGGTCGCGGTGGCGGCGCCCACGGCCGGGCTGCATTTCACGCCCGCCCTGCTTGCGCAGCTCGCGGCGCAGGGGGTGCATCCGGCGGAGATCACGCTTCACGTCGGTCTCGGCACCTTCCGGCCAATCAGCACGCCGACAGTTGAGGGGCACGACATTCACCGCGAGCTGTACGAGCTGCCCGCGGCCACCCTCCGGACCTTGCATCAACCCCCGGGACGCCGGATCGCCGTGGGCACCACCACCGTGAGGACGCTGGAGGATTACCTGCGGCACGCCCCGGCCGCGACCGCAACCGGCGACTATTTGGGCGAGGCTGGGATTTTCATCCATCCGCCGTTCTCCTTCCGCGGCGTGGATGTCCTCATCACGAACTTCCATCAGCCCCGCTCAACGCTGCTGTGCCTGGTTTCCGCCTTCCTCGCCCCGGGTTCGAAGGACGGCATTGCCTGGATGCGGGAGATCTACGCCGAGGCCGTGACCCGCGAATACCGGTTCCTGAGCTATGGCGACGCAATGTTGATCCTGTGAGTTGCAGCCGGCCGAAACCCTGCTTATGTCCGACTCTCTCTTTTTCCCCTCCATGAACAAACTGCACCGTCTGCTCGTCATCTCCGCCCTGTCGCTCGGCCTGCTCGCCTCCGCGAACGCCGCTGTCGAGGTCTACAATATCGATCCCGTCCACTCGAGCGCTGGCTTCACGCTGCGCCACCTGATGTCCCGCTTCACCGGCTCCTTCACCAAGGTGACCGGCTCGATTTCGGTCGACCGCGAGCACCTCGAAAACAGCACGGTGACCGCCACGGTCGATGTCGCGTCGATCAACACGGCGAACGAGAAGCGCAATGGCCACCTGCTGGGCGGCGACTTCTTCAATGTCTCCCAGTTCCCCTCCATGTCGTTCAAGAGCACGTCGTGGAAGAAGACCGGCGAAGACACCTACGACGTCACCGGCGACCTCACGATCAAGGACGTCACCAAGCCCGTCACCCTCAAGGTCACCGTCCTCGGCTTCGGTCCCGGCATGAAGCCCGGCTCGACCGTCTCCGGCTGGGAAGCGACCACGGTCATCAAGAAGTCCGAGTTCAACCTGGCCGGTCCCGCCATGCTCAGCAAAGTGCTGGGCGACGAGGTGAGCGTGACGCTCAGCGTCGAGGCGAACCACAGCTGATCCCGGGCAGCCACCCCTCACGAGGACGGCCTCCAGGCCGTCCTTTCTTTTTGCCCTTTTCCCATCACCCTGCCTGATCCCTCCATGACCGCGGACGAACTGCAGACCCTGATCGAGGACGCGACGGCCGACTATGCGTTGGGCGAAGTCGCGCTGGCCGTGGAGAAGCTGAACCGGGCGACGGCCGCCGTGCCGGGCTCCTTCGAGGCGTGGCACGCTCTGGCCGAGGTACATTTCTCGCAGCGCCAGCTCGACGCGGCGCTCGACGCCGCGCAGCGGGCGCATGCGCTGCGCTCCGACGACCTGTTCATCAACACGACCCTTTCCCGGATCTGGATGGAGCGCGGCGACAAGGCGAAGGCCGAGCATTTCGGGGCCCAGGCCAAGATCCAGAGTTGGAAGGAGCAGCTGAAAAAACCGTAGCTGGGCGGGAAACCTCATTTCGCAGGTTCCTTGCAACCTAATACTTTTCCCTAGAAAGCCCCGCGTCCGTTGACACCGCACCGGCCGGGCCGCTAAATCTGTTCTGATGGAAAAACCCGTTTACGTTCTGGAGTTCGAGAAACCCCTTCGCGAACTCACCAAGGAACTCGACGCCCTCCACCAGAAGTCCCTCGAAAACAACCTCGACCTGTCGGCCGAGGTGAAGGCGATGGAAAAGCGCATCGAGCAGGCGCAGAAGGACATTTATTCCAATCTCACCCCGTGGCAGCGCGTGCAGATCGCCCGCCACCCCAAGCGGCCGTACGCGCTGGATTACGTCGGGATGATTTTCGAGGGTTTCCAGGAGCTGCACGGTGATCGGCAGTTCCGCGACGACCGGGCCCTCATCGGCGGCACGGCGTTCTTCAATCGCGAGGCGGTCATGATCGTGGCCCAGCAGAAGGGCCGCGACACGAAGGAGAACATCCTCCGCAACTTCGGCATGCCGCAGCCCGAGGGCTACCGCAAGGCGCTGCGACTTTTCAAGACGGCCGAGCGTTTCGGCCTGCCGGTGATCACGTTCATCGACACCCCCGGCGCCTACCCCGGCATCGAGTCGGAGGCGCGTCACGTGTCCGAGGCCATCGCGGTCAACCTGCGCGAGATGGCCATGCTCAAGGTGCCCTCGATCGCCATCGTCGTGGGTGAAGGCGGCTCCGGCGGCGCCCTGGGCGTCGGCGTCACGGACCGCGTGCTCATTTTCGAGAACAGCTACTACTCGGTCATCTCACCCGAGGGCTGCGCCGCCATCCTCTGGAAGGACCGGGCCGCCGCCCCCAAGGCGGCCGAGGCCCTCAAGCTCAACGCCGCGACCCTCGAGGGTCTGGGCGTCGTCGACGAGGTCATCTCCGAGCCGTTTGGCGGCGCGCAGAACGACCCGGCGCAGGCCGCGGCCGCGCTGAAGTACGCGCTCCAGAAGCACCTCAACGACCTCCGCGCCCTGCCGGCCGACCAATTGGTCGAGACCCGCTACCAGCGCTACCGCCACCTCGGCGCCTTCGAGGAAGGCGGCGTGGTGCATAGCTGAGCAACCAGATTCCGGATTTCGGATTCCGGATTCCGGATTTGGTCCAAAGCTCGACCTTCATGGGTCTCGGCTGGCCCTCATGTCCCGAACGCCGAGTCAGGCCTGATAGCCGTCACGCGACACGTCTAGTGTCCCTCAGCAATCCGGAATTCGGAATCCGGAATCCGGAATTGGCTAGCCTCTCACCGTCAGCAGCTCGATCTTCTCCGCCTTTGCCATCGACGGGCTGATTTCGACCAGGGCACCGGAAAGGCGGACGTCGTCGGTCGCGACCTCGAAGCGGCGCGGCATGCCGTCGACGAACCGGGCCACCACCGGCTCGACGGCTCGCCCCAGCACGCTCGCATACGGGCCGGTCATGCCGACATCACAAATGAACGCTGTCCCCTTGGGCAGCACGCACGCGTCCGCGGTCGGAACATGGGTGTGCGTGCCGATCACCGCCGTCACGCGCCCGTCGAGATACCAGCCCAGCGCCTGTTTCTCCGACGTCGCCTCGGCGTGAATCTCCACGATGATCGCGTCCGCCTGCCCCTTCAGCCGCTCGATCATCCGGTCGGCACACAGGAACGGGCAGTCGGCCTTGAGTCCCATGAAGGTCCGGCCCAGGACCGTGAAAACCGCGACCCGGAAGCCGCGGCGCTCGATCACCAGGTGATCCCAGCCGGGATTGGACGCCGGCAGGTTGGCCGGACGACACACGTGCTCCATCTGCGTGATCTCGTTCTCCCAGCCGCGCTGATCCCAGACGTGGTCCCCCAGGGTGATCGCGTCGACCCCGGCCCCTAGCAGCGACTTGGCAATGACCTCCGTGATGCCGGCGCCCGCCGCCGCGTTCTCACCGTTGGCAATCACGAAGTCGAGGTGGTGCTCGCGCCGAATGCCGGCGAGCCGCTCGTTGACAATGTCGCGGCCCGGTCGGCCCACGACATCACCAATGAAGAGCAGTTTGATCATGCCCCAATCTGCCTGCGACCCACTCGGCCGCCAACCGAAATCGGAATTCGGCACGGTCGGCGCAGGTCATCGGGCGGCCGGATCCATAAAATGTGGGGCGGGTGCCCCCACCCGCCTGCACCCGCCTGCAAACCCGCGGGGTGAGGGCACCCCGCCCACATTTTTCATCCCGCTCGCGCCGGACGGGCGAGCGATGGTCAGGATAGGGAAGGCCTCAATTATGACACAATCCCCGCGCCTGACTCCCAAGGGGACACGGTCCCGGGGCCGACCGCGGCCTTGCCTCAGCTCTCAAAACCTGTGTTATCTCGCCGTCCGCCTGACCGTC
>CAZUQB010000021.1:0-18551 GCA_964622405.1 uncultured Opitutaceae bacterium | reverse complement strand
CATCCGAAGCTCGCAGAGCGAAGGATGGTGGACGCTACTGGACTCGAACCAGTGATTCGCTTGACCCTAGGGGAGAAAGGCTGCTTTCAGAGGTAAAGAGGCGCCCTGAAACCTCTTGAACCTATTTGACACGTTGCCACCCAGCGTTGTCACTAGGGGCAGGGAAATGGCCTCACTTCGGCAGAAACTTCGCTCGCCCTACTGGTTCGCGTGCTTCATGGGAGCGGACGGACGCCGCGTGCAGCGCTCCACTAAGTCTAGCGATCGGCGAAAGGCGCAGGGTATCGCCGACCGATGGGAGGCCGCTGCCAAGCTGGGAGCCGAGAAACGCCTTAGCGAGGCACAGGCCCGGAGGGTGCTTTCGGAGATTTACCAACACGTCAACGATGAGCCCCTGCCGTCTTCGACTATCCGGGAATTTTTGGATGGATGGGCCGAGAAGCGGAAGACTGATACCTCGGTGCGTACTCAGAAGGCCTACGCACAGGTTGCGAGGGACTTCCTTGCCTCGCTCGGTGAGAAAGCGGCGCGAGACCTCTCGCAGGTCACCAAGTCAGACGTGGCAAAATACCGGGATGCGGTCCTAGCCCGGACCTCCAGGGCGACGGCAAACAAGTCACTAAAGTACCTCAGGGTGGCCTTAGGCGCCGCCTACAAGGACGGCCTGATTCAGGACAACCCCGCCGCGAAGTTGGACATCCTCAAGGCCCGGGCAGGAGACGAATCGGCAGAGAGGCGGGCGTTCACGGTCAAGGAGGTGAAGACCATCCTCCGACATGCTTCCGGCGAGTGGCAGGGCTTGATCATGTTCGGGCTCTACACCGGCCAACGCCTGAAGGACATTGCCCGGCTTACTTGGGCGAACGTCGATCTCGAGGAGGACGAACTCCGCTTTGTTACCGGCAAGACTGGGCGCCAGATGACCCTTCCCTTGGCGGCTTCGCTTGTGACTTATCTAGAAAAGTTGCCGGCTACCGACGACCCATCCGCGCCAATCTTCCCGAAGGCATACGAGATTGCGACCGGAGCGGCTGAAGATTCGCGATTGAGCCAACAGTTCCACGGGATCCTGGTTGCGGCCGGAATGGCTAAAGCCCGTTCAAAGGATGAGACCGGAAAGGGTCGGTCCCGCCGGCGCAACGTAAGCGCGGTGAGCTTCCACTCGCTTCGGCACACCGCGACCTCGCTATTGAAGCGGGCTGGGGTGCCCGAATCCGTGGCGATGGAGATCATCGGCCATGATTCAAAGGCTATCTCCCAACACTATACCCACGTCGAGCAGGCGGCGAAGCGTAAGGCGCTCGCGAAGCTCCCGGCGTTCGGGTAGAAAAGAAAAGCCGCCCCGGAGAAGGGCGGCTGTTGGTGGCGAGGCGTACTGGCTAATTCGTTAATTCGTGTAGACTTCTCGAACCTCGCCACCGCCTGTGGCAATGTAGACTCGGGCTTCCCCCCGTCCATCAAACAGGGGAAGCGCACGAATTCCCTTCAGATGGTGGACCCTTGCCGGCGCCCCGCTGTGCCGTTCGTGAATCGCGAGAAGCTCGAGAATACGCTCACCGCTGAGCGCCGCGCCAAGCTTGAGCCGTTTGTCTTTGAAGGGAGAGGCCTCGGGTGCGCTTTCAGGAGCGGTGTTGATTCCAAGACCGGCAGACTTCCTCCTCCGGGCATGAGTCCGGACGCTGTTCCGGATGGCGGCGAAAGCGTTGGCCTTCGTGTCCCCCGAAAAGTCCAAAATGTCCATTGCTCCCGCGATCGCCAATTCTTGCGCACTCACCCGATTTCCCAACTGGGCCGCAGCTTTGGAGAGCCGGGCCGCCTGATTACCTGATAACTTCACCGTTAGCTTGATGGATTTCATGTTACTCTCGTCCTACACCCTCAGGGCGGAGAGGGAATTTCCGGCAACCCATTCGGGGCTGCGAAACCCACCCTGAACCAATCCCCGAAAACTTCAATAAGTAAGTAATAGCAAAGTGGATACACACGCTATACACACGCTATGTCTACTCAATGTGCGATCCAATTTCAGGCCGCTAAGGGGTACTTTTCTGGGGAGCTTGCGAGTCGTCGTCGAGAACTCGAAACGGTTCGTCCGCCGAGATCACCCCTGTTCGCATCGCCACTACGGTTCTTCGGACGGGCTCCGGGTCGAGCGGTGAGCCGCAGAGGTCGCACTCAGCCTCGGAGGTGAGTAACCATCGGAGGGAGCGTTCCGCCGTGCGGTCGCAGAGAGCGCACTTTGTTTTGACCAGCGTGCGGTCAAACGGTGTGTCTGGGCTCGTGGAGAGGATGATCGCACCTAGGTCTAGCGTGCCGTCGGCGAATAGGTCCTTAACAATTGAATTGTTCATGCTGGGCCCCCCGGGGAGGGGGTTGGGTTTTGGGCACCCCTGGAGCGAGGGAATCCATCCCCCCTCCAAAGTAATTTTTCGCAGTGCCCAAGGGTAGCGTTAGGGGTGGATTTAGAGGGCTTGTAGTTTGGGTTTTGGGGTGGGGGTGGATAGATCCCCTCAACCAAAGCCCAATGGCTAGTCGAACTTCACGATCTCGCAGGACTCTTTGAGGCGTCTCAACAGGGGCTCCGCCCAGCCCGGGGCGTGGGAAAGCCCAGCGATGCCGGTGGAATTTAGGTTTGTCGTTACGATCAGGGGAAGCCGCTTTCCCAGTCGAAGATCGACTAAGCGGAAAAGCCAGTCAGCCGCCCAGTCGCTCCGCCCCTCGAGGAGGGGTTCCTTGCCCAGATCATCGATCATCAGAATTGGGTGTTCTGCGGTGGCCTCGACAAATCCCCGGGCCTCATCCCGGCCGAAGCTTACCTTTTGTTGGAGTTGGTTGAACCAGTCCCCGGCGTACCAGAACTTCACAGCCCGACTGTTGGGGGAAGAGACAAGCCTCCTGTAAAGCTCATAGAGGGCCCGGGTTTTCCCCCTGCCGGTTTTCCCGGTCGCAAGGATCCCCCTCGGCCCGAAATTCCAGTTGATGATCTGTGCGATTTGAGCCCGGGACTGGGCAAGTCCTGGGTGGTTAAAATCGCTCTCTTGGTATTCGGCGGGGGTTTCGAGCCTCCACAGGTCAATCCTACTCTGCCGAACACGTGTAGCAACATCGGCAGCGCGGCGCTGCTCCCACTCGTCGGGGGGCTCTGTATTTTGGGGCGCCGCATGGGGCGGCAGAGGAACTCCAACCAAAAGCTCGGAAATGGATTTTGTGCTCATGGTCAGAAGGAGTGTCTGGCGTCTACTTTCGGGGCGTGACGCGACCACTCCGCCGGATCGTCGTCATATCGGGCTTCGGAGTACCACTTAGCGGGGTAGGGGATAAACTTGCGGTCATCCTCGGGCCAAGCGGCTGTGGCTTCAGCGTAGGCTTTGGTGCGTTCAAGTAGGTTCTCAACTGAAACCGTTGAAAGCGCCGCGGAGATCGCCGCTAGCGCAGCGTCCTTAGCCTGCTTTCGAGGATAAGCTTCGTAGATTTCCAAAGCTCGCGCGGAAAACCCCGGAATTACACTTACTGTTCCTTTTCCTATTCCTATTTCTATTTCGGTTTTCGATGTTGGTTTCCCGGAAGTAACCGATCCCGAAACCGATGTTGGTTTTTTTCGCTGTGGCCTTCCGCCAAGCATGCCATTGGTCCGAGCCACCTTGCGTTTTCCCCTCACCACGGCCTCTTGATGGTTTGGGTAAAAGAGCAGCAACAAATCGGATCCGTTCCATGACCAGAGTTGAGCCGTACTTTTCACATCCTTGAGCAAAACTCCGCACGTTTGAGTCCAGATCCGATTAGTCCACGACGCAGCTCCGGTGATTCGGCCCCCGTTTTCCTGCTGCACTGACCAAAGCAGCATTCGCAACCAACAGGACTGCTGGCGTGGAGTGCTGTCGACGAACTCACGAGCGTGAAGGACGGAGACTTCGAGATTGAGGTAGTTCATCGGCGACCCCCCTTCCGCTGCAGGATACGAACCCAGATGCGCCGGCTCTTTGCATCGGCATGGCGCGCCACCCGACGAAATCGAGGGAGTGAACGGGGTTTCATCGCGCACCCCCGTTTCCATCGGAAATGACGGGTCTACCGCTTTTGAGGCGCTGGATGGCGGCTCGTTTCCCGCGCAGGACCTTGCCGAGGCGCCGAATGGCGGCAACGGTGAATCCAGCCTCCTGTTCGAGTTGCTGGACGCGCCTGGCGGGGTCATTGGCGGGGCTCACGCGGCACCTGCCTTCCCGCTGTCGGCCCCACCGGAAGCGATGTAGTCGAGCAGGCTCTGAAGATGAATCAGCCGAATCCCACGAACATTGCCGGGCTTTCTCACCGACACGGATCGTACAGGGGGATTGAATGAGTTGAACTTGCTTGGGACGGATAGCCGCCAGAGCGACGAGCGGCAGAGCGATGTGTATGGGCACTTCGGGTTTTCGGACGACTGCGACGGCAGTCTGATCCACTCGGGTTTTGCGATGGGGGCTTGATGCACCCCGGACTTTCGATTGTCGGACATGTGAAGTCTTGTTCTTGAAGGTTGTGCTCCCGCGATGGCGCGACGGAGCGTTGCGACAAATTCAACCAGCAAGGACTTCCGGCTTTGATCGTGGCACCTCGTAGCCACAGCCGAGACCGCAGGGCGGTCCTAACTAGCAACCGGTTTTAGCGTCACACCGTAAGGACGTTGAGCGGCCATCCGCTCGGGTGAAATCAGACGCTAATGTATCGTCGGTTCCAGAGGTTTTTTGGTAATCGCGGAAGTTCCCCAAAGTGTTCCGACCCTTCAGAGAGTTACGCGGGTTACGTGTAGATGGAATGGCAGAGAAAATGGACAGGGCGTCTCCTGGTCGAACGCCAACGGCTCAATTCTGCCAACTGTTTTTGTTGACCTTAATGCGTCGAGAGTGTATTGCTGCCCTCACTAGCAGTTTCTGAAAAGGCGGGATAGCCGCCGAGGAACTGAGAGGCCGAACCACTGCGCCGGGGCAAGACCCGAGCCTTCCACGTGCGCGCCTCTCGACTCGGATCCTTTAACCAATGCCCTACGCCCCCGCAGTTACTCCAATGCCCCTTGGCGGGCAGCTATTAACCACCGGCCTGTCCCTTGGGAACGCCTATGCTTCGGCTGGCGCTTCTCTAGGGGAGGGAATCCGAAACTGGTTTCTCAACGATGCACAGAACAACCGCGCGAAAGCTCAAACCATCGGGATGGTTGCGGCAGACCCGTCAATCCTTCAGCAGTTCACCGATCCGGTGGCGCAAAAGGCGCTCACTAAGGTCCGCGACGGCTCTGCCTCTTCGCGCGATATATGGACTGCCTACGGCGCTGTGACAGCTGCAAGGCAAAGCAAGCAGGAGCTACTTCAAAACCAATTCTTGCGAGCCCAAGCTCAGTTCGAGCAAGCCCGCGCTGCCGCAGCTCAGCAGGAAGCCTCCAATCGCCAGAACGCGACCGATAATCTCTCGGCTGTAGATTTCGCCCAACGAAACCCATATATCGCGAGCAACGCTGCGGTTTCCCGAGGCCAAGCTATCGCTTCGGATCCGATGTTTGGAGCCGTCCGGTCATTCGCACGATTCGCAGGTGCTCCGCCGACCGGTCCGCAAATGGCGCAATTGGTCGACACCCAGGCGAACACTCAATCACGCGAGGCTGTAGCGGCCGCTCGGGCCGAGGCTGCTCAGGCCGTGCAGGCGGCGAAAAACGGGGAGCCAAGATTCTTCACGGACCCTGCCACAAAGGGGCGCCTCGCGGTTTTCAACGGCCAGATTGTCAAGGTTGGCAACGCGACGGCGAAGCACCCGCTAATTCACGCGATCGATGAAGCCGCGGCGAGCGGGGAAATCACCAAGGCCGAAGCGACAACCTACAAAAAGAAGGTTTTCGAGAAGGCCGGTGAGTTCTCACCCAATGGGGTGCAAGCACTCGTTAATTCCTTAGGGGGAGTGGCCCAGTCGCCTTCGACTGTCTCCAGCGTCCCCGAATTTCCAAACATCGCGGCCGCTGAGGCGGCGGTTGCATCTGGTGCAATCAAGCGAGGTTCGAAGGTGAAGGTCGCGGGCACGGTGGGGACCATCAATTAACGTGCCCTTCACTCCCGATACAGAGCAGGCTCCCGTCTCGTTCGTACCCGACGAGACCGCCAAGCCGAAAGTCTCATTCGTGCCCGAGGCAAAGCCTGGCGACCTCAAAGCCGAGTGGGCCTCCGCAACGCCAGCCCGTCGGGCGTGGATGCTGACCAAGGGGTTAATTGACCGGTACGGCGAGGGCATCGAACAGGCCTTCACGCCAAGCGAAGGTCAACCCAAGCTCCCTCTTGCACCAAACGCCGAGAGCGCAGCCGGCCAAATTGTATCCGGCGCCTACAACGCGGCGGCCGGGATAGTGAATTCGCTCCCCACGGCCGGAACACTTGCGACAGCAAATCCGGTGGGCCTTGCCTATACCGCACCGCACTTCGTCGCCGCGGTGAAAGACAGCGCAGTTCATGCGAAAGAGGTGCTCTCGAATCCTAACGCTTCGCTTCAATCCAAGGCTGAGGCGGTTTCCGGGTTCGCATTGGGTGCGGCTGGATTGGCTGCCGGAGCGGTCGGTGTGGTCAAAGCTGCTCCGATGTTGCGGGCAAAGTTCGTGGCCGAGACCCCAGAGGTTCCCGCCTTCATCGACAAGATCGCGCCAGCTTCGGAAACCGCCAAGACGCTCGCGGATGCCGAGAAGGTGTTTGAACCCATCCCAGACGAAAAGCCTCCGGTGCTGGATCGGATCAAGGCGTTGCCCGAGCAGATCGCTACTAATTTCCAGAACGTCTATCTCCCAATTTCTCGCCTCGAGGAACAGGTGACAGGCAACCGCCCGAAGGTGACACTTGGGGACAGGTTCTCCCTTGTGGCCGGCGCCGCCGGTAAGGCCGAGGCTGGAATCTACGCTCTGGACCAAGCGCAGAAGTCACTGATCCCAGACGTACCGAACAAGGACGTGAACTCGTTCTTTTTCCTTCGCCGAACTTTTGACCGCCTCGAACAGCAAGAGGCAGCGCCAGAGGGGGCACCTAGTCGCGCGGTCGCGGACTGGACCAAAGGAGATGCGCAATCGGCTTTGGCTGAGCTGAAGGACAAACTCGGCGAAGACAAACTAGCCCGCTTGGAGACCTTTGCCCAGGAGGTGCAGCGGTCCTCCGACGCTGACCTCCGATTGATGGTCGATTCAGGGCGCATGAGCGAACGCCAGTATGCGCAGATTAAGGCGACCAACGACTTTTACGCGCCCTTCAGGGTGATGAAATTCTTGGCGGACGCTGATGGAGTTGAGCGTGGTGGAACGAAGTCAATCGACACTCGCGCAGAGTACACGAAAGCGATTCAAGGCATCGACGATCAGGGCTTCCGCCTCGGAGACATTCTCACGGCGGTGAAGCAGAATAAGGTCCGCGCCCAAATCCTCGCCGACAAGAATCTCGCGATGCTCGACCTCGCCGAGCTTACGAAAAGTGATCCGGACGGGAGATTCATCCGGGAGATTCCCGACAGCGCCGAAGCGCCCAGGGGGTTCGATACGGTTAACTTCATGCGCGACGGCTTCCCTCGAAAACTGGCGGTGGCGAAGCCCGTGGCGGATGCTGTCAGGGGACTAGACCCGGTTAGCCTGGGGATCGTTGGCACCTACCTTTCCAAGGCGGCCGCTCCGTTCCGTCTCGGCGCGACGGGCATGAATGTCGGCTTTCAACTTGTGAACCAGTTTGCTGACGCGACCCGCTTCGCGACCATGAGCAAATACGGTGTGCGGCATGCCGCCGACCTCTACCGGTTCCCGATGGATTTCCTCTCGGCGATGGCGACGAGTTGGAAGTCCAATGTCTTTGGCGTGAAGAACGACTTGGCCCTCGACTACCTAAACTCAGGCGCGGCTCGGTCTACGATCCAAAGCCAACTGACCCCGGACACCTTTTCGAGGATAGCCCAGGAGGCGGACCAAGGCGCAGCCGCGAAGCTCATGGGGGTGGCCCGTACCGCGATTCTCGACACGCCCGCGAAGATCGGCAACGCGATCGAGGAAACGACCAAGATGCTCGGCATGAAACGGGCGCTCCGCTTCACCAATCTTGAGGGTGTGACCGATGCCCAGCACCAAAAGGCGCTTCAGGAGATCGCCTACGAGGTCCGAAACTACGCCGGAAGCCCCGACTTTGCGAAGCATGGCAAAGTGGGCCGGGAGCTGAACCTGATCTTTATGTTCGGCAACGCTCGCCTTCAGGGTGCGGCGGCTGACCTGAGGCGGTTGATTGGCCGGACGGGTGGGGCTGAGGGTGCGGCGGCTGCCGCCCGACTGGCTACTGCTATTGGCATCCCAACGGCAGCGGTTTGGTACTTCAACAACCAGCCGGAGAACGCAGCCGACTACGCCCTTCGACCTGACACCGAAAAACAAAACTACTGGCTCATTCCGCGCTACAGAAAGGACGGGGCGCCACTCTACTTCTCGAACGAGGAAGGGGAGCGCGTCCGCGAGTATTGGAGAATTCCCAAGCGGGACATCATGGCCTCAATCGCCACGACCATAGAGGGAGGTCTCGACTTCGCAAAGACCAAGGACCCGCAGGCGATGCAGCGGGCCGGAACTGCGATGATCGAGAACCTTTCGCCGGTCCAGATCACGGGCAGCAACTTCGCGGAGCGCGGCGAGTCGGTAATTTCGGGGACCAACCCGCTCATTAAGGCTCCGGTCGAGTTCTTCCTTAACCGCAACACGGGACAGCATCGGCCGATTGTTCCGGACAGACTCATAGCTGCCTCGCCAGAACTTCAGGTGACCCGCTCCACGCTCCCCGAGTTCTCGGCGCTAGCCTCGAAGATCCCGCAGTGGATGCCCGACCGAATGCGCAGCCCAATCCATCTTCAGACGCTCACCCAGAACCTGACGGGATCCATGCTGACGCAGTTCATGAAGCAGCCACAGGATGGGCGTTCGCCGTGGGTTAACTCCGCCATAATTGGGCGGTTTTTCTCAGCGCCATACACCAACAACGCCGCCGATTGGGATAAGTTCGCGAAGCTCAAAACGGCCGCCACCGATGACCGAATTCGCCTAGAAAACTCGGTAAACCAGTTCCTCGACGCTGCGCCGTACATGAGCCAGCCCTCCAGGACGCAGGCTGTGCTTGGTATCGTTGGAACTGACCCCAAGCGGCTTGAGGCGTTTAGCCATGCGCTGAAGGACCGCGTTACCGGGGCCACAGCCCTTGAGCGTGCCGTTCGCCAACTTCCCAACAAGGAGCGAGCGCAATTCATTGCGGACAAGCTGGCAGGGACCCCAGACCCTGGCGCAAAACGTGTCTATCTGACCGACCTAGCGCGCAAAGGCGTAATCACAGAGGAAACAGCTAAAGAACTCGGCTCCCTGGGCGTACGCCATTCCAAATAGGTGGCCTCTAAAGTGTGCTCGTTGAGTTCGGCGCGAGATAGCTGGTGGTACGGGAAATCACTGAGAAATGGGTTCACTAGAGACTTCTCTGACAAGGCCACTGAAGAAATGGACCGTCCGGAATGTCGCACCGAGTGCTCCGCCCGACACAGAAATCCAGACTCCAACGAAACAAGATAACGACGAAGACATCTCGTTTACCGGCTTCACCCAAAGCAGCGCGATACTCAGTAGGGCAACCGCCGCGGACCACCAAGTCGCGGAGATAAAGTACCCGATGAGCCTAGAGAAGCTCTTGTTTTGGCGGAGAGTCCTAACAATTCTGGAATTCGCGATTGAGAGGAGAATTGCCTTACCCGAAATTAGGAAGCCAACCGAAATCGACGCTGCATTAAGTGCAGCAGGAAGGAGTTCCTTCAGTAAATCGGCGCTAACAATCCTGCGCAGATACCAATAGTACAGCGCCCCGGCCCCGAGTAGGCTTAGCCAAGGCAGCAGTCGCTCCACCAAAGAATTTAGCCACTCGAAGAATTTTCCGACTTGAGATGGGCGAATTGCATTCATTCTACGCCAAATTGGGCCTGTAATACTTGAAGGACACTTTCGTACGCTGAGAGTAAAGCGGCTTTTCTTGAATCAAACGTCATTTCGCGCTCCTCTGAGACTTCGACATCACGCAAGGCGGTGAGCCTATTCTTGAGGAGATCGAACGGCTCATTTCTGCCATCGAGAGTCATTCCCTCGAAGTTCAGCTTTCTCACCGGATTCCCTTTCTGACCTTTAAGGTTCATTAGCCGTGCGGCGACTGCAGTTGCTCTTTCCTTGAGTATTTTCGACTTTGCGCGACCAACGCTAAATTCGATCGTGCAGTATTTGGCGCCGAGGTCACTTGCCGCTCTGATTTGGCTGTCGAGAGAATCAAGTCCGGTTGCTGCAAGCGGCCCTTTTGAAGGTCTGGCGACCTTGTAGGTTAGCTTATCGAAGTACTGAAAATTCTCCAGCTTCTCGACACCTTCTTGGGTCATGACGACGTATGCGTTAACGACTCCATTTGCCACCTGGAGTTGGTAAAAGTAGCCAGCTATCTGTGCCGCCGCCAGGCCGTGAAAACTGCATTGGGTTATCATTACGCCGAGCGCTGGGTCATATCCGAAAGCCGTGTCTTCAGTTGGTCCTTCATCAGCTTTCAGGTCGATGTGTTCTCGTGCCTTGTTTGGGGAAGCCTTATTCGGAACCACATCATCTTTGATTCGGGTGATGTCTCCGACCCACATTCCCCCATTGATTTGATCAAGATGCTCCCATCGAATTGGTGTGCCGCCCTTTTGCCTTACTCGATCTTGGAGCGGCAGGCCTTTTGCATGCGCAAGCAGGTTCACAAACTCGGGCGCACCTTCTGGCATTTCGATCTTAGAGAACTCAAAACGAACTTTTTTGGACTTAGCGGGATTTGGCATGGGTGCTTTAGGGTAACATCGCGCGGTTCGGACTGATCTTCTAGCGTCCAGACTACCGGAATGCCGGTACTTCGGCTGTCGAGTTGTGCACAAGAGCAATCGTGAGTCTGACGGAATACAATCTCGTCCGAGTCATTCCGGCAATGGGCTTCGTTGATCTGTCTCTTCGTCGTATGTGATGGCTTCCCTGTAACCCCACCGCACGAACCTGAAGCGGTGCAGGTCATTTTCGGAGACGGTTCTACTGGGCACACGATCTGGACCGGTTGGGGGAGTGTGGCTCCTTGTGCCTTGCGCCCGGTCGGCTGGCGATTGGTGGAGGACCGACGAATTACGGCGTAGTAGCAAGTTGGCAGCTTGCCAGACGGCTGCTTGCGTGGTGGCGTCCGCCTATGGCCTCCCGTTTTCCAATTCGGCCTGAAAGGTCCGTCGGGACAGCCTCCCGCCGCAATCCAAACCTCACGCGTTGGATCGAGCACCATGTGATCAAACTAGCCTCGTTTTCTCTTCCTCCGGCCGGTGCGCGCGCCCTTCATCGGGTCATGAAAAAGCGCAAACAAGCAGTGTCCCCAAAGCTTACCCCAGCCGAAGAGGCGGTACTAAACAGGGTGGTGGTAAAGCGGTTGCCTGAGATCGAGACTATCTTTCGAGCTTTCCTAGCAGAGAAGCTTGTCGAGCAGCGACCAACGAAGGCGCGTAGGTAGGAGTAGAATTTGCAGCGCTCTGATTCGGGCGCCGGCGGATGGTCATACTCCGCGAGGCTGCAAGGCAGAGGGGATTTGGGGTGACTTCATAGCTACCGGAATCCCGGTAGTTTCCGCTGCTGCAAGAAACCCCCGTTGGTCGAGAACTCTCTAGTTAACGCCAGCGGCAGTCTTTACCAAGATTCGATTATTACCCCAAATGACAGATCTCGAGAGACTCCTTTGGCGCGAACTCCTCGATACGGAGTTGTCAGAGATGTACTATAAGGTTCTGGCGGGCCGGTTTCACCGATTAGACCTATGCATGAAGGTCTTCTTGGCGATAACCTCTTCTGGAACGGTAGCTGGATGGACTATTTGGAGTGATGGTGTAGCCCACCCGTATTTCTCCTTCACTTGGAAGGCGCTGTCCGGGGTCTCAGCTATTGTCGCAATCGCAATGCCACTCTTCAACTATTCCAAGAAAGTCGAATGGGCTACGTCATTGGTCCACGGCTATTCGAAGATCCATTCGGAAATCGAAATCGCGTGGGCAAAAAGGGCGAGCGCGAGTCAGGCGAGCATTGAGAGGTCGCTTGAAGATTTTCATCGGCAGGAGCAAACGCTGAATCCGCTCGAAAGCCATTTTCCTGGCACGTCACTCAGCCTAATCCGTGAGTGCCAGCAAGCGATAATCCACAAGCGAGGACTGACAAAATGAAAGACGAAAAAAAGAAAATCATCACAGAGTGGATCGAGATTAAGGGACGTGATCCCAAGAAGGATCAGCGGCTAAATGAGTCAGACTCATCCGGCGGGAAAACCCCTGATCGCGAGGTGAGAAAAATCTCAGGCGTTGAGCCATGGCCCGACCCGCCGAAAGACAAAGACAAGAAATAGGGTACCGATCAAGAGTGCTGCTTCGGCCGACTAGCATAGTTGGCCTCGCCTTGCGTTCTGAGCGTAGGTGCGACAAATCCAGCAGATGAATCGCACGATCTGCGCGGCTTACTTTGCACTCATGTTGCTTAGTGCCCCGCTCTTTGCCGGTGGCACGATTTCTGACGAGGAGCTAGCAAAGCGAGGTGACGAACTCGCCCAGCTCAACTTGGGCTACGCATACATGGTTGGCCAAGGCGTCGCGAAAGATCCTTGGGAGGGCATGCGATGGTTGAACAAGGCCGCCGAAGCTGGCTTAGGTGAGGCTCAGTACCTCTTGGGATATTTTCTCATTAAGGGAGAGATAGGACCGCACGATGAGCGCAAGGGTCTTGAGTGGCTCAAGCGTGCGTCAGAAGACGGCAACGCGAAAGCTGAGTACGCGCTGGGCCTGATGTACGCAACGGGCGAGAACGTTTCGAAGGACTTGGGGCGAGCGTACGTGTTGTGGCAATGTGCCTCGGCCGAGGGCCACGATGGGGCAAGGCGAGACCTGTTGGTTTTGGCGAAGCAACTGACTCCCGAACAGAAGCGGGAGGCTGACGCTGCCGCGCGCGATGCTTTAGCACTTCGCCAGTCGATGCGGGTGGTTCGTCCTGTGCCGATAAAGCAGGAGCGCCCGATCTATCCCATCGGAATGGTGAAGTCGGGAGCGCCCGGCGTGGTAATTGTCACCTTCTATGTGGATAAGGTCGGGAACGTCAGATACCCGACGACCTTCAAATCATCCCATTGGGCTTTTGAACCGTCGGCGATTGCCACCGTCAACAAGTGGAAGTTCCAACCCGGGACCGTCGACGGAAAGGTGAAAACAATGCAGCTTCAGGTGCCCATCGTCTTTCAACTACTTGAAGAGGGACAGGCGCCGCTACCCGAAAAGTACCAAAACGAGTTCATCGCGGGTGTCTTGAACCGCACGCCGCACACAGGAGAGTTTTTCGCCACCTTGCGCCTAGCCTTGGCAGGCGAAGCCTCGGCGCAGTTCAACGTCGGCTACATGTACTCCCATGCCGACGGGATTGGGCGGGACGACGCTGAAGCCGTGCAGTGGTATCACAGGGCCGCGCTTCAGGGCTTCGCGCAGGCTCAGGCAAATCTTGGATTCATGTACGCCAACGGAGTCGGAACACCGAAGGATCTAGTTCAAGCTCATGTGTGGTGGAGTCTGGCGGGTGCGGCTGGCATCGAGGACGCGCGAGCGAATGTTTCAGCAATCGAGAAACTGATGACTCCCGATCAAATCGCCGAAGCGATGAGGCAGGCTCGTCTGATAGCTGTTACTCCGCCCAAGAAGTAATCCTCGAGTGCGCAGGGTTAGGTTCTAGGGCGGGAATAACGCCAATCCTCGCCGTGTGACGGCTCAGGTGGCGTCAGTCAGCCAAATCGAATCCTGGGGCAAATTTCGGCCGTTCTCGTAGATTTCTCCCTTCTGAATCTTCCTGAATCGACGTGACACTTGTTGCCACTGAGCGTTGCCACCGGCTATACCATTTACATTAACTCATTGTCCTGCAACATGGTGGACGCTACTGGACTCGAACCAGTGACCCCTAGTGTGTGATACTAGTGCTCTAACCAACTGAGCTAAGCGTCCGGTCAGGGGGCGAGAACGTGAACGCGACCCGCGAGCGAATCAAACCATTTTCTGGGGTGGTCCAGCCACCCGGCCGGGGCGCGCCGCTGCCCGGCGCGCGGACGCACGCCGGGCAGTTAGGGATCCCTGCGTCCGGGCCCGCTCAGGAGTCGGCGCCCGTGGTGATGAGCTCGTAGTCGCTCGCGTCGGGCACGCCGTAGACCTCGACGAGCACGGTGCCGCCGGTGCGGTTGAAGAACGAGCCCTCGGCCACGACGGTGTAGACGCCGGGCTGGAGCCGGAGCAGGCGGGCGGCGTCCTTCGAGCCCTCGGCCAGTGGGAAGGCGCCGACGCGCGACGCGGCCAGCCGCACCGAGTTGGAGGTGGCGTGGGTGTACCACGTGTCGTTGACGTGGATGGTCTGGTTGCCGCGCTTCACGCTCAGCTGCGGGTCCGGCATCGCGTCGGTCACCCCGTACGCCTGCAGCGTCGGGCCCACGACACGGACGAGCACGAGCTGGTCGCGGTTGGCCACCACGAAGCCGGCGATCACGGAGTCGTTGCCGGTGGCGACCCGCGCCCGCGTCGAGATGTTGATCAACTGGCCGGTCGCCGACTGCACTTCCTCGGACAGGCCGATGAAGCTGTACGAGGTGTCGCCGACGAGCACCGAGACCGCGCCCTCGAGCAGCCGGAAGTTGCCGAGCGCGTCGTTGCCCAGCGAATGGTAGGCGCGCCAGGCGTCGACGCGGATCAGGTTGCGGTCGAGGATGGCGCCCGGGGCGTTGGCGGGCCGGTCGATCAGGGTGGATTGGCGGATGGTCACGCCCCCGTCGAGGTCGAGCGTGCCGGATTGCATCCGCAGCTGGCCGTTGCCGGCGTCGCTGAAGCGGACGATGGCCACGCGGTCGAGGCGGGGCGTGAGGGCGGCGGAGAGGGCGCCGCCCGCGAGGCAACCGGCCAGGATCAAGACCCGGGCGGTGCGGAACAGGACGAGCCTGATCAGGGAGGAGGAGGAAGCAGACATGGGAGTGGTGGGTTCGAGGGCCATCCTCGTCCCGTCTGTGCCGGACGCGACGGTTGGTCGGTCAACTGCTCAGGGGCCGGGTCAACGCCTCAGAACCGACTCGACCCGGCTGGGGCCGGAAGCATCCTGCCCGGATGGCACACGGCTGGGCATGGCGTTGGCTGCTGCTGTTCGGACTGCTGGCGACCGCGGCGCAGGCCGACCGGACGGGTCTCTCGCACCTGGCGCCCACCGATGCGTGGGTTGGATTTCCCGAGCTCCGGTTTCAGCGCGGCGACGATCCCGCATGGGCCCGGGCGGATTACGATGACTCGGCGTGGACGCGCCTGCCGGCCAACCGGTTGCCATCGCATGATGGCGTCTATTGGGTGCGCCTGCGGGTTCGTCGCGAGCCCGGCGAGGCCGAGCGCGATGCGGTGATCGTGGCGGTCGTGGCCTCGTACGAGATCTTTTGGGATGGCCGACGGATCGGCCACAGCGGCGTGGTGGGACGAACCCGTGCCGAGGAGGTGGCTGGACCGCTCGACAATGTGTTCCGCATCCCGGACGAGCTGGCCGGTCCGGGCGAACATGTGATCGCACTGCGCCTGTCGAGCCAGCGCACCGGATTCCGGCTCCCAGTCTACACCCTGAATCTCGTGGTTTACAGCGTCCGCGAGTATCTCGAATTCCGGACGCGCGCCTCCGTGGCCGCGGTGCTGGCGATGGGCGGCGCATTGGTCGCGGGGCTTGGACTCGCTCTCTACTGGCTGCTGGTGGATCGGCGCCTGGCGCCGGCGCTGTTCGGCGCCGCCTGCCTGTGCATGGCGACCATGCAGGGTCTGATCACGTGGCGCGGGCTCTATGATTATCCGTACTACTGGCACTCGGTGCGGGTCCTGCTAATCGCCCTGTCCCTCGGGCTGCTGGGCATCCTGCTCGTGGCCTGGATGGCGGCGTTTTTCCGCCTGAAGCGCCCGTGGCTGCCGGTCGTGGCGGTGGCCGGACTCATGACCGCGGCGTGGTCGGACGAGCGGATCATCGCGTGGATGGCGGCCATCTCGCTCACGCTGGCGATCACGCTCGCGGTGGTCGGACTCCGGGCTCGTCGCCGCGGGGCGGGCTGGGTGCTGGCGGGCCTGCTGGTCAGCGCGGCGACCCTCGCGGCGAGTCCGGCCGAATTTCTGGACCAGCCGGTCCTGCTGAACCTGGGCGCTCCCCTGATCGGCGGCCTCGCCGCGCAGGTGCTGCAGCTCCGCGACGACCGGCGGGTGGCGGAACGGGCGCAGCTCACGGCGGCGCGCCTCGAGGTGGAGCTGCTCAAGAAAAACATCCAGCCCCACTTCCTGCTGAACACGCTCACGACGCTCTCCGAGATCATCGAGCAGGAGCCGGCCGCGGCGGTCGACCTGATCGAGGCCCTGGCCGCCGAGTTTCGGTTGCTGGTGCGCGTGGCTGGCGAGCGCCTGATTCCGGTGGCCGATGAGCTCGAGCTGTGTCGCGGGCACCTGCGGGTGATGAGCCTGCGGCAGCGGGTCGGCTACACGCTCGTCACGTCCGGAACCGAGGAGGACGCGCGGGTGCCGCCGGCCCTGTTCCTGACCCTGGTGGAGAACGGCATCACCCATGGCCGGGCTCGGTCGGGCACGGTGGAATTTCGTCTGGCCGCCACCCGCCTCGGGACCGCCGAGCGCTATGAGCTTCGCACGCCGTTGCCACCTGGCGGTGTCCGGCCGGTCCGGCCGGCGGGAGCCGATGGCACCGGACTGCGGTACGTGAAGGCGCGGCTGGAGGAGAGTTTTCCGGGAGCCTGGCGACTCACTTCCGCCCCGGCCGAGGGCCATTGGCTGGTGGGGGTGGAGTGGGATAGCGCGGAATCGACGGGAGGGCGCGGATGAGGCTGCTGATCGTCGAGGACGAGGTGCGGATCGCGGAGCGCCTGGAGCGGCTGTGCCGCGAGATTCTCGGGGCGAAGCTGGAGCGGGTGCGGTGCGCGTCGGCGCTGGATGAGGCCGGCGCGCGGCTCGACGAGGAGGCGTTCGACCTGTTGCTGCTCGACCTGAACCTGCACGGCGAAGATGGCATGAGCCTGCTGGCCCGGAGCGTGGCCCGGTCATTCCACACCATCATCGTCTCGGCCAACACTGAGCAGGCGATCCGGGCCTTCGAGTATGGCGTCGTTGACTTCGTGCCCAAGCCGTTCGGTCGCGAGCGCCTCGCGCAGGCGCTCGCCCGGGCGACCGGCGCGGTGCCCCGGAGCGCGCCGGCGGCGCAGCAACTCGCGATCCGCAAGCACGGCCGGGTGGAACTCGTGGCGGTGAACGACGTGCTCTACGTCCAGGGCGCAGGGGACTACTCGGAACTCGTGCTCCGCGATGGCCGGAGGGAGCTGCATGACAAGACCCTTGAGCGCCTGGCTGCCGTGCTGCCCGCCGATTTCATCCGCAGCCACAAGAGCTACCTCGTGCGCATCAGCTCGATCAAGGCCCTGCACGCCCGGGAGGGCAGCCAGTACGAGGCGGAGCTGAGAGAGGGGCAGCGGCTGCCGGTCGGTCGCACACGCTATCGCGAGATCCGCGACCAGCTCGCGTGAGCCGCTAGAGCAGCCATTGCCCCGCAGCAGCGGCGGCGAGGACCACGAGCCAGGAGGGGGCGCGGGCAAACAGGAGCAGCGCGAGCGCCACGGCCGCGGCGACGGCGTCGCGCGGGTGCGTGATGCCCTCGGTCCAGAGCGGCCGATAGAGCGCGGCGAGCAGCACGCCGACGACCGCGGCATTGGCGCCGCGCAGCGCCGCCTGCGCGGCGGGCTGCGAACGGAGCAGGCTCCAGAAGGGCAGGGCCCCGCCGATCAGGAGCCAGGCCGGTAGGAAAATCGCGAATAGCCCGAGCAGCCCGCCTGCCCACGCCCAAGGTCCCGCGAAGATCACGGTGCCCAAGTAAGCCGCAAAGGTGAACAGCGGACCGGGCACCGCCTGCGCCAGCCCGTAGCCGGCGAGAAACCGGTCGTCGCTGATCCAGCCGGGCGGCACCACCTCGGCGCGCAGCAACGGGAGCACCACATGGCCGCCGCCAAACACGAGCGAGCCCGCGCGATAGAAGCTGTCGAACACCTGCGCGGGAAGCCGGCCGGTGCTCGCCGCCAGCGCGGGCAGGAGCACCAGGAGGAGCGCAAACGTCCCGAGCGTCGCCGCCGCCCAGCGATGGCCGCGGTTCAGTCCCGTGGCGGGAGGGGTCGAAACTCCAGCCGCGCCACGAAACCATAGCCAGCCGGCCGCGGCGCCGGCGGCGATCACCGCCAGTTGTGCCAGCGCTCCGGGCCACGCGACGAGCGCGCCGGCGGCCGCAAGCATCAGGACGATCCGGGGCCAATCGGGACACAGTTTCCGGGCCATCACCCACACCGCCTGCGCGACCACGGCCACTGCGGCCAGTTTCAGGCCGTGCAGCCAGCCGGCGGACCCGACGCCCGCGAGGGCGGTCACGCCGTAGCCAAAGG
>CAZUQB010000020.1:0-19401 GCA_964622405.1 uncultured Opitutaceae bacterium | reverse complement strand
AGGCCAAGGGCGATCCGTCGGAGTTCGACCAGGAGGCGTACGACATCTGGGCCGGCCTCTTCCGCGCCGCGGGCCTCGACCCGAAGGTCCACATCGTGAACGGCAACCGGAAGGACAATTTCTGGATGATGGGCGACACCGGCCCGTGCGGCCCGTGCTCCGAGATCCACTTCAACCTGCTGCCCGCGGATGACGAGGCGGCCGGCCGCCAGCTGGTCAATTCCTCCTCGCCGCGCTGCATCGAGATCTGGAACCACGTTTTCATCCAGTTCAACGCGAACGCCGACGGCACCTTCTCGCCGCTCGCGGCGAAGCACGTCGACACCGGCATGGGCTTCGAGCGCGTCGCGGGCATCCACGCCTCGAGCAAGGGCTTCACCGACTTCACCGCCGAGCCCTCGAACTACTCCGCCGACGTGTTCGCGCCCCTGTTTGCCAAGGTCGCCGCCCTCTCGGGCCGGACCTACCGCGCCACCGTGCCCACCAAGCGCGAGGGCCTGAGCGAGCAGGAGCGGACCGACGTCGCCTTCCGCGTGCTCGCCGATCACGCGCGCACCATCTCGTGCGCCATCGCCGACAACATCCTTCCCGGCAACGAGGGCCGCAATTACGTCATTCGCCGCATCCTCCGCCGCGGCATTCTCTACGGCCGCAAGCTCGGCCTCCAGGTCGGCTTCTTCGAGCAGCTCGTGGCGCCTGTGGTGGAGTCGCTCGGCGACGTGTTCCCGGAGCTCAAGGAGCGGCAGGACACGATCCGCCGCGTCATTCGCTCGGAGGAGGAGTCCTTCGGCCGCACCCTCGACAAGGGCCTGGCTCAATTCGAGACCGCCCTGGGACAGCTCCAGGGGCAGAAGGTCTTCACCGGCGCCCAGGCCTTCCTGCTCTACGACACCTACGGCTTCCCGCTCGACATGACCCAGCTGCTCGCGACCGAGCGCGGGCTGACGGTCGACACCGCGGGCTTCGAGGCGCTCATGCAGCAGCAGCGCGACCGCGCCCGCGCGGCCCAGAAGAAGGAGATCATCGTCGCGGCGACCGAGGACGGCGCCGACGGCAATCTCACGCCCACCGCGTTCGTCGGCTACACGCTGAGCCCGACCACCGCGGTCCACGCCAAACTCACGGACCTCGTGAAGACCGAGAAGGCCGCGTTCCTGGTGTTCGACCAGACGCCGTTCTATGCCGAGCTCGGTGGCCAGGCCGGCGACTCCGGCCATGCGCTGATCGGCGGCCAGTCGGTCGCGATCGTCGACTGCATCAAGGACAAGGCCGGCCGCCATCTTCACAAGGTCGCCCCCGACACGGCTCTCGCCGCGCTCGCCGTCGGGAGCGAAGCCACGCTCGCAGTCGATTACGCGCGCCGCCGCGCCATCTCCCGCCACCATTCCGCCGCCCACCTCATTCATTGGGCCCTGCGCAAGACCCTGGGCACGCATGTCCGCCAGGCCGGCACGTCGAAGACGCCCGACCGCATGCGCTTCGACTTCTCCCATTTTGAGGCGGTCACCCCAGCCCAGCTGGCTGAGGTCGAGCGGCTGGTGAACGAGAAGGTCATCGATAACTCCGCGGTCCAGGCGTACGAGACCGAGTTCGACAAGAAGCCGGCCGACACCCTGGCGTTTTTCGGGGACAAATACGGCAAGATCGTGCGCGTCGTCGACATCGGCGGCTTCAGCCGCGAGCTCTGCGGCGGCACCCACGTCGCCACGACCGGCGAGATCGGACTCATCAAGATCACCGCCGAGATGGCCATCGCCGCCGGCACCCGCCGCATCGAGGCCGTCGCCGGCCAGGCTGCCTACGATTTCGTGACCCACGAGGAGGCCGCGCTGAAGGCGGTCAACAGCCGGCTCAACGCCGGCCCGCAGGATGTCGCCCAGAAGCTCGACGCCCTCTTCGCCCACCAGAAGGAGCTGGAGAAGAAGCTCAAGGCGTTCGAGTCCAAGGCCGCCGCCGGACTCGCCGACGAGCTTGCCGCCGGTGCGCAGGCCCGCGACGGCCTGAAGTGGGTCTCGGCCGTCGTCACCGCCGACAATCCCGAGGCGCTGCGTTCGCTCGGCAGCCAGGTGCTGCACAAGATCGGGCCGGGCGTCGTCCAACTCGGCACGCTGTTCGACGGCAAGGTGAGCCTCGTGGCCTATTGTTCCCCGGAGGCCATCAAGGCGGGCCTGGCCGCGGGCAAGCTGATCGCCGGCCTCACCGCCAAGCTCGGTGGCAAGGGCGGCGGCAAGCCGGACTTCGCCATGGGCGGAGGCGGCGACGCCAGCAAGCTCGCCGACACGCTCAAGCTCTGACGCCATGGGCGACTCCGCCCACGCCGAACTGCGGCATATGTTCAACCCCGCGCGCTTTCGGGCGCTCGGGCGCGTCTTCGCCCAGTGCCAGCCCGGGTTTGACCAGGCCCGGTTCGTCCGGCTCGCCACGCAGGATCTCGGCGAGTTGACCCTGCTGCAGCGGATGCGCGCCGGGACCCAGGCGCTGCGCGCGACCCTCCCGGGCGACTTTCCAGCGACCATCGCCGTTCTCCGGCAGGCCGCACCCCTCATTGGACACACGTTTGTGGGCATGATGCTGCCCGATTTCGTCGGGGTGCATGGTCGCGCGCACTTCGAGGCGGCCATGGCGACGCTGGAGTACCTCACCCGTTTCTCCTCCGGCGAGTTCGCGGTGCGGGAGTTCATCCGCGACGATCCGCCGCGCGCCCTGGCAATCATGGAGCAATGGTCGCGCAGCCCCGACGAGCACGTCCGGCGGCTCGCATCGGAGGGATCCCGCCCCCGCCTGCCGTGGTCGTTCCGCCTCGAGCGCATCGTGGCCGAGCCGGCCCTGACCGCGCCGATCCTCGACAACCTCCGGGCCGATCCCAGCCTTTACGTCAGGAAGTCGGTCGCGAATCACCTCAACGACATCTCGAAGGACCACCCGGACTGGATGCTGGCCCGGCTCCGGGCCTGGGACCTCACCTCGCCTCCCACCGCGTGGATCGCCAAGCGCGCCGCGCGCACCCTGATCAAGGCCGGGCATCGCGAGGCTCTCGCCCTGTTCAGCTTCGGCGCACGCCCGGCGGCGGAGATCCGCGGCTTCGTCATCCGGCCGGCCCGCGTGCGGCTCGGCCAGGGTGTCGAGCTGAGCTTTGCCTTGCGCTCGACCTCCCGCCGCCCGCAAGCGCTCGCCGTCGACTACCGCGTCCATTATGTCAAAGCCTCGGGCAGCACCGCGCCCAAGGTCTTCAAGCTCCGCGAGCTGACCCTGGCTCCCGCCGGAAGCGTCGAGGTGCGAAAACGCCAGGTGATCCGCAACTTCACCACGCGGCGCCATTATCCGGGAAGGCACCGAGTCGAGATCCAGGTGAACGGCGAGATCCTGGCCGCGTCCCACTTCGACCTTGTCACGTAAGGCGTGATGCCATTTGGCACGGCATTTTATGCCATATGGCAGTTTGAGCTTGAGCCGGCCGGGGCAGACCCCAGACTGGGGGCATGAAGAAGCGGATACCCAAGCCGGTGAACTATGAGCAAGTGCACGACAATGCGGCCATGGCGGGCCGGGTCGAGGAAGGCCTGCCCATCACGGACGTCGTGGCGTTCGGGCGCGACGCCGGCTTCACCACCGAGGAACTGGCCCGGCTGATTCACATCCCGGCCCGCACCTATGCCCGGAGGGTGGCCGCGTCGGCCCGGCTGAAAGTGCCGGAGGGTGAGCGGGCGGTGCGGCTCATGCGGCTGTACGATCACGCCAAGCGCCTGTTTCGCACGCATGAGAATACCCATGGCTGGCTGCACAGCCCGCTGCTGGTGCTGGGCGGAAGATCGCCGCTGGAGTTCGCGCAGACGGAGCCGGGGGCCCGCGAGGTAGAGAACGTCCTCGGGCGCATCGAGCACGGCGTCTATTCATGAGCCCGCTTCGGGTCTGGCGCATCTGCGCCGTGGAGCATGCCGCCGGAGCGTTCTCGGGCGAGGGCGCGCGGCGTCACGGCGGCCGCTGGACGGCGCCCGGCCTGCCGGTGGTGTACTGCTCCGAGTCGCGGGCGCTGGCCGCGCTGGAGATCCTGGCCCAGGTCGACGACCGGCGCCGCCTGGCGGACCGGGCGTGGGTGTGCGTGGAGGCCGACCTGCCGACAGACCTGCTCGAGCGTCCCGCCCGCGTGCCCGACTCGTGGCGGCGCTATCCCCACACCCAGGAGACCCAGGCCTTTGGCACAGCGTGGCTGCGGTCCGGACGGTCGGTGGCGCTGCGCGTGCCGAGCGCCCTGGTCCCGGGCGAGTTCAACTATCTGCTCAATCCCGCCCATCCCCTGTTCGCCAAGGTGCGGATCGGGGCCCCCGAGCCCTTCAGCCTCGATCCCCGCCTGACGGTCCCGCGCCCGGCCCGCGGATGAGACCGCGCCTTGCCCTTGCCGCCGGGGCCGGACCGGGCCACGTTGGGCGCATGTCCCCGGTGGTGGAGTCTCCGACCCGATTCGTGATCCTCGCGTTCAACGCGAGCAACCAGCTCGCCGTGCGACAGGCCGGGCGCCGGCTGGACCTGGCCTTTGCCGGCGCGACGGCGGCGGAGGCCGCCGCCGCACTGGCGGCCGGCTTCCCCACCCACCTGCCCCCGGCCGAGTTCTTCACGGCCGTCCTCGACGGCGCGCCGTGCACCACGTCGTTCACGCAGGTGGCAGGGACTTCCGCCGCGGCGAACCTCGCCTTCCTGTCGATCGACGCCCTGGCCGCTCGCGCCGCGGACCTCAGTCCCGCCCTGGCGGCAGCGCTGCGGGAGCTGGAGCCGCACCTGGTCGACATTCCCTACCTTCACCTGGGCGAGAACGACTTCATCTACAAGTTCCGGCCGGCCCAGGAGCGGAACGTGGCGATCTATGGGCAGGACGCCCTGGCCGGGGCGCTGTACCAGTCGCAGCTGTGCTCGGCCATCAAGGCCCTCGCCCGCCAGCACGAGCGCTCCGCCGCGGCGCCGGTGGTGCTCGATTTCGGCGCCGTGCAGTATGTGATCCCCAGCCATTTCGGCTTCTGCCTCGGCGTGAAGAACGCCATCGAGCGCGCCTACGAGACCCTGGCGGAGAATCCGGGCCGGCGGGTGTTCATGCTCTCGGAGCTGATCCACAATCCGTTCGTCAACGAGGACCTGTTGCGCCGGGGACTCCGGTATCTCCAGACCGACAAGGGCGAGCCGTACGCGCGCGACGGCCGGCTGGCCCGCGAGGCGCCGGGCGAGCCAACGCTCTGGGACACCCTGACACCGGAGGACATCGTGATCATCCCGGCCTTCGGCGCGACCGACGAGGACAAGCGCCGCCTCGTGCGGAAGGGCATCTCGGTCTACCACTACGATGCGACCTGCATGCTGGTGGAAAAAGTCTGGAAGGCGGCCCGCGCCTACGGCCGCGAGGGCTTCACCGTGATCATCCACGGCAAGCGCGAGCACGAGGAGACGAAGGCGACGTTTTCCAACACGCGACGCTGGGCACCGGCGGTGATCGTCCGCAACCTCGACGAGGCCCGGCAGCTCGGCGAGCTGGTCGGCCGCACCGACGCGGCGGCCCAGGCGCGGTTTGCCGAGCTGTTCGAGGGCCGGCACACCCCGGGCTTCAGCGTCGCCCGGCACCTGGAGCGGGTGGCCGTGGTGAACCAGACCACCCTGCTGATGAACGAGACGCTGGGCATTCTCGATCACCTGCGCGCGGTCTACCGGCAGCGCTTCGGCGACGACAGCCGCGTCGGGGGCAGCGCGAAACGCGACACGCTGTGCTATGCGACGCAGGTCAACCAGGACGCGCTCAGCCGCGCGCTGGCCGAGCCGCTGGACGCCGCGTTCGTGATCGGCGGGCGGAATTCCTCTAACACCTACCAGCTCTTTCGGCTCTGCGAGCTGAAGCTGGGCCCGCGGGCCTACTTCATCCAGTCCGAGTCGAGCATCCGTTCGCTTACGGAGGTCGACCACTACGTCTACGTCGGCAGCGGCGCAGGCCGACTCGAGCCCCGCCCGCTCTGGGCGGAGGCGAACGGCATTCGCCGGGTGCTGATCACGGGCGGGGCCAGCTGCCCCGACGGCATCATCCAGCAGGTAATCACCCGCATCAACCGCTTCTTCCCCCCGGGAAAGCTCCGGCGCACGGAGGACGTCCTGCGCGACCTGGGGGCCTAGGAGGGCGGACCGGAGGCATACCGACCTAGCCCGTGGCGTCGCGCTGGCGGCGGACGTGAACGACCAGCAGGCCCCAGCAGACGGCGGAGACGATCAGCGCGCCGGGCAGCGCGCACAGCACCGCCTGACGCAGGTCGCCCCAGCGATCCGAGAGGTAGCCGACGACCTTCGGCGACCAGAGGTCGCCGAGCAGGTGGATGGAGAAGATCGAGGCGGCCATGGCGCTCGCGCGCATCGTCACCGGCACCGTCTCGAGGATCAGGGTGTTAACCGGGCCGGTGGAGAAAAACAGCAGGAACATGGTCACCACGAGGGCGACCTTGGCCCACGCGAGATCGTCGAGCGTGAAGGCCACGAACGCCATCGGCGCCGCCAGCGTGGCGCTGAGCGCGAGCAGCCAGGCATAGCCCGATCCGGTGCGGCGCTGCCAGCGCGTGGCCCAGAAGCCGCCGATCAGCGTCGCGCAGAGCCCGGTGGCTGCCAGCGCCGCGCTGAAGAAGAATCCGGCTCGATCGAGCGGCAGATGGTGGATCCGGTGCAGAAAGGACGGCGCCCAGAGCGAAAAGCCGCCCATGGCGAAGGTCTGGGCCACGTAGCCGGCGACAACGAGGACGTAACCGCGATGCTTGAACAGCTCGAGGTAGACTCTCCAGCCGACCGGCTCGGTCGTCACCGCCTCGACCGGCGCGGGATAGCCTTCCTGGCGGTCGCTGGCGCCCCGCTCGGGCTCGCGCAGGAGGAACAAGGTGAAGGCCAGGAGGAGCCCCGGATAGCCGGCCCAGAGGAAGGCGGAGCGCCAGCCAAAGTGCACCGCCATGAACCCGCCCATCAGGTAGCCAAGGGCCGAGCCCACCGGGATCGCGAGGTAGAAGATCGTGATGGCGTTGTTGCGCCGCCACGATGGAAACAGGTCGGCGATCCAGCCGGGACTGATCGTGCCGAAACTTGCCTCGCCGAAGCCCACGAAGACGCGGAACAGCAGCAGCGAGGCGTAGGCGCTGGTGTGCCCAGACAGGAGCGTGCCGAGGCTCCAGACAAACACGCCGCCGGCGATGAGCCAGGTGCGCGACATCCGGTCGCCGAGCCAGCCGAAGACCGGCGCGGTGAGGAAATACCCCAGCATGAACGCGGTGGCGATGCTGCCGGCCTGCTCGTCGCCGAGATGAAGCTCAGCCTGCAGCGCGGGGAGCACCGCCGCCAGCAGCTGCCGGTCGAGGTAATCGAGCAGGTTGAGTCCGCTGAGGACCGCCAGCGTGGCAACCGGCCAGAGGGGTTTCTCGCCTTGGGTCACGGCCGCCCAGCAAATCGGCGGGCCGGCCGCTTGGAAAGCACGAACGGGCCGGGCCCGCTCAGAACCGGATATTCATGCCGAGCCGGAGGCCCTGCAGCCGGGAGAGGTCCACGCGCGTCGCGTAGTTCGAGTCGGTCGAGCTGATCGTCTGGTCGTAGCTGCCGGTGTCCTGGAAGAACGCGCCGGCGTAGGCACCGGCCCGCTCGGTCAGGTCGTATTCCAGCGTGGCGTCCGCGTAGAAGCCCGGCAGCACGCGCTCGGTCGAACTCGACTCGTTCTTCACGACGTCGTCGCCGACATCGGGCTTGAAGTCCTCGGTCACCGTGTAGTTGGAGCCGACGAACACGAGGGCGCCGCCCACGCTGGCCGTCGCCTTGAACTTCTCGGTGAAATTGTAGGTGAGCGACGGGCCCACGCGGAACGTGAAATAGCCGGCCCGCACGCGCCAGCTGTTCTTCACGACCCCCGGGGTGATGGTCACGATGCGACCGAGGGGCGCGGCGCCCAGCAGCGTCGTCGTGTCCGTCGAAACCGTCGTGTAGGTGCCGTCCGGGTTCTGCACGGCCGTCACGCCCGAGGACGGGGCAAGGTACGGGGGCGCCGGCGGCGTCTGGCCGTTGAGCGAGTAATAGTCGGTCGTCGTCGTGAGCGTCGCCGCGAGGTCGGCCGACTTGGTCGCCTTCACCTGATTGAGGCTCATGCCCATGAACAGCGTCCAGGAGAGCTTCTTGGTCAGCTGCTTCATGTCGCGCGACACTACCACCTCGACGCCGTAGCTCGAGTCGCCGTTCTTGCTGATGGTGCCGGGGTCGGCGATGGCGGCCGAGTAGCCGTGGAAGGCCATCGTGCCGTCGTCCTGGATCTGACCGAGGAAGTTATAGCTCCACGAATTCGTGTAGCCGTCCGGGTTGATCGGCGCCGTGTTGCCGTCCGGGTCGGTGATCTTGCGCGTGTCCTTGAAGACCGTGCCGTCGTGGTAGTACCGGGTCAGGCCGGCGCTGGTGTAGTCGGAGAGCAGGTCACCGGACGAGAGCGTGCCCTTGCCCGTGAAGGAAGTCTTGTCGCCCGACAGCTGCCGCATGCCGAGGCGGAGCGTCATCTTCGGCGTGTAAATGTACTCGTCCAGGCCGAAGTCCGTGATGATCTCGTCGCGCGGGTCGCCCCCCTCCTCCTGGGCGTGCAGCGCCACCAGGCCGGTCAGGCAAACAATCGCGGCGGACGCCAAGCGGATGATTCTCATGTAGACGGATATGGGGAAGGAGACTGGGACGGCCAAATTCGGGAAAGGTTTCAAAAAAGCATCTGGGGGCGGCCCGGGCGAGGTCAACCCCTGAGATTTCGGCGCCCGGACGGGCGGACCGTCACGCGTTGAACTCGTCGGCGGCCGCCTTGGCGGCCCGCTCCTTCTCTTCCTTGAGCGCGGCGGCGGCCGCCGGGTCGATCTGGGCGAGGCGTTCGCGAAACTCCCGGCTGCGGGTACGGAGGTCCTCCTCGCGCTGCTCGAGCTCGGTTTCCTTTTCCTGCTGGGCCTGAACCTTCTCGAAGAGCTTGGCTTCGGCCTCGTCGAGGAACTGCTCGCGTTCGCGGAGCCCCTGCTGGCCCTCCTTGAGGGCCTGCTCCTGGCGTTCGAGCTCGGAGCGGAGTTTCTCGAGGGCCTCCTGCTCCTCCTTGCTCACCGCCACCTTGGCGGGGGCGGCCTTGCGGGAGGCAGCCAGCAACTGCTCACGGGCGATCAGGAGCGCCTCGGTCTCGGCGAGGTCGCGCTCGCGGTCGGCGAGGCGAATCTCCATCTCGGCGATGGTGCGCTCGCGCTCCGCCAGCGAGGCCTCGAGGGTGCGGAGGGAACGCTCCAGCTCGGTGGCGCGGGCGGTGTCGAGGGGCTGCCCGCCGCCGCCGGGAAACGGCGAGCGGGTGGCCGCGACCACGGCGCGGATGGTTTCGCGGGCGGCGGTGGACGCCTCGGAGATCTCGAACGGCGAATGGGTCAGGCCGCGGCGGCGGCGGAGGACCAGGGGCTTGGGGCCGCTGCTGGTCTGGACGGGAAACTTGATGGCGCCGGCAGTCGGAACCGGGGCCTTCACCCCACCGGAACCTGAGGTCCCGTAGGATTGCGGAAGAGGTGCGGGTACGCCGCCGGGCGCGGGTGCGTCAGCCATGGCTGGCCCCGACTATTTCCCGAAAAGCCGGCCAAGCGAACCAAAAAGGCTGCCCTTCTTGGCAATCTTTCCAGTCGTGATGAGCTGATACATCTCGGTGGCGCGCTTCTCCGCGTCCGCATTGCCGAGCGCCACGAGGTGGCGGGAGAGCGAGCCGCCCGAGCTGAGGTCCTTCTTGAGGGCGGCGAGATCGTCCTTGAACCACTCCGCGACCTTGGGGGCGCGCGTCTCGGGCGAGGAGCATTTCGACGTCTGCACGAGGGCCTCGAGCAGCTGCATGCCCTTCGCGCCCTTGCGGAACGGCAGGAGCTCGGTGAGGGTGTCCTCGTCGATGTGCGAGAGCGCGTTGAGGAGGCGTCGGAAATCGCCGCCGACGATCACGTTCTGGGACATGCCCTGCGCGAAGACGCAGAACTCGCCCAGCGTCGAGAGCTTCTCGAGCTTGCAGAAATCCTTGGTGTCGTCGCTGAGCGCGGTGATCTCGATCGGGAACGCCTCCGGGATGCCGAGCTTGACCAGGTTCTTGAGGAGCTGGTTGTCCTTGGCCGACGAGGCCTGCGCCTGCTCGACCATGTCGCCAAACGGATTGTCGAACGCGAGCGTCTCCTTGAGCAGCGAGATGAGGAAGTCCGCCTTGTTGGGGGACATGCCCTTCATCGTGAGCATGGTGACCATCTCGTCGTAGCCGAGGTCGATGTAGGCGGCGGGCGTCTCCTCCTTGCTCTTCACCGGCCAGTCCGGACCGTCGAGGTTTTGCGCCAGGCTGCTAAGCGACGTTTTGACCATGATGGACGACGCGAACGCGGCGCGGACCTCGTCCCAGTCTTTGGCGGAATACTTGTTGGGTGTGTCGGACATGGCGTGGGGGGAAACTCAGGGATTATGGCGCACGATCTCCTGCGCGAGCTTGCGGTAGTCGCTGACGACGTTGTCGGACGAGCCGGCGGCCGTGGCGTCGGGACCTTCCTGGCTGACGAGCAGCACCGGGAGGCCGAGCGTGACGGCCCGGCGTACGATCATCGCGTCGCGGATCTGGGTCTCGAAAATCTTGGCCGTCTGCGCCACGCGCTTCGCGGTCTTGAATTGGTTCAGGCGAAGCTGCATCCGCATCTTCGGCACCTCGATGTCGACGCCGGTCTTGATCGAGTTGAAGATCACGCCCTGCACCTGCGCCGGCACGCCCATCGAGGCCGTGCGGAACGACGCGGACAGCTGGTGGAACTTGCCGAGCTTCTCGACGAGCAGCGTGAAGCCGATGAGGCTCAGCGCGTCGGGATTGGACGGCACGTAGATTTCGTTCGAAACGAACACGCCGCACTGCGAGGCGCGCAGGATGTTCGGCGGGCAGTCGAAGAGGATGAAATCGTAATTGCCCTCGATCTCGGCCAGCTGCTCCTGGAACACGACGTAGGGCGGACGCTTCGGGTCGCCCTCGAACTCGCTCTCGAGGTCGACGAGATTGAAGGTGGTGGGAACGAGATCGAGACCCGGCAGGACTTTCTGACCGTTCTTGTCCTCGAGCACATCCTTGATCACGAGGTCCTTCACCTTCGCGTTGCCCGGGTCGAAAATGGAGAAGAACGCGCCCTCGCCCGTGGCGTTGATCTTGTTCCAGCGCTCAAGACGCAGCAGCCAGATGCTGCTGTTGGACTGGGTATCGAAGTCGAAGAGCAGCACCCGCTTGCCCAGCTTCGCAAGGCAGGCGGCGGTGTTGATGATCAGCGAGGTCTTACCCACGCCGCCTTTGTAGTTCAGGAATGCGATTTTGCGCGCCATTACGGATGCTTCGTTGACAAGGATTGACGGTAGAACGTCAAGATGCGCCTAGTTTTACAGTCCGCCAGCCTAAAACTTGGCCGGGTTTCACGAATTCTTAGCACTACTTTCGTCACCGCCAATGTCCGACTCCGCCCCCAGTCTTCAGGAGCGTTATTCCCCAGCCAGCATCTGTTTCGGGTGCGGTCCGGCGAATCCCAGCGGCTTGAAAATCCGCAGCTTTCCGCAGCCGGACGGCTCGGTGGTGGCCGAGTGGATGCCGGGCGCGCATCATGCGGCCTTTCCGGGCGTCCTAAACGGCGGAATCGTCGGCGCCCTGCTCGACTGCCACTGCAACTGGGCCGCCACCTGGCACCTCATGCAGCGCGACGGCTTGGAGAGACCGCCGTGCACGGTCACTGCCAGCTACTCCATCAAGCTGCAGCGCCCCACCCCGACCGCGGCCGCGGTGCAGCTCGCGGCGCGGGTCGTGGAAGCAGGTCCCGATCGGGCGCGGGTCGAGGGTACGCTTTCGTCGGATGGCCAAGTCTGCGCCACCTGCAGCGGCACGTTTGTCGCGGTCAAGCCCGGGCATCCGGCCTTCCATCGCTGGTGATGTCCATCCTGCCCGACAAGTCCCGGTTGCGTGAGCAGGTCCTGACGGAGCTGCGTTCCGCCTACTCCACCCAAGTGGGCGCGGCCAACCTTGCGCGCGACGAGGCGATCAGCGAGGAGAGCAAGCCCGAGAACAAGTACGACACGCACAGCATCGAGGCGGGTTACCTCGCCGAGGGCCAGGCGCGTCAGGCCGCCGAACTCGAGGCCAGCATCCAGGCAATCTCCTCGCTGCCGGTCGCGAGCGTTCCGGACGGCGCGCCGGTCACGCTGGGCACCGTCGTCGAGGTCCGCGATCAACACGGCGCCGTGACCCGGTACTACGTCTGCCCGAGGGGCGGCGGCGTTGAGGTTCGACTCGCGGGCGAAGTCTATCTTGTGGTCACACCGGCCTCGCCCGTGGGCCGACTCCTGCTCGGCCGGAGCGTGGGCGACCCGGTGCAACTGCCGGGCCGCCGTCCGGGCCTGCCGGCCCGGATCGTCGCGGTGGGCTGAGGCCGGCGGATTGCCGTCACCGGTTCAGTCGTTCAGCGCGAACTGCACCGGGACCGCGAGGCGGAAGCGCACGATGCGGCCGTTCTTGCGGCCGGGCTCGAAGCGCCAGCGGGAAACCGCGCGCAGCGTGGGCGTCTCAAACGCCGGATCACTCGAGCGAAGCACGACGGGATTCACCACCCGGCCTTCCTCGTCGACCGTGAAGGTCACCACGACCTCGCCGGCGCGGCCATCCTTGCGGGCCTCGTACGGATAGACGGGCGACGGCTGGAGGCGCGTCCTGGGCACCCGGTCGAGCTGGTCGACCGAGGGGATTCCGTTCCAAGTTCCGACGCCCGGTCCGATGCCCGGCAGCAGGCAATCGCCCGGCCCGCCGATGACCCTGGCCACGTGCTCCGGCCGCAGCCGCGCCGGGGGCTCGAACGGCACGGTCAGCGCGTCCGGCCGGGGCGGCGGGGCCACGTCCTCGCCGCGCGGCGGCGGATTGGGATTGCCCGCCGCCACCGGGTCGCCGGCCGGCGGTGGAATCTCGTCGATTTGCTCGATGAGGGGGGTCGGCTCAAGGGTACAGCGGAAGTCCGGGTCGTGGCCGGCCCGGAGCGTCGGTGACGGGTGGAAGCCGAAAAAGGCCACGCCGTGAAGCGTCGCGGCGGCCGTCAGGGGAATCGTCCAGCGGGTGTGGTCCATGGGGCTCCTTTCAGGTTTCATGCCGAATGACGTTCGAGCCGGCGGTTTCTTAGGCCCGGGGCGAAATTCATGACCCCTTTACCCGGGCGGCGGTCAGCGAACTTGCGTACGACTGCCCCCTTGCGCGGTTTTCCCGCTTTGCTATCTCACACTCGCTCCGGCAGAGTCCGGCCACCGATGGGTCCCACCCGCAATCACCGCAAAACCGCCTTCACCCTCGTCGAGGTGATGATGGCGGCGACGATCATCGTCATCGCCTTCATCGGCATGATCGAGGTGATCGGGCTCATCTCCAATTCGATCAAGCACGGCCAGCGCGAGACGGCGGCGAGCCAGATCATCAACAACGAGATGGCCAAGCTCCGGCTGGCCAGCTGGACGACGATCAGCGGACTTTCGCCGACCTCGACGGCGGTGGCCATCGACCCGCAGTTCTGGCCGGTGTGGAACTCCGCGATGTCGTACGTGGCGAACAACGTCGTGACCTACAATGGCGCCTGGTACCGGTGCACCACGGCGAACACGGGCATCCTTCCGACCAACACCTCATACTGGGCCGTGACCACCACGGGCGCGACGACCGACATCGTCGAGATCAACGGCGCGACCTTCACGCTGGCGCGCTCGCTGACGAGTCCCGATCCGGTGACCAACATCCGCGAGGTGATCTACACCGTGACCTGGGTGGTGACCACCAGCCGCCGGAAAGGCGACGGCACGCCCCTCACCTTCACCTACCGCCGCAGCAATGTCGGCTGGTTCGGGAAGTACGGGGTGAACCTGACCTATCAACGCTCGTGACCTTCGGCCCGCCCAACCTGGATTCCGTCCGCCGGCCGACCCGCGGCTTCACGCTGGTCGAGGTGCTGATCGGCATGACGCTGGCGCTCGTGATGATCGGCGCGGTGCTGACCACCTTCACTTTCCTGGGACGGAGCTTCACCCGCACGCTGGGGATCGGCATTGCCAACCAGCCGAACCTCGAGATCCAGGGGCGCCGGGCGCTCGGCTATTTCACCAACGACATCCGCACGGCGAACTCGGTCTACTGGTCCTCGACGTCGCCAACCTACTATCCGTCGAGCACCGAGTTCACGCTGGTCGTGCCGGATCCGACCGGCGGCACCCGGCGCGTCACCTACTATTACAACGGCAGCTCCGCCAGCGTCGTGTACCTCTCCTGCGCCGTGCCCGGCAAGACGCTCGTCCGGATCGACCAGAGCACCTCGGTGATGACGGTGCTGCACACCAATCTGCTTTCCTGCAGCTTCTCCTACTACGACAGCGCGACGACGCCCTACACGACCTTCACGAGCAGCAGCTATCTGAACGGCATCAAGCAGGTGGCGCTCCTGCTGACCGCGCAGGTCGGCAGCAGCACGAACAAGACGCTCAGCGAGATCTACACGGTGGCCAGTCCCCGGCTGGCGGTCGGCAACAAGGGCCTGCTGCAATGACGCCCCGGTCCCAGGAGCGAGCCTCCGTGGTCCTCGTCGCGATGTGCTTCGTCGCGGTGCTGGCCATCTCGCTCGCGGGCTACATGGCGGTCGGCAGCCAGGGCCTGCGCCAGAGCACGCGCGCGTACCTGCGGGATGTCAGCATGCAGCTCGCGCAGATGGGCCTCGAGCGGGCGCTGAACGCCTTCGCGTATTCGTCGTTCTCCAGCTGGACGCACCCGAATTCGACGACCTCCACCAAGACCATCACGATCGCCAGCTCCCGCTATGGCACCGCGAACATCACGGCCAACGTGTACATCCGGGTGGACCGCTACCGCGAGGCGCCTCCGAGCCTGCTGACCGGCACACCCAACCGCGGCAACGTCTGGTCAGCCCAGCGCACTTACGCGGTGGGCGACTTCGTCTATTATCTCGGCGTCTGGTACCTCTGCTACCCGTCCGCCCCGGCGCTCGGCGTGCCGCCCTCGAACATCGCCTACTGGACCAGCGCGCCGGACAACTGGAGTCCCTACGCCACCTACCAGATCGGCAACATCGTCTTCTACGGCGGAGCGGCCTACCGGTGCGCCGCGATCAACAGCAACATGGCGCCCACCAGCGTGGCGCCGGCGACGATTCCGACCTACTGGACCCTCATTTCGCCGTCCGACACCTGGTCGTCAGCGGCCACCTACCAGCCGGGGCAGTACGTCATCTCGGGCTCGCAGGCCTACCGCTGCGTCGCGTCCAACACCAACCAGACGCCACCGAACACCAGCTATTGGTCGCTCGCGTCGAACGTGAATGTCGGCACGTGGAATTCCGCCTCCAGCTACGCGATCGACGCCCTGGTGTACGCAGGCGGCGTCCCCTATCGGTGCCTCGCGGCGAACTCCAACCGCCAGCCGCCGAACACGGCCTACTGGCTCAGCCCACCGGTCATCTACGTGCAAGGCACCGCGACCCTGCCAGACGCCACTTCCACGACGGTGTCGACCCAGTTGCGGGCGATCGTGGCCCCGGCCCCGCTCTTCACCAACGCCGCCGGCGCCTACACCTACACCAACCTGGCGTCGGGCGGCACGATCGACAGCTACAATTCCGCGATCGGCACCTACGCCTCGCAGGTGTACGGCTCGGGTGGAACCTACACCAACTACACGAATTACTCGGCCACGCTCGCCGGCGGCAACACCTCGGGCACCGCGGTAAACCTGAACACCGCCACCCTCCGGGGCTATGTCGCCGCGCCTGCGGCCACGAGTTCACCCTACGCCCCGCGCTGGTCCTACACCGGCGCCGGCGCCGTCCTCAGCCCGAGCGACACCAGCGGCGTGAATCTCACCCGCGTGAGCCGGTCGTCGTACCTGCCGAAGTTCGACGTCCAGTCGGTCACGGGCGGAACGTCGCTCCCGGCCGGCCAGGGCAATGGCACCATTCTCTACCAGGGCAGCGTCAGCCTGGGCACCCCCGGCACCCTTTCGACCTACAATATCACGGGCACCTACATCTCCGGCTTCTCCTACACGTCGGGCATCTACCTCGACGACTCGACTGACATCGTGACCATCAACGGTCCTGTCATCCTGAATGTCACCGGTTCGCTCTACCTCAGCGCCGGCAAGATCATCGTCGCCTCGGGCGCGTCGCTGGAGATCTACTTCACCGACGAGCTCTACGTGGGCAATAGCACCAGCAGCCCCCCGAATAACGGCGGCATTATCAACTACAACGCCGACCCAAAGACGCTGCTGATCGTTGGCACCAGCACGGTCAACTCCTCCGGCTATCACTACTACTGGTCAGCGCAGGATTTTTACGGCACGCTCTACATGCCGAATGCCTACATCCACATGTGGAACAGCGGCTATTCGCCGCACCGCTATGGCGCGCTGCTGGGGAGCAATGTCTATTTCAACCACACCGCGAACCTGCACTACGACACGACGCTGCGGACGGCCGGGAGCATTGGGACCTTCATCGACACGCCGTATGTCATCTCGGAGCTCCGGCTCCTGAGCGATCCGGGCGAGCAGGTCACGCTGCCCTAGCAGCGGCGCCGGCTGACCGGTTTCCGGCGGCCGGAGGCGGGCCCGGGCCGAGCACCTTTGTCTTGTCTCCGGGAAAGTCGTGCCGCTACATCTTCGGCAAGCTCTCCATGTTCAATCGCCAAGGGCGCCCGGGCGCGCTCATCAATCATACGGACAACTTCATCCATGTCGCACGGCTTGTGCGGCTGGAGGCGAAGCCGCTGGAAGTGGATTCGCTGGCGGAGTTCCATGCGTCGGACGAGGATGGCTTCAGCACCTGGCTGAGCGCGAATTTCACGGATTTTGTCGGCCGCGGATATGTTCCGGCCTACTGCGGCTTTCATCCCGCGCAGCGCGTGGTGGTCCGCGACAATGTGAACGGCCGCCGCCTGGCCGAGCCGGGCTACCTGCCGCCGCTCTTCTCGGAGCATGCCAAGGTCTCGTCCGTGAAGGAGTGGCAGATCAGCGTGGTCAGCGCCCTGGAAGGCGCCACCCCCGTGGCCGACGGCGTGGTCCGGCCGTGCCTGCTGGTCGGCCTGCCGTGGACGGCCATCCGCGAGCACCAGCAGCGCCTGCTCAATCTCGGAGTTCGTCCCCGCCGGCTCGAGATCGGCTCGCTGGCCATGCTGGGCAGCCTCCAGCGCCAGCTCATCGCCACCGGCGGCGGCTCGGCCATCGCCGTCTGCGAGATCGAATACAGCCAGACCCGGCTCTACGTGGTGGCAAAGGACGGCGTGCACACCCTGCCCGCCCTGCCCCACGGTCTGCTGTCGATCCTCGAGACCGCCATGAAGGAGGTCGGCGCGCCCGACGTCGCCACCGCGCGCCGCCAGCTCGAGGATCCAAACGAGGCGATCAAGATGCACGACCGGCGGCTCGTCCGCGCGATCTCGCGCCACCTCAAGCCGGCCATCGACCATTTCGAGCTGCGCACCGGCCAGCGCATCGAGTGGTTCCACTGCACGCAGCTGCCCGCCCGGCTGGAGTGGCTCGGCGTGACCCTCGGCGGCGCCGTCGAGCTTGAGACCCTCACCATCGACCTTGAGTCCTGGCTCACCCAGTCCCAGCTCGTCGTCAACCCCGGCGAGGTGGAGCTGAACACCTCCTGGCTCGCCACGTTCAGCGTGGTCTCGACCCTCGCCCCGCAGCTCCTCAATGGCTAGAAACCAGAGTCGCGATCCCCTCGTGACCAGCGTCCACTGGCACGTCGACTGCCGGCTGACCGCCGAGCTGCCGGACGACCGCGTCGTCAGCAGCCGCTTCCTGGTCAACCTGCCCTTCGGCGCGGTCACGCTGGCCCTGCTGATCTTCTTCGGCTGGGAGCTCACGACCGACCTGAGCCTGCGCAACAACATCGCCGACTGGAGCCGCCGGCTCTCGGACTCGCGCGTGGAGCTCGCCAACATCAAGTCCCAGCAGCGCGAGTACACCACCCTCGCGTTCAAGATCGAAACCGCCTACAATCTCATGAAGGGCCGGCTGTTCGTCAGCCACTTCATGCGCCAGCTCGCCCATCTCCGGCCGGGCAGCATGGTGATCGACAACGTCGAGGCGACGGACACGAGCGTGCTGGTCCGCGGGAGCCTGGTCGGCGGCGCCGAGGAGGCCACTCGCGACATCGGCGTTTACCTCGAGCAGCTGCGCAAGGATCGCGAGATCGGCCCGCGCTTCGAGAGCATCCTGGTCACCAACCTCGAGCGGGCCCGCTCCGGCGACCAGCAGAACTTCGAGCTCACTTTCCGGTTCAAGCAGCCGGACGCCGCGCCATGAACCCGAACGAAGCCACCGGCCTGCTCGGACTCATGCGGCGCTACCTGTTTGGCGCCGTCTGCACGATCACCAGCCTGGTGCTGATCGCCGCGATCTGGGTGCTCTGGCAGGATGTCCACTCGCTCGAGGCGCTGAACCGCGAGCGCACCCAGGAAGGCCAGGCCATGCTCTCCACGCTGGTTTCCGGTCCGCTGGTCCGGCAGGAACTGGCCCGCGCGCAGGAGATCGTCCAGCGCATCGAGACCAACCTGGTCACCGAGTCGCGCATGGAGGAGAACTACGGCTACTTCTACCGGATTCAGGCGCAGGCCAAGGCCGAGGTGCCGTTCCTCCGCCAGAGCTCGTCCGAGCTGACCAACGACGGCGCCGAGTACAAGGTCATCCCCTTCAACGTGCAGGCCACGGGCACCTATGAGCAGGTCGCCACCTTCCTCCAGGCGCTGGAGACCGGTCCCAAGCTCTCCCTGATCAAGTCGTTCAGTTTCCGCCGGCGCGAGGCCGGCGCGGACAACCTCACCCTGACCGTCGAGGTCAAGCTGCTCGGCAGACGATGAAACCGCGTCCCATCCTGTTCAGCCTGCTGCTCGCCGGCCTGGCGCCCCTTGCCGGCCGGGCCGCCACTCCCGTGATCGGCGCGCAGCTGTTCCAGGAGACCAACGCCCGCATCGAGGAGCTGTTCCACGACCGCGACAATCCCCCGAAGCCGCCGGGTCCGCTCGACAATCCCTTCCGCCTGAACGACAGCGCCGTGGCGCCCAACGCCCAGATTCCCGGCCCCAAGGGCGCCACCGTGGCCGTCAACCCGGAGGCCGACCTCCCGGCCGCCACCCCCGACGAAGCCATGCTGCGCATGGCCTGTGCGGGCCTGACCTTCGGCGGGCTTATCGAGGTCGGCGATCGCCTCACCGTCGTGATCAACAAGGCCAACTGCAAGGAAGGCGGACTCGTCACCGTTCGCGTCCAAGGCGCGCCGGTTTATCTTCGCATCGTCAGCCTCACCCGCGACCGCATCACGTTCG
>CAZUQB010000019.1:15304-19616 GCA_964622405.1 uncultured Opitutaceae bacterium | reverse complement strand
CGTTCAGCGCAGGAACAGCTTGTACGCCTGGTTCTCCGTCTCGTCGGTGTAGCGGTAGCCGAGCGTCTTCAGGAAGGACTGGAACTCGGTCTGTTCGGCCGGCGGCACCTGGAGGCCGACCAGAACCCGGCCGTAGTCGGCGCCATGATTCCGGTAGTGGAAGAGGCTGATGTTCCAGTTCGGCGACATCGCGTTCAGGAAGTTCATCAGCGCGCCCGACCGCTCGGGAAACTCCACGCGTAGCACGATCTCGTTGTGCGCGAGCGCCGAGCGGCCGCCGACCATGTGGCGGACGTGCAGCTTCGCCATCTCGTCGCCGGTGATGTCGAGCGTCCTGAAACCGTGCCGCGTGAAGTGCGCGGCAATGCGGCGGCTCTCGCTCCGCCCCGCGGTCATCTGGATGCCGACGAAGATGTGCGCCGACGCGGCGTCCGCGATGCGGTAGTTGAACTCGGTCACGTTGCGGTGGCCGATCAGCGAGCAGAACCGTCGCAGGCTGCCGGGGCCCTCGGGGATCGTCACCGCGAACACGCCCTCGCGGTGCTCGCCGACCTCGGCCCGCTCGGCCACGAAGCGGAGCCGGTCGAAGTTGAGGTTCGCGCCGCCGGCCACCGCCGCGAGCGTCGCGCCCTTGAGGCGGTGCCGCTCGACAAACGCCTTGGCGCCGGCCACGGCCAGCGCCCCCGCGGGTTCGAGCACGGCACGGGTGTCCTCGAACACGTCCTTGATCGCCGCGCAGATGTCGTCCGTGTCGACCCGCACCACCTCGTCGAGGTACCGGCGGCACAGGCGGAAGGTCTCCTGCCCCACCTGCTTCACCGCCACGCCGTCGGCGAAGAGGCCGACATGGTCCAGCCGCACGCGGCGGCCCGCCTTGAGCGACTCGTACATCGCCGCCGAGTCGTAGGGCTCCACGCCGATCACGCGCACCTTCGGATTCACCCGCTTCACGTAGGCGGCCACGCCGGCCGCGAGGCCGCCGCCGCCGATCGCGATGAAGATCGCGTGCAGCGGGCCGGGATGCTGCTGGAGGATCTCCATGGCGATCGTGCCCTGGCCCGCGATGACATCGGGGTCGTCGAAGGGGTGGACGAACGTCAGCCCCTTGCGCTGCTCGAGATCGCGCGCGTGCGTGTTGGCCTCGTCGAACGTGTCGCCGAACAGCACGACCTCGCCGCCGCGGGCCCGCACGGCGAGGACCTTCACCTGCGGCGTGGTCACCGGCATCACGATCACCGCCCGGCCGCCGAGCCGCTTGGCCGCCAGGGCGACGCCCTGGGCGTGGTTACCGGCCGAGGCGCAGATGACGCCCCGCCGCAGCACTTCCGGCGGGAGCTGGGCCATCTTGTTGTAGGCGCCCCGGAGCTTGAACGAAAACACGCTCTGGGTGTCCTCCCGCTTCAGCAGCAGCGTGTTGTTGAGGCGGGCCGAGAGATTGGCGGCCTTTTCCAGCGGCGTCTCGCGGGCGACATCATACACGCGGGACGTCAGGATCTTCTGGAGGTAGTCGGTCATGGGCGGTCGGAAGGACACCCCCTCCGGAGGGGTGGGTCTGACGCCAAACCCCCGCGGTGTCCATGCGGATTTTCCGCGTCCCGAGCCCGCGCGCCTACCCCGGTCCGGGCCGCCCGAGCTCGCCGTGCAGCCAGCGGGCCGTCTCCAGCAGCGACGGGCCGTCGTGGATGACGTTGCGGCCGCGCGCGATGCCGGACTCCACCAGGCGGAACGGCCACTGCCGGTCCCAGCCGCGCTCCTGGCGCCAGGCCGCCACGTCGAGCGGATGGTCGTCCTCCTCGTGAAACAGCAGCACGACCTCGGGGCGCTCCCGCTCCACGCCCGCCAGGTCCAGCCGCACATAACCCTCCGGCAGGTGGCCCCAAAGGTTGGTGCCGCCGGCGAGCTCGATCAGGTCGTGGATGAACGTCAGCCCGCCGATCATGCGGCCGTGACGGCCGAACCAGAGTTCCGCATAGACCCGCGGCCGCTGCGCCGGCGCCAGCGCGCGCAGGGCCGCGGCCTCCGCCTCCATCCGGGCCGTGAGCGCATGCGCCGCGGGCATCGCGTCGAAGAGCGCACCCAGCCGCCGGATGTTCTCCAGCACCCCGGCGAAGCTGTCCGGCAGCGGCAGCACGTACACCGGCCAGCCGGCCGCGGCCAGGCGCCGCGCGACGCCGAGCTGCACGCCGCCGGTCACCAGCACGAGGTCCGGCTTCAGGGCCGCGAACTGCGCCTCGTCGGCCCACAGGTAGTCGCCCACCACCGGCCGCGATCCGGGGTCGACATACCGCGGGCAGTAGCGGGAGATCCCGGCCACCCGGTCCGCCAGCCCCATCGCCCACAGCGCCTCGGTCCATCCCGCCACCAGGCTCACCGCGCGCTGCGGCCGGGCCGGCAGCGTGACCATGCGGTCGAGCGGCTCGCAGTGCAGGTTACGGGGATCGGCCTTCACGGGAGGAAGAGGGTCAGGCCGGACTCCTGCCGCGCCTGCACGCCAAACACGTCGCGGAGCAGCTCCGGCGTGAGCACGGCCTCCGGCGGTCCCACGGCGCGGAGCCGGCCCGCGTGGAGCACCACCACGACATCGAGACAGGTGGCCACCCGGAGGTCGTGCAGCGAAAATGCCAGCGTGGCGCCCGCGTGGGTCAGTTCCCGCCCCAGCTGCAGCACCTCGAGGGAGTGCCGCGGATCCAGCGCCGCCAGGGGTTCGTCCCAGAGGTGGATCGAGGCGCCCGTCGCCAGCGCGCGGGCCAGCAGCACGCGGTGTTTCTCGCCGCCGGAAAGCTGGTCCACCGGACGGTCGGCGACGCCGGCCAGGTCAAAGCGGGCCAGCGCCGCGTCCACGCCCTGCTCGTCGTCACCGTGCGCGAACCGCCCCTGCGCCACGACGGCGCGGACCGAGAAGCCGAACTCGAAATGCGCCTCCTGCGGCACCCAGGCCGTCGTGCGGCCGCGCTCGATGAGCGGCACGCGCGGCAGCGGCCGGCCGTGCCAGCGGACCTCGCCGGTGTGCGGCAGCAGCCCGCCCATGGCCTGCAGCAGCGTCGACTTGCCCGAGCCGTTGGGTCCGACCACGCCGGCCAGCTGGCCGGGGCCGAGCGCCAGCGTGACCGCCTCGAGCCGGCCCGGGACCGCCACGTTGTTCACCTCCAGCGCCCTCATGGTTTCCTCCTTAGCAGCCACAGGAAGAACGGCCCGCCGACCAAGGCCGTCACGATGCCCAGGCGCAGGCCGCCCGCGGCGCGGCCCATCAGGTCGCAGGCGACCACGAACACGCCGCCGCCAATGATCGCAAGGGGCACGAGCCGCCGATGCTCGGGCCCGACCAGCAGGCGCAGGATGTGCGGCACCACGAGCCCCACAAACCCCACCGTGCCCGCCACCGCCGTGGCCAGCGCCGTCATGAGCGTGGCCAGCGCCAGCAGCCGGCGGTGGAGCGAGACGACATTGACGCCGAGGCTCTGCGCCTCGCGCCAGCCCAGGCTGAGCAGATCCATCTGCCGGCCCAGCGGCCACAGCAGCGCGGCGCCGACCAGGATCGGCGCCGCCATGGCCACGTGCTCCCACGTCCGGTCCTCGAGGCCGCCGAGGAGCCAGAACAGGATCTGCGCGTTGCGTTCGTAAGTCAGCGCGGCCTGGGACAGGACATAGCTCGTCACCGCACCGAGCAGCGCGTTGAGGGCGATGCCGGCCAGCAGCAGGCGCTCGGGCCCGGCACCCTGGCGGGCCAGCACCACCACCGCGCCGGTCGCAACCAGCGCGCCGGCCACCGCCGCCACCGGCACAAACATGAAATGAACCGCGGCCCAGCCCAGGCCGATCGCGATGACCGCGCCGGCCGTGCCGCCGCTGCTCACTCCCAGCAGGTCCGGGCTCGCGAGGCTGTTGCGGAAATAAGCCTGCATCACGAGACCGCTCGCCGCGAGCGCCGCCCCCACCAGGAGCGCGACACACAGGCGCGGCAGGCGAATCTGCCAGAGGATCGTCGCGGCAAAGTCATCGCGGCGCAGCAGGCCGTCGACGATCCGGCCCGGCCCCAGCAGCACGTCGCCCACCCCGAGCGAAATCACTGCGAGCACGACGAGGCTCACGAGCAGGATCGGCAGCGCCAGCCGGACAGGCAGGATCGGTTTCATGGCGCGGCGCCGCGAAAGCGGTCGGGATGCAGCTGCCGGGCGATCGTCTCGTACGCATGGATCCGCAGGTGCGACACGCAGCCGAGCGCCCACGCGTCGAGCAGCGCCACGTGGCGCGCCTGGACGGCCGGCAGATAGGCGTAAGGCGGAAGCTTCAGGTACGGCGCGAGGGCCTCGTC
>CAZUQB010000019.1:0-15204 GCA_964622405.1 uncultured Opitutaceae bacterium | reverse complement strand
CGGCCGGCAGATAGGCGTAAGGCGGAAGCTTCAGGTACGGCGCGAGGGCCTCGTCGGGGCTGCGCCCGCCCAGCACGACGTACTCGACCGGCCACTGCAGCATCGCCTCGTTCGGCGGCGCGGAGTGGCCGACCAAGTGGCCAAGGGTCGCGGCGAGGTTCTCGGCGCCGGCAAAATCGCAGATGTCCTGGAACGTCGTTTCGCTGCCGGCAATGATGCCGTACGTGGACGGCGCAATGACCCGGACCGGCCGGGCCCCCTGAAGCCGGCGGCGGAGATCGGCGAGCCGGGCGTGGCAATCGGCGATGACCGTCTCTGCGCGAGCCTTGGCCGCATCGTCGCCCAGCGCCGCCGCCAGCCGGCGCAGGTTGCCGAACGCGTCCTCGATCGTGCGGTAGCGGTCGAAGACCAGGACCGGCACGCCGGCGCGGCGGACCTGCTCGACCAGCTCGGCGCGACTGTAGTCGCTGAACAGCACGAGCGTGGGCCGGAACCGCAGGATCGTCTCGGCGTCGCCCTGCGCGATCTTCGGGTAAGCCGCCGCCTCGCGCGCGACGCCGGAGAACACCGGGTCGCGCGCCAGGTGGCTGAGCGCCGCGATCTGGGCCGGCGCGGCCACCGCCAGCAGCAGCTCGTCCGTGCCGACCGTCTGGGACACCACCCGCAGCTCGCCGGCGCGGCCGGCGAGGGCGGCGGCGAGGAGGAGGGCGAGGAGACGGAAGGAAGTCACGGCGAGGAGCAAGAACGACGGTTTCAGAAGCGCCAGTCGAGACCGACGTATCCCGCGCGCCCGGGAGACGGGAAGCCGTTCACGGCCTCATACTTCTCGCCCAGGGCATTCTCGAGCCGGACCCGGACATCGAGGTCGGGCCGCACGCGCCAGGCAGCGTAGATCCGGGCGACGGTGAAGTTCTCGCCGTTGACCGTGAGATACGTGGCCGCGTCAACATCCTCGCGATCCATCACCACGGTGACGCCGGCCCCGAGCGTGAACGCCGGGCTGATTTCCTGGCGCAGATCGGCGCCCAGCTGGTTGCGCGGGCGGCGGAGCAGGCGCTGGCCGGTGACGTCGTTGTTCGCCTCGAGCCACGTGTGCGCGAGCTCGAACCGGGTGTGCGAGGCGAGGTTCAGCTGGAGGCTGGTCTCGAGGCCGTGCGAGCGGGCGCGGCCGATGTTCCGCACGGTGGCGGGGAAGACCATGAAGTCGTAGTCGATCAGGTTGTCGTAGCGGGAATCGAAATAGGTCACCGCCAGCAGCCCCTGCCGATCAGGCAGCGTGAGATCGAAGCCGACGTCCCAGCCCTTGGACTTCTCGGGCCCGATGGCCGGGTTGCCGACGTAGTAGGCCGACGTCCCATAGAGATCGAGGAAGCTCGGCGGACGGAAAGCGGTGCCGTAGCTGGCGCGAAGCTTGAGCTGCCGCGGGACCGCGTTCCAGGCGACGGCGGCGCGGCCGGTCGCGGCGTTGCCAAAGGTGCCGTAGTGGTCGTTGCGCAGGCCGACGGTGAGAAAGAGCTGTTCGCCGAGCTTGAGCTCGTCCTGCGCGAAAAACGCGAGGAGCGACTCGCTGCGGTCGATATCGCCGAAGCCCGTGTTGCGCGTCGCGGAGTGATCGGCGGTGGTGCCGATCGTCACGCGATGCCCGGCCAGCCCGGTCCACGTCGACTGGCCGTCGAACACGACGCGCCGGGTCCGATTGTACGTGTCGGAGGCCGGCGTGGCGTACGGCGGGTTCGGCAGCGGATTGTCAGACTCAAGGTCGCGGTACTGCCCGCCGAGGATCAGGTGGAGGTTCCAGTCAGCCGCGGGCCGGAGATCGGCGAACACCGTGGCGAGCACGATCTGCTCGCGGTCGGTGTTGTTCGGGTCGTTCGTGAACCGGTCGCCGGGCGACTCGTACCGGCCCTGATAGCCGCGGACTGTGGCCCCGAGGCTGGCGGCGGGCCCGAGGTCGCGGTCGAGGCGCAGCGCGAAGTTGGCGTGCGTGAAGGCATTGTCCGGCCGGTCGTTGTCCGTGCGGCCCGCGGCGAGGCTGAACGCGTAGGCGGACGGACCGGACTGGGCTTGCGAGGACAGGGTGGCGTTCGCGGTGCCGAAGCTGCCGCCCTCGACGGAGGCTGCGCCGCCGCCGGAGCCGGTGCCACGGTCCTGCCGGAGGGCAATCACGCCGCCGAGCGCCTCGCCGCCGTAGAGGGAGCTCTGGGGCCCGCGGACGATCTCGATCCGCTCCTGCGCGCCGATCATCGTGCCGCCGATCAGGTTGAAGTACTCGGTGTTGGCATCGTTGAACCGGATGCCATCGACCAGGATCAGCGTGTGGTTGGAGTTGGAGCCGCGCGTGAACAGCGACGTGACGCCGCCGGTCTGCCCGGTGGTGGCGGACGGCAACCCGGGCTGGGTGCCGAGCGCCGAGAGCAGGTCGTACTGCTGGCGCGCGGCGAGGTCGGCGGCGGTGACGACCGCGCCCGCCGAGGCGAGCTGGGCGAACGACACCGGCACGCGGGTGGCCGTGGTGATGAACGGCGCGAGCTGCTCGGCCGGTTCGGCCGGGGCCTGCGCGAATGCGGCGGCCGCGAGGCCGAGTTGAAGGGCGACGAGGGCGAGGCGCGGGTGACGCGCCTGTGGTAGTGCGGACATGGTCTCTGCTTGTGATCTCGGGTAAGAGCAGAGACCCGCGGCGTTGATTGGGCGGAGCAGCTACCCTCACCTTCATTTTGCGATGAAGTTTGCGGAATCGGCCGGCGGGCTGACATGCCCGCCGACTGTTCGCGTGAGTCTCCCGGGGCAGATATTCGGACTCCGCATTTGTGCCCGTCGCGCCCGGGCCGCCCGGAACCGGACCCTTTGGTCCCGCCCCGCGCCTCCCGCGCGCGCCGCGCGCCTCGCTCCCTGGCCTTCATCCGCACTTGCGTGCCGACTGGCTTTCCCGCCGGGTCTGACCGGCGGCAGGAGTTGGTGATGCGATACCGCAGCGCAACTGTGGCCGATTCTCACGGCCTTCCCTGTAACCCAAGAGTTTCGAAAAGAACGCCAGACGCGCGCACCCTTGGGCCCTGCCGCCGACTCAGGCAAGCAATCGATATATATCAACGAATACAGATGCATCGATATGTGTCTTGCAATCGGCTCGAACCTCGGTTGTCCTCGCCCCCTCGTTTCGTCATGCCGCCCGTCACCCCCACCCCCTCCGCCTCGTTCGCCGCCCTGCGCGAGCTGCTCGGCCGCCGCATCGCGATTCTCGACGGGGCGATGGGCACGATGATCCAGGAGCGGAAGCTCTCCGAGGCCGATTTCCGCGGCGCGCGGTTTGGCGCCCACGGCCGGGACCTGCGCGGCAACAATGATCTGCTCTGCCTGACGCAGCCGGACGTGATTGAATCCATTCACGCGGCTTATTTCGACGCCGGGGCCGACCTGGTGGAGACCAACACGTTCAACGCGAACGCCATTTCCCAGGCCGACTACCAGCTGGAGCCGCTGGTCGCCGAGATGAACCTCGCCGCGGCGCAGGTCGCGCGCCGCGCCGCCGTCCGTGCGACGGCCCGGCTCGGCCGGCCCTGCTTTGTCGCCGGCGCCCTCGGGCCGACGAACCGCACGGCCTCGATGTCGCCGGATGTGAACCGCCCGGACTATCGCGCGGTGACATTCGACGGCCTCGTGGCGGCGTATCTCGAGCAGGCCCGCGCGCTGGCGGCCGGCGGTGTCGACCTCCTGCTGGTCGAGACGATCTTCGACACGCTCAACGCCAAGGCGGCGGCCTTCGCGCTCGAGCAGCTGTTCGACGAGACCGGCGTGCGCCTGCCCGTGATGATCTCGGTGACCATCACCGACGCCTCCGGCCGCACGCTGTCCGGCCAGACCATCGGCGCCTTCTATCACAGCATCCGGCACGCGCGGCCGTTCGCGGTCGGGCTCAACTGCGCCCTCGGTGGCGCGCAGATGCGGCCCTACCTCGAGGAGCTGGCCGGCCTCGCGGAATGCCAGGTCAGCTGCTACCCGAACGCCGGCCTGCCGAACGCCTTCGGCGGCTACGACGAGACGCCCGCCGACATGGCCCGGGTGCTCGGCGAGTTTGCCGCGCAGGGCTGGCTGAATGTCGTCGGCGGCTGCTGCGGCTCGACGCCGGCGCACATCGCGGCGATCGCCGCCGCCGTCCGCGGGACCGCCCCGCGCCGCGTGGCCGCGCCGCCCGCCGCGCTCCGCCTCAGCGGCCTGGAGGCCCTGACCGCGCCATGAATTCCGCCGCCTCCCAGTTCCTCGTCATCGGCGAGCGCACGAACATCACGGGCTCGCCCAAGTTCGCGCAGGCCATCAAGGCCGGGGCGTGGGACGCGTGCCTCGCCATCGCCCGCCAGCAGGTCGAGAACGGCGCCAACATCATCGACATCAATGTCGACGAGGCGCTGATCGACGGCGAGGCGACGATGGTCAAGTTCCTCAACCTCATCGCCGCCGAGCCCGAGATCGCCCGGGTGCCCGTGATGCTCGACTCGTCCAAGTGGACGGTCCTCGAGGCCGGCCTGAAATGTCTCCAGGGCAAGGGCATCGTGAACTCGATCTCGCTGAAGGACGGCGAGGCCGAATTCCTCCGCCGGGCCCGGCTGGTCCAGCGCTACGGCGCCGCCGCGGTCGTGATGGCCTTCGACGAGCAGGGCCAGGCCGCGACCCGCGACGACAAGGTCCGCATCTGCACGCGGGCCTACCGCCTCCTGGTCGACGGCCTGGGCTTCGCTCCGGAGGACATCGTGTTCGATCCCAACATCCTCACCGTCGCCACGGGCATCGAGGAGCACAACGCCTACGCGCTCGACTTCTTCGAGGCCACGCGGGTGATCAAGGCCACCCTGCCCGGCGCCAAGGTGTCCGGCGGCGTGTCCAACGTCTCGTTCTCGTTCCGCGGCAACAATCCGGTGCGCGAGGCGATCCACACGGTCTTCCTTTACCACGCGATCCGCGCCGGCCTCGACATGGCCATCGTCAACGCCGGCATGCTCGGAGTCTACGCGGAGATCCCGGCCGACCTCCGCGAGCGCGTCGAGGACGTGCTGCTGAACCGGCGGCCCGACGCGACGGAGCGCCTGGTGGCGTTCGCCGACGCCCTCAAGGCCGCCGGGGCCGGCACGACCAAGTCCGAGGCGCGCGAGGATCTGGCCTGGCGGAGCCAGCCGGTCGAGGACCGGCTGGTGCACGCCCTGGTCAAGGGCATCGACACCCACATCGAGGCGGACACCGAGGAGGCCCGGGCCAACCACGCGAAGTACCCGCGGCCGCTGCACGTGATCGAGGGGCCGCTGATGGACGGCATGCGCGTCGTCGGCGACCTGTTCGGCGCCGGCAAGATGTTCCTGCCGCAGGTCGTGAAGTCGGCGCGGGTCATGAAGAAGTCCGTCGCGTACCTCACCCCGTTCATGGAGGAGGAGAAACGGCGGCTGCTCGCCGGCGGCGGCACGGCCCGGACCCAGGGCAAGGTCGTCCTCGCCACCGTGAAGGGCGACGTCCACGACATCGGCAAGAACATCGTCGGCGTCGTGCTCGCGTGCAATAATTACGAGGTCATCGACCTCGGGGTCATGGTGCCGTGCGACAAGATCCTCGCCACCGCGCGCGAGCAGCACGCGGATGTGATCGGCCTCTCGGGGCTCATCACGCCGTCCCTCGACGAGATGGTCCACGTCGCGCGCGAGATGCAGCGCACCGGGTGCGATCGGCCGCTGCTCATCGGCGGCGCCACCACCAGCGCCGCCCACACCGCGGTGAAGGTCGCGCCGGAGTACGCCGCGCCGGTGGTCCACGTCCTCGACGCCTCCCGAGTGATCGGCGTCGTGTCCGCGTTGCTCAGCCCCACCGCCCGGGCGGCGTTCGCCGCCGAGAACCGGGCAAAGCAGGATCGCCAGCGCGCCGAGTTCAGCCAGCGCCGCGCCGCCCGTCCGCTCCTCCCCCTCGCCGCGGCGCGCGCGCGCCGCGAGTCGTGCGACTGGGCGACCGTCGACATTCCGCGGCCCGAGTTTCTCGGCCGCCGGGTGTTCTCCACCGCGGCGACCCGCGCGCCGGAGGTCCATCCGCTGATGCTGGACGAGATCGCCCGCTACATCGACTGGGGTCCGTTTTTCTCGGCGTGGGAACTGCACGGCCGGTTCCCGGATATCCTGCAGGACCCGGTCGTCGGCGCCGAGGCCACCAAGCTTCACGCCGACGCGCAGCAGCTGCTCGCGCGGATCATCGCCGAGCGGCGGTTCACGGCGAACGCCGTCCTCGCCTTCTGGCCCGCCAATGCCGTCGGCGACAGCGTCGAGGTTTACGCCGACGAGCAGCGCAGCCGGGTGCTCGAGACCTTCCACTTCCTGCGCCAGCAGCACGAGAAGCCCGCGGGGCAGCCCCAGCTGTGCCTCGCGGACTACATCGCGCCGCGCGACTCCGGTCGGCTGGACTACCTCGGCGGCTTCGCCGTCACCAGCGGCCACGGCGTCGAGGCCTTCGCGCAGGAGTTCGCGGCGCGCCACGACGACTACTCCGCCATCATGGTCAAGGCGCTCGGCGACCGGCTCGCCGAGGCGCTGGCGGAACTGCTGCACCACCGGGCGCGCGAGTTCTGCGGCTACGGACGGACCGAGAACCTCGCGATGCCGGATCTCATCCGCGAGAAGTACCGCAGCATCCGGCCCGCGCCCGGCTATCCGGCCTGCCCCGACCACACCCAGAAGCCGCCGCTGTTCGCCCTGCTCGACGCCACGGCCGCCACCGGGATCACCCTGACCGAGAGCCAGGCCATGGCGCCGGCGAGCAGCGTGAGCGGATTCTATTTCAGTCATCCGGACGCCCGATATTTCGCCGTGGGCAAGCTCGGTCTCGACCAAGTCGAGGACTATGCCGCCCGCCAGGGGCGGCCCCGTGCCGACGCCGAGAAGTGGCTTGCGCCCTACCTCGACTACGACCCGGCCTAGCCGGCCGGCGCCGCCGCCCGCGAGGCCCCGGCTGGTTCAGCTTAACCGCTCGCGTCCGTGCGGGACATTGAAATCCAGCTCCGGCCCCAGCGGCACGATGCGCGTTGGGTTGATGTCGTCGTGGGTGAAATAATAGTGCCGCTTGATGTGGTCCAGGTTCACCGTGCCAGCGACGCCCGGCTGCTGGTAGAGGTCGCACAGGTAGCCCTGCAGGACCGGGTAGTCGACGATCCGGCGCAGGTTGCACTTGAAATGTCCGTGATAGACCGCGTCGAAGCGCACGAGCGTGCAGAACAGCCGCCAGTCCGCCTCGACGGGGCGCGCGCCGAAGAGGAAGCGCTGCGTGGCGAGCCGGGCCGCATACTCGTCGAGTGCCGCGAAGACGTCCCGGCAGCCGCGCTCGTACGCCGCCTGCGAGGTGGCGAAGCCCGCCCGGTAGACGCCGTTGTTGATCCGCTCGTAGATGTCAGCCGCCACCCGCCGGTGCTCGTCCTCGATGGCCGGCGGGAACAGCACCGTCTCGCCGCGGCCGAGGGTCGCGAACGGTCCGTCGAACATCCGGCACAGGTCGTCCTCCGAGTTGTTCACGATGCGCCCGGTCCGGCGGTCCCACAGCACCGGCACCGTGCAGCGTCCGCGGTAGCCGGGCATCGAGGCGTGATAAGCCTCGGCGAGAAACTCGAACCCGTTCACCGGGTCGCGGCTGAAGCCCGGCCCGTCGCGAAACGCCCAGCCGCGCTCGTCGCGCACCGGATCGACCACCGTCAGCCCGATGGCAGCCGTGAGGCCCTTCAGCTCCCGCGCGATCACCGTCCGATGCGCCCACGGGCACGCCAGCGACACGTACAGGTGGTAGCGCCCGGCCTCGACCGGAAACGGCGTGCGGCCGGCGGCGGACACCTGGGCGCGAAAGGCGTCCTCCTGCCGCGCAAATTCGCCGGCGGCGGTGATCTCGTCGGGAAACTGGCCGGGGGCGCCCATGCCCCGAAATTGAGCCCGGCCCGCGGGCAGTGCAAGCGGGCCGGGCCGGATTCCGCTCTGAGTCGCCGCGGTCAGCCGGCAGCGACGTCCACCGCCACAGCGGTGAGGCCATCGTCCCCGACGGTCACCGTGACGCGGTCGCCCACCTTGACGTCGGCGCCGCTCGCGGGCGCGCCGCCCTTGGTGTAGGCGGTGGCCGCCGTGAGCTTCAGTTCGCGGCCGCCGACGGAGATCGACGTGTCCGACTTGGCGTCGACCTTGCCGCTGACGGTCTTGGCGGCCTTGGCGTCATCGCCGGCCGACGCGGCCGGGTTCTCCGGCTGGCGCGCGCAGGCGGCCAGGGGCGCGGCCAGGAGCGACGCGCCGAGCAGCAGTCCGAGTAGTGAGGAGGTGATCTTGGGTGCTTTCATCTTGGTCCCTATTGTTTTCTGCATGGTCGAAACGACCGGTTTGGGTTGGTGCCTGGCCCCGTCCGGCCGCCGTGCCGACCCGGACTTGCCGGCGCCGCGACCGGGGCGGAAAACCAAGCGTTCACCCGGCATAGTGTCCGGACCGGGCGGCCGGTTCGCGGAATTCGGCGCATTTCGTCGGAATTTTACCCCCGTTCCGTCGCCGGAGCCTTGCCAAGGCCCGCCGGAGTTCGTCACGTTTGACCCTCACCAACGGTCCCTCGAGCAAACCCCACCCATCCCATGCGCCTCCGTCTGTTCTTCCTGGTCAGCGTCGCCACGCTGCTCCGTCCCCTGTTCGCCGCCGACGCCCCCGCGGACAACCCGCTCTTCACCGAGAGCCCGCTGCCGCTCCACTATCCGCAGTTCGACCGGATCCGGCCCGAGCACTTCGGTCCGGCGTACACGGCGGCCATGGCCGAGCAGGTGAAGGAGATCGACGCGATCACCTCGTCCAAGGAGCCGGCCACGTTTGAGAACACGATCGTGGCGTTCGACGCCAGCGGCCGGTTCCTCAGCCGCGTGGACAACATCTTCTCCAACCTGACGAGCGCGGACACCAACCCGGCGCTGCAGCAGCTCGAGCAGGAGCTCGCGCCGAAGCAGGCGGCGCACGAGGACGCGATCCACGCCAACGCCGCGCTGTTCGCCCGCATCAAGTCCGTGTACGAGCGCCGGGCGACGCTCGGGCTCGATCCCGAGTCGCTCCACCTCGTCGAGCGCATCTACCGCGACTTCGTGCGCGGCGGCGCCAACCTCGCGCCGGCGGACCAGGCGAAGCTCAAGGCGCTGAACGCCGAGATCGCCTCGGTCGAGACCACCTTCAGCCAGAACGTGCAGAAGGAGAAGAACGCGGACGGCGTGCTGGTCGACTCCCGTGCCGAGCTCGCGGGCCTCTCGGAGAGCGAGATCGGCGGCGCCGCCGAGGCCGCCCGCGCCGCGGGCCACGAGGGCAAGTTCCTGCTCGCGCTCCAGAACACGACCGGCCAGCCGGTGCTGGCCACGCTGCAGAACCGCGCGCTCCGCGAGCGCGTGATGCAGGCCTCGCTCGCCCGCGGCAGCCACGGCGGGCCCTATGACAACCGCGCGGTCGTCACCCGCCTCGCACGGCTCCGGGCCGAGCGCGCCAATCTCCTCGGATACCCGAACCACGCCGCGTACCAGCTGGCCGAGCAGACCATCGGCTCGGTTGACGCCGTGAACCAGCTGCTCGCCCAGCTCGCCGTCCCCGCCGTCGCCAACGCCAAATTCGAGGTCCGGAACCAGCAGCTCCTGATCGACCGCGAGCACGCCGGCTTCCAGGTCACCGCCGCCGACTGGGGCGTGTACTCGGACAAGGTCCGCCGCATCCTCTACCGCTTCAACACCGCCGACGTCCGCCCGTACTTCGAGCTCAACCACGTGCTCCTCGACGGCGTGTTCTACGCCGCCACCCGCCTGTACGGCATCACGTTCAAGGAGCGCCACGACCTGCCGGTCTACAATCCCGACGTGCGCGTGTTCGACGTGTTCAACGCCGACGGCTCGCAGCTGGCGATCTTCCTCGTCGACTACTACGCGCGGCCCTCGAAGCGCGGCGGCGCCTGGATGAACCAGTACGTCTACCAGTCCGGCCTGTTCGGCACCAAGCCGGTCGTCGCCAACCACCTCAACATCCCGAAGCCCGCCGCCGGCCAGCCGACGCTGCTGACGATCGAGGAGGTCCGCACCGCCTTCCATGAGTTCGGCCACGCCCTGCACGGCATGTTCTCGGATGTCCGCTACCCGCGGTTCGCCGGCACGCGCGTGCCGCGCGACTTCGTCGAATTCCCCTCCCAGGTGAACGAGATGTGGCGGTACTGGCCCGAGGTTCTCCAGCACTATGCCCGCCACTACCAGACCGGCGAGCCCATGCCCGCCGCGCTGCTGAAGCGCGTGCTCGACGCGGAGAACTTCAACCAGGGCTACGACACCACCGAGCTCGTCGCCGCCAACGCCATCGACCAGGCCTGGCACCAGCTCAAGCCGAGCGAGGTGCCCGACGACGTCGCCGCCTTCGAGGCCGCCGCCCTCCATCGGGCCGGCGTCGACTATCCCCCGGTCCCGCCGCGCTACCGCAGCACCTACTTCTCCCACTCGTTCGGCGGCAGCTACTCGGCCGGGTACTACTCGTACTTCTGGAGCGAGGTGCTCGCGGCCGACAGTGTCGAGTGGTTCAAGGCCCACGGCGGCCTCAACCGCGCCAGCGGCGACCATTTCCGCGCCACGGTCCTGTCGCGCGGCGGCAGCCGCGACGCCCGCGAGCTGTTCCGCAACTTCACCGGCGCCGAGCCCGACGTGAAGCCGCTCATCCGCCGCCGCGGCCTCGACCACCCGCCGGCCGCCCTGGAGTTTGACGGCTAGGCCGTGCGCGGCAGCCTTTCCCCCATGAAACGCCTCCCCCTCCTCCTCGCGGCCGCCGCCCTCGTCCTGCTCTCGGCCTGCAGCCGCTCCGGCGTGATCGACGAGACCGCGTCGGCCGCCGCCCCCGGCACCGCCGGCGCCAAGTCCGCCACCCCGGCGCGCATCGCCCACGGCGAGCGCGTCAACCTCGCCGACTGGATCGCGCCCGGCAAGACCACCATCTTCGACTTCACCAGCGAGGGCTGCCCGCCCTGCCGCGCCATCGCGCCGAAGCTCCACCAGCTGCACGCGACGCGCCCCGACGTGGTGGTGGTCGAGGTGGACCTCAATCGTCGCGGGGTCCGCGGCATCGACTGGCGGTCGCCGGTCGCCCAGCAGTTCGCGCTGGAGTCGATCCCGCACTTCAAGATCTACGGACCCAACGGGAAGTTGCGCGCCGAGGGCGACGAGGCTTACGGCATCGTGGTCGGCATGCTGCAGGGCGATTGACCCGGCCGACGGAACCAGGCCGGGCCACCGGCGGTCACACGGGGCAGCCATGTCCCTCCGCGCCTTCCTGCTCCGCCTCGCCGGCCTGTGCGCACTCGCGGGCCTCGCCGCCGGCCCGGCCCGCGCCGCGGACGACCCGCGGTTCTCCGCCACGCTGACCGCGGAGCAGCGCACGGCCGCCGGCCTCGGCCAACTGACCCCGGACCAGGTTGCCGTGATTGACGGCCTGGTGCGCCAGGACCTGGCCGCCAGCCGTTACCGGCACAATCCCGTCGACGGGACCCGGTTCACCCAGCGGCGCACCGATCGCGAGCGCGAGCTCGCCGGCCTGGCGCGGCTCACGCCCGCCCAGCAGGCCCAGCTGGACGACTTGGTGCGCCAGCGGATCGCCGACGCGAGCCCGGCCGGCACCGTGGCGGTGACCGCGGCCGCCGACCCCGGAGCCGCCGCCGGGGTGCGGGTCACCCGGTATGTCGCGCCGCCGGAGATCCACGGCCAGATTTCCTACACGGTGGGCGGAGGTCGCGGCGGTTCGTTCCAGGGCGGCGGCGTCGAGCTGTCGTACGAGGACCCCGCGAACCACTATTCGGTCGAGGTCGGCTACTCCACCTTCCGTGGCCGCGGCCTGCCCTGCGGCCCCGGCCCGGCGGGCGGCCCGCTGGCACTGCTGCCCGGACCGTACTGAGGCGGGCGGGCCCGAAATAACCGAACGGTCCATTCCGCCGCCGTCCGGACTCGACTCGCCCCGCGCCGCCGTCACGCTGGGCGCTTCATGCCCTGGCGCTACCTGCTGCTGACGGTGGGGGTGTTCTCCACCTCGATGTCGGTCATCCTGATCCGGATGAGCCCGACGCAGCCGGTCGTGCTCTCGGCGCTGCGGCTGCTGCTCGCCGGCGGGCTGCTCCTCCCGGTGTTGCTGCGCGAGTGGCGGCGGCACGGCCGGACGTTCACGGCGGCGCACTGGCGGAGCACGCTCGCCCCGTCGCTGCTGCTCGCGCTCCACTTCAGCTCCTGGTCCTTCGGGGCGCGCCTGACGGGCACCGCCCAGGCGAGCCTGATCGTGAACCTCGTGCCGGTGGCCATGCCGTTCCTGCTGCACTGGCTCGTGCAGGAGCGGATCAACCGCGTGGAGATCGCCGGCACGGCGATCGCGCTCGGCGGCGTGGCGCTGCTGATGCTCCCCGACGCCCTCGCCGGCGGCGGCGACCTGCGCGGCAACACCATCTGTTTCGTCTCGATGCTGCTCGTGGCGGCCTATGTGGCGCTCTCGCGGAAGAACCGCGATCTGCCGTCCCTGTGGCTCTATGTGATCCCGATCTACCTGCAGTCCGGCCTGATCTGCCTGGTGGCCGCGCTGCCGTGGCTCGGCGGCTTCGGCACGCATGGCGCCCGGGAATGGTGGCTGGTCCTCGCGCTGGCCGTCGTCCCGACCATCCTCGGCCACACCATCATCAACCACGCGTTGCGCCACATCCGCGGCCAGGTGGTCGGGCTCTTCACCGCCGCGCAGTTCATCTTTCCCACGGTGGTCGCGTACCTCGGCTTCAACGAGCATCCGGCCGCCCGCTTCTATGTCGCCAGCCTGGTCGTGATCGCCGGCATCGCCCTCGTGATCTTCTCCGCCCCGTCCGCCCCGCCTCCCGCGGTCGAATAGGCTCCCGGCGCAGCCGGCCGTTGCCGGTCGCAACGGGATTGTCGCCGGGCCACGACCCGGGCAGAAACCACCGCATGTCCTCTCTCCGGCGGATCCCCTGGCTGGTGCTCGGTGCCCTGATGCTCGCCCAGCCATTGTCGGCCGCGCCGGATCCCGTCGAGGGGGTCTGGACCGGCACGATCACCGCACCCCAGGGCACCGTGGCCGACTTCGGGCTCGAGTTTTTCCGCACGCTGCGCGGCACGCTGGTGTTCCGGATGAACTTCCCGGCGATGTTCACCTACGCGGCGACGTTCATGATTCCGGTCGAGGCGGGCGGCGACGGCCGCTATCGGATCACGCCCGCGTTTCAGCTCCAGCTCGAGCTCAAGGGCGAAACGTTGGCGGGCACCTTCGGCGCCGGCCGCCTGCCGGTCGTTCTGCATCGCTCCGCGGCCTTTCCGCCGCGCCCGGGCCCCGTCACTCACCCCGCCCCGCCGCCGGTCTCCTGGCACTACGACCTCGGGGCCCCGACCTGGGCGCCGCCGGTGGCGGCGGACGGCGTGGTCTATGTCGGCACGTCGGCCGGACGGGTGCACGCGGTCCGCGCCCGCGACGGAAGCCGGGTCTGGTCATGGGACGGCCCGCACGCCATCGACGGCGCGGCCGCGGTCGAGGGCGACACGGTCTACGTCCTCGACACGAAACTCGAGCTGCACGCGCTCAACCGTCGCGATGGCACGCCGCGGTGGACGACCCCGCTGCACGATGCCGCACTCGCCGGCGGTCCCGCGCCCGATAATCCCACCTTCAACCACCGCGCGGCGACCCCGCTCGTGTGGGACGGTGTCGTGTACTGCGGCTCGAGCGACGGCGGGCTCTACGCGGTTGACGCGGCCGGCGGCCAGGTGCGGTGGCGGCACGCCGCGGGAGCCGCGGTCTTTTCCAGCGTGGGACGAACCGAGACCGACACCCTGCTGTTCGGCACGATGGACGGGAGCGTGGTGCTGCTCGACCGCCGGACCCACGAGGAAATCCGCCGCTTCAAGACGGACGGCGGCGTGGTGACGACGCCCGTGGTTGCAGCCGGCAATGTGATCGTGGGCAGCCGGGACTATCTGGTGCACGCCTTTCGCCTCGCCGACGGCGCGGAGGCCTGGCGGTTTTCCTACTGGTTCTCCTGGGTCGAATCGACGCCTGCGCTGGTCGACGGCCTGCTCTACATTGGTGCGTCGGACTACAGCCGCGTGACCGCACTGGACCCGGCCACCGGACGCGCGCGGTGGGAAACACCGGTCCACGGCATGAACTGGGGCACGCCGCTGGTCACCGCCGACCGCGTGTTCACCGGCACCGCGGCCCAGAACATTCCCGGCACAGTCATCGCGCACGTGGGCGGTCTCATGGCCCTCGACCGGAAAACGGGGGAGGTCTGCTGGCAGCTTCTCGCCCCGCCGGCGCCACCGAACGGGTTCGGCGGGTATGCCGGCTCCCTGGCACTGGCTGACGGCAAGGTCATCGCCGCCGGCTTTGACGGCCAGCTCATCGCGCTCCCGGCCCACTGACGATCGACGACGCGCCGGTCCGCGTCCTGAAACTTTCAGCGCGGCCGCCGGAATTGCCTTCGCAACCGGCGCCGCGGCTGGCTGAGTGGGAGTCGCCGTTTCCCCACCCCGTCCGACCATGACCGTCTTTCATCTCTCGCCCCGCGGCCGCGACACCGCGCCCGGTTCCGCCACCCGTCCCTGGGCCACGTTGGCCGGGGCCCGCGACCAGCTCCGCCGCCGGAGGGCCGACGGCAAACTCACCGGGCCCGTCACCGTGCTGGTCCACGCCGGCACCTATCCGATCACGGCGCCCGTGCAGTTCACCGACGCGGATTCCGCGATCGCGTTCGTGGCCGCGCCCGGCGCCCGGCCGGTGTTCGACGGCGGCGAGGTGCTGACCGGGTGGAAAGTCGGGCACCGTAACGGCCGCACCGAGTGGACGCTCGACCTGCCGGAAGTTCCGCTGGGCAAGCGCCACTTCCGCTCGCTCTTCGTCAACGGGCGGCGCGCCCCCCGGGCGCGGCTGCCCAAGTTCTCGCCCGACCGCGAGGGCGGCCAGCGGGTGTTCCGTGTCGGGGAGATGCTGGAGCCCGAAAAGACCTACCTCACGGAGGGCCGGGACACGTTCAAGCCGCGGCCGGGCGACGTCGACCCGTGGTGGACCTCGCTGCCCGAGTCCGAGTTCGTGGTGATGCACTACTGGATCGAGGAGCGGCTGCCGAAGCCCGCGCTGAACCCGCGCACCGGCTGGGTGAACTTCGCCCGCCGCTCGGCGTTCTGCT
>CAZUQB010000018.1:1755-20953 GCA_964622405.1 uncultured Opitutaceae bacterium | reverse complement strand
CCGCTGACCGGCAGGCGCTGGGCGTCCTGGTGCGGGACGTAGAGATGGAACGCGTGCCACGTCGGCGTGCGGACCGTGACCGCGCCGAACGTCAGCAGGACGGAGTGGAGCACATTGGCCACCTGGGCGGCGTTGGCCATGTGGACGCGCTCGGCATGACGAATGAACGAGTCGAAAGTGAGCGCGGACAGCAGGGCGTCGCGGATGGTCTGCTGCTGGAAGAACAGGCTCGGCCGCGGACCGGGATCCGGCGCGTACCACGAGCCCCATTCGTCGACGATGAGCTTCACCCGGCGATCCGGGTCGTGGCGGTCCATGATGCCGGAGTGCTTCGTGATCAGTTCGTCGATGAACCAGCCGTGCGCCATGACCGCGCGCCACTCGTCGGCGGTGAACTGCGTCGCGAGCAGCTTGAGCTGTTCGCGTCCGGGCGGGATGCCGCCGTTCATGTAGTAGTGGAGCGACAGGCCGTCCATCACGCGCGGGTTGAACCGCGGCGTCGAACACTCGCGCATGATCACCTCGGTCCAGTGGTAGTCGTCCACACCGGGCCCGGTGGCGATGCGGAAGAGGGCGGATTTCTCGTAGTTGCCGAGGGCATTGGCGTACCGGCGGAACTCGTCGGCGTAGTATTCGGCGCGCATCAGGCCGCCGCAGCCCCAGCTCTCGTTGCCGACGCCCCAGTAGCGCACGCCGAACGGGGCCGGATGACCGTGGGCGGCGCGCTCGTCGGCGAGGCCGGCGCCGGTCGGGGCGTTGAGGTACTCGACCCAGTCGCGCATCTCCTGGACGGTGCCGGTGCCGAGATTCCCGCAGATCACGGGCTCAGCTCCCGCCTGCGCGCAGAAGTCGAGAAACTCATGGGTGCCGAACGCGTTCGTCTCGACCGCCCCCCACGTGTCGTTGCGCATCCGCGGGCGACCGGCCCGCGGGCCGATGCCGTTGCGCCAGTGGTACGCGTCCGCGAAACAGCCGCCGGGCCACCGGATGTTCGGCATCCGAATCTCCCGCAGGGCCGCGACCACATCCCGTCGGATGCCGCGCACGTTGGGGATCGGCGAATCCTCGCCGACCCAGATGCTGTCGTACACGCACGTCCCGAGATGCTCGGCGAATTGACCGAAGATATGCCGGCTGATCTTGGGTCCGGGTTGGTCGGCGGCCACGGACAGGGCGAGGCGGGACGGCTGCATGCGGGGTGGGGCGAAAAACTAACCTTGGCTCTTGGGGCGGGCGCGCCAATTGTCCAGCCCGTCATGCTCGATTCCGCCCCCGTCGATCAGCTTGCGCCCCGTGGTGGGGACCCGGGGCCGCGAGTCGCCTGAAGGCTAGGACGCGGCTGTTCCGATGCCCGACGCCCCGCTTTACCAGCCCCCCGCGCCCGGCGGCGACCTCCGCACCATGCTGCGGCGCCACCTGGTCGCCACCGCGCTCCGCCAGCTGGGCGAGGCCGCGACCGTGCGCCGCGGGCTGCGCTCGGCGGCAGACTGGCGGGCGCATGCGGCGGGAGTGCGCCGCCGCTTCGCGGCCGCGCTGGAGCATCCCGATCTGGTGCGCCCGGCCCGGTGGCGGGAGCGGCGGCAGGGTGGGCGCGACTGCGGCGAGTTCGCGTTCGAGAACGTCCTGGTCGAGTCGCTCCCCGGCGCGTGGATGAATGTCACCGTCTGGAAGCCCGACCCGCGCCGCTGGGCGCCGCCGTGGCCGGCGGTGGTGACGCCGGTGGGGCACAATTCCAAGCGGACCCCGAACGAGCAGTATCCGCCGCAGGTTTTCGCCGCCAACGGCTACCTGAGCGTGTCGTTCGACCCGCCGGGCTTCGGCGAGAAGGCGCGCGGCAATGATCACTTTGTCGACGGCGTGCGGGGATACGTGGTGGGACAGAATCCGCTGGCGTTCTTCCTCGCCGATGCGCTGCGCGCAGTGGACTACGTGCTGGCGCGGCGCGATGTCGACCCGCGCCGGGGCGTCGCCATGACGGGCGTGTCCGGCGGCGGGTTTTCCACCGTGTGCTGCGCGCTGCTGGACCCGCGGCTCACGGTGCTCGGCCCATCGTGCTTCGGCCTGCCGGACGAGCTGCATCCGGTCCGCAATGGCTACGCGGGCTGTCCGGAGACGCAGTGGTGGCGGCGCTTCGCGGACGGCCTGGGCCTGAGCGAGCTGCTGCTGGGGGCCCGGTTTCGCCCGCTGCTGCTGATGGCGGGGCGGCACGACACCGTGCTGACCGCGCGTCACCTTGGTGCGCTCGTGGCGCCGGTGCGTCGCGCGTATGCCGCGGTGGGCGAGTCGGCGCGGTTTCGCGTGCTGGTCGACGAGTGCGGCCACGAGTACACGCCGAACCAGGCCCGCGAGTTTGTCGGTTGGATGCGCCGCTGGGCGCCAGGGCCCGCGCGCGCGGAACCGGTGCGGCTGCCGCGGCGCCTCCAGCTGCTGGACGAGTCCGACCTGCGCGGCGCGCCGCCGTTCGGACTCTGCATGGCCACGGCGGCGGCCCGGGCGGCGCGCGCGCGCCAGCCCGTGACCAGCGCGGCGAGGGCGCGGCGCGCGCTGGCCGCGCTGATTCCGGAGTTTGCCCGGCACCGTCGGAACAAGCTGGCCGCGGTTGCGGCGCCCGGCGGCGGCATGGGCCTGTGGACCCATCAGTTTCAGGAGCTGAGCCTGCGGGACGGTCCCGACTGGGAACTACCCGCGACGATGCTGCGGCCCGGGGGCCGGCCGGCCGGCGTGCTGGTGTTTTTCGACGACCGCGGCCGCTGGACCGGACTGCACCAATGGGGCTGGCTCAATCGCGTGGCGGGCCTCTTCAACCCGACGCAAGGCGCGCGCGGGGTGCTGGCGGTGGACCTGCCGGGCTGGGGTGACACGCGCCCGCTGCCGTCGCCCTATGACGTCGTGGGCTGGGGCGGAGTCGACCGCTGGGCCGGCTACCTGAGCGCGGCGACGGGCGAGTCCGTGATGGCGCTGCGGGTGCGCGACGCGGTGCGGGTGCTCGATCATGTCCGGCGGGAATGGCCCGTGCCGGCCGCGCGCATCGTGGTCGGCGGGTTCGGCCTGGGCGCGAACGTGGCGGCGCTCGCGGCGCTGCTGCACGGCGGGCGGCTGGGCGGCCTGCTCCTGCTCGAGCCGCTGGCGCGGTTTGCGGATCTTGCGACGGAACCGCGTCCGACCTGGACCCATGACGCCTACTTTCCCCGCATCCTCGGGGCCGTGGAAGGACCCGAGGCGGTGCGGCTGCAGGGCGCGCCCGCGCTGGTGGTGGGGCCGCGGGATGGCGGGCGGCGACTGCTGGGGCGGCGGGCCGCGCCGGTCTTTGCGGGCGCCCGCGTCCGGGTCGTGCCCGGGGCGTTTTCGGACGCGACGGAAGGGGCAGTACGTGATTGGCTGCAGCGGTTACCCTGACATGGCCGCCGTGAAACTCATCGCCTGCGACGCCCTGGTCGGCCTTCCGCGGAAGCCATTCGAGCGATTCCGGCCTGACGCCGCCGACCTCGACCGCGAGCTGCAGCGCCTCGACATCGCGCGCGCCGTGGTGCGCCACCGCCAGTGCATCGAGAACGCGCCGCACTGGGGCAACGAGGTGCTGTGGCGCGAGGCGGCCGAGCATCCGGCGTGGATCCCGGCGCCCTGCCTCACCCCCGACGGCGAGCCCCAGACCCATTCCCTCGAGTACACCTTCGCCGGCGCGCTCGAGCGCGGCATGCGGGTGGCTTGGATCAGCCCGCGCGACCACATGTTCTCGCCGCGTCCCTGGGGCGCCGGCCTGCTCTACGAACTGTGCGCGTCCGCGCGGCTGCCGCTGCTGGTGGACTACCGGAGCCTGACCCTCGACGACGTGGACGAAGTCATGGCGGCGTACCCGTCGCTCCGACTCGTGCTCACCCAGGTGCCGCGGCTCGGCCGCCACCGGGCGCTCTACGCGCTGCTGGCCCGCCACGCGAACCTGCACCTTTGCCTGAGCAGCGCGTACTCGGTGCACGAGGGGATCCCGGAGCTGGTGGCGACCTTCGGCCCGGACCGCTGGGTGTGGGGCACCTCGTATCCGGAGGCGGAAGGCGGGGCGTCAGTCACGCTGCTGACGTATGCGCCGATTCCGGAGGAGGCGCGGGCGGCGATCGCGCACGGCAACCTGGAACGCCTGCTGGCGGAGGTGACGCCATGACGCCGGACTGGATGACCGAGGCGGGACGCGCGGGCCGGCCCCTGACCGGCGAGCTCGTGATCGACGCGCACACCCATTTCGGCCACGGGCCGGATTTTCCAATCGTGCGACCGACGCCGGAGGCGCTGCTGGCGTCGATGGACCGCCTGGGCATCCAGCTCTCGTGCGTGAGCGCGATCCCGGCGATCTTCGGCGACGCCGAGGGGGGCAATGAGCTGGTGGCGGCCGCACTGCGCCGGTTCCCCGACCGCTTCTTTGGCTACCAGGTGGTCGACGTGGGGTACCCGGAGAAGGTTGCCGCGCAGCTGGCAACCGGCCTCGCCGCCGGGTTTCGCGGCCTCAAAGTCTGGTCGTATGGCGCGCGGCCCGGCCTGCCGTACAATCATCCCAACTACGAGCCCGTGTTCGCGCATGCGAACGTGCATGCGATGCCGGTGCTGGCCCATGTGTTCGGTCCGGAGCTCAACGAACTCGAGGGTCACATCCGCCGCTTCCCGCGCGTGCGCTGGCTGCTGGCGCACATCGGCTCGGGCGAACTGGAGCAGTACAAGCGGTTCGCGCGCGATTATCCCACCGTGTTTGTGGAACTCTGCCTGTCGTCCTGCCCGCGCGGCCTCATCGAGGAGCTCGTGACCGCGGGGCTCGAGGACAAGATCGTGTGGGGCAGTGACGCGGTGTTCCTGGACCAGGCGTCGCAGCTGGGCCGCGTGCTGTTCGCCGGGATCACGCTCGAGGCGAAGCGGAAGATCCTCGGCCGCAACGCGCGCCGTGCGCTCGGGCTCGCGGCCCGCTAGGCGGCCTCACGGCGGACTGGTCGGGGGCCGGGCAAACGGGAATGGCACCGCGGACAAGCCGCGACCGGGCGTCTCGCGCCAGCACACGATCTCCGGCTCGCGGCGGGTCACCGGCGCCGCGGGACCGGCGGGCCAGCCCACCGCGATGGGCATCGCGACGGTGTAGCGCACGGGCACGCCGAGCTCATGCTTGATCTCCGGGAGATCGAGCCACTGCCGCGCAAAGCCGATCGGGCACGTGCCCAGGCCAAGCCCGTGGGCGGCGAGCATCAGGTTCTGCGCGGCGAGGAAGCAGTCCTCGACCGGGTGAAAGCGCGCCGGCTTGGCGTAGATGACAATGAGCGTGCCGGCGTCGTGAAACACGTTGGTCTCGGGCCGGGACAGCGTGTCGGCGATGTGGTGCAGCGTCAGGTCGCGCGGCAGGGTGACCAGGATATAGTCCTTCGCGCGGTCCGACATCTGCCGAAGCTGGTCCTGTCCGCGCACGACGCCGAACGCCCAGGGCTGCTGGTTGGTCGCGCTCGGAGCCTGGAGCGCGGCCTTGATGAGGTGCTCGATCGCCGTCGTCGGCACGGGCGCGTCCGTGAAGTGTCGGATGGCACGGCGCCCGTAGATGGCCTCGGTGAGATCCATGGTGGGGTGGGGTTGCCCGGACGCTAGCACCGGGACCGTTCCGAGTGGAGCGTATTCCGTTGCGGGCGCCATGTTCGCTCAGTCGGGCAGGGGGATCAGGCGGCGGCCGCCCGACTGGTGGCCGCCGCCCGTCTTGTCAGGGCCGCGGTTTGGGGGCGGCAGGGGAAGTGGCCGGCTCGGTGCAGTTGACGCGCGCGTCGGGACTGACGCCGAGCTCGAGGAGATCCTGGGCCCATGGGTGGTGGCCATGGCGGTCCGGCGAGGCCGGAGTCGCGACCGGGCGCGGGGCCGGGGCGCGGTTCGAAGTCGAGGGACGGGCAATGGTGGCCTTGGGCATGGGAAACGATGAGCGGCGAGAGAAAGGACCGATTCAGCGGGCGGTCGGCTGGGCGGCGTGGCTCGGGATCACGAGCACGGGGCAATGGGCCTTCTTGAGAATTCCCTGGGTCGTGCTCCCGACAAACAGATCGTAGAGCGCCCCGTGGCCGTGCGAGCCGACGACGAGGTAGTCGGCGGGCGCGGCTTCGGCCCGATCGAGAATGGTCGGCACGGGCTGGCCGGTTTCGCGCACGGTCTGGACGGGCCGGCCGGGTTTCTCGAGCTGCTTGGCCAGCTCGGCGAGCTTCCGGTCGGCGTATTTTTCACCGGCGATGACGGCGGAGGCCATCTGGCCCGCGTCAAACGCGTAGTATTCGTTCATCACCACGGGGGGAGGCTGGACCACGTGCAGGACCAGCAACTGCCCACCAATCAGATCCGCGAGGGTCTGGGCTGCCTCGCACACCCGCGCGGTCGATGCCGAGAAATCGACGGGCACCAGGATCGTTTTCATGGTCCCCTAGTGTAAGCCAAAGCCCCATCGTGCGCTGCGCGAATCTTGCTTTGTCTTCAGCGGAATTTGGCGGCCGGCCGACCGGCACTTCTTGGGCGTGGATCCGGGGCCGCATCGAGCTGCAGGCTGCCTCCTTCGCTGGGTAAATCGCGGTTTCCGGCGCCTCACTCCAAGGTGAAAACTGGAATCGACGGAGGCAAATCCTCACGGCCGCCTAGGTAGGGACGCCCAAGGAGAGTACCCCCTACCTATTAGTGCAAACACGATGCGTATTCTCCGTGTTTGCTGGTGGGCGGCCGAAATTCGGAAATTTCGCACATGATTTACAAATCTTGGGCAGATCCCCTCTCCTCCGGAGAAAATCTACCCAGGACAAGTACGTCTTTTCGGAGGCTGGCGCAGTCCAGGCGCTAATCTCCCGCCAATTGTTCGACCTGACCTTACCTTCAGCTGCCGCCCACTGAATTGCCCCATGTCAACGCGTACTGCTCGCCTCGCGGTTCAAAACTCCCCGTCCGTCAGTCAAACGCCCATGCTGGTGGTCCCGTCGGTCCCGATGCCGATGTGGAAGCGGGCCATCGACGTGGTGCTGTGCCTGCTCGCGCTGCCGGTGCTCGGCCTGTTCACGCTGGTCGGCGTCATCCTGATGAAGCTCGTGTCGCCGGGCCCGATCTTTTTCCGCCAGGAGCGCATCGGTTATCTCGGCCGCAGTTTCATGATCTACAAGTTCCGCACGATGAAGGTCGGCGCGGACACCGGCATCCATCGCGCGCTCACCACCGAGCTGATCGGCTCGAACGCCCCGATGATGAAGATGGACGCCCGCGGCGATTCGCGGCTCCTCCCGGGCGCGAAGTGGATCCGGGCCTCGGGCCTCGACGAGCTGCCCCAGCTGATCAACGTCCTGAAGGGCGAGATGAGCTTCATCGGTCCCCGCCCGTGCGTCCCGTACGAGTACGATCACTACCTGCCGTGGCAGCGCGAGCGCTTCGCCACGCTGCCCGGCCTCACCGGGCTGTGGCAGGTCTCGGGCAAGAACCGCACCACCTTTGAGGAGATGATCCGCCTCGATATCCACTACGCCCATCACAAGACTTTCCTGATGGACGTGAAGATCATCCTCCTGACGCCGTTCGCCCTCGTGCAGCAGGTGCTGGATTCACGCGCCCGCCGCAAGGCCGAGGTGACGACGGCGGTGATCGGCGCGAGCTGACCGGGCGAAGCCCGGGTCACGTCAGCTGACTGAGGTGGACCGCGTCCGGCCGGAGCGGCACCAGGTCCGTGATGTTCACGGGCTGGTTTCGCCGGATTGACTCGACGGCGGCGATGCCGATCAGGATCGAGGCGGCGCCCTGCTCGTGGCCCGCGGTGCGCTTCCAGGGGTCCGCCGGCGAATCCGGCGAGAAAAAATGCCGGGCCAGGATTGCATCGGCGCCCCCGTGGGCCCCTTCGGCGGGCGGCACCTGGACCTCGTGGCTGGGCTGGAAGTGCGGATAAACGACGATCCGCTCGCCCTCGGCCTCGGCGCCGGGCCGCTCGTCGAGCTTGAAGTCCTTGGGCCGGACCCCGCGGTTCATGTGGGTGCCGATGAACTCGTGATACTCGATCCGGCCGCGGTCACCGTTGAGGCTGACCCGCATGCCTTCCCGCGGGGAATAGCAGACGAGGGAGTAGGTGAGCAGCGCGCCCGTGCGGTACCGGACGTTGACCGACATCTGGTCGGGGATGTCGATGCCGTCCCGAAAGACATTTTGGTCGCGCAGGTAGCCGGAGTCGGCCTCGGCCGCCCGGTAGAGCCGCCGGAAGATCTCGCTCTCGTCGAGATCGAGTCGGAACGGATCGTCCTTCGCCGCGGGCTCGCCGGTGTAGCGCGGGTAGCGGGTGAGGTGCCCGTCGCCCCGGGCCTCGGCATTGCGGCGGCCGTAAAACACGAGGTCGCCGAACGCGAACACCTGGGCGGGAATGGCGTCGAGCCACCAGTTCACCAGGTCGAAATGGTGGGTGCTCTTGTGCACCAGCAGCGTGCCGGATTCGGCGGCGCTGGAGTGCCAGCGACGGAAGTAGTCGGCGCCGTGATTCGTATCGAGCAGGTACTCGAGGTTCACGGAATGCACCCGGCCGATCGTGCCCGCGAGGATCAGTTCCCGCACCTTGGTCCGGAACGGCGCCCAGCGGTAGTTGAAGGCGACGCGGATCCGCCGGCCCGTGGCGCGCTGCGCGTCGAGGATCGCGCGGCACTTCGCGGCGTCGATCGTCAGCGGCTTCTCGGTGATCACGTCGCACCCGGCGTGCAGCGCGCGCACGATGTAGTCGTGGTGGGTCGAGTCCTTGCTGCAGACGAACACCAGGTCCGGTCGCGTCTCGCGCAGCATCGCGTCGAAGCGATCCGCGCCGTACGCCGGCACCGCGTGGGAGCCCAGCTCCCCCGCGAGCAGGCCGTTGTAATAGGCAAGCCGGGTCGGGCTCAGGTCGCACAGCGCGACGAGGTCATTGGCCTCCCGGTACGTGGTGACCAGCGGCTCGAGAAAGCTGATGGCCCGGCTGCCGGTGCCGACGAACGCGACGCGCTGCTTCTTCATGGGGCGGGCTGGCAGCGAGACACAGCAAGACGGCGCCGGCAATCAGGCAATGCTCGGACCGTCTGACCTAGCCGCCCGGTCGCTCCGGACTGCGGCGGGGCGGCGGTCTTCAGTTGCCCCGCAAGGGGGCGCTGCCGTGCACGGGGCTGGCGGCGAGGCGGAAGGTCTCGGGCGCATCCGGATGCGCGGGGTCGAAGCCGGCAAACTCCGGCACAATGGCCTGCGCCAGTGGCAGCCGGGCGTCGCGGATGCCCTGGACCACGCACTTGGCCAGCTCGTAGGCGCCGTAGTTGTTGTGATGGGTGATGTCGCGGCCGCCGTCACCGAAGGCCAGCGGCGCCCGGTCCGGGCCGAGCGCCTCGTACAGCGCGGTGCTCGCACGGTCGAGGTCGATGAGCGCGAGATGCTCCGCCGCCGCGAGCTCCCGCACCACCTGCGGGTAGTCGCCGTGGGTGTTCCGGATCTTTCCCGCCGCGTCAAACGTCCGGCGCTGCACGGACGTGACCAGCACCGGCGTGGCGCCGCGCAGGCGCGCCTCGGCGACATAGGCCCGGAGATAGGCGAGATAGGTCGTATGGGCCTCGGCGTAGGTCTGCGGCCAGGCGGTCTTCTCGTCGTTGTGGCCGAATTGGATGAAAACGTAGTCGCCGGCCCTGAGTTGGCTCAGCACCTTCGCGAGGCGCAGGCCCGTGAGGAACGACTTCAGCGTCTCGCCGGACTCGGCGTGGTTGGCCACCGCGACCGTCGGGTCGAGGAAGCGCGTCAGCATCTGGCCCCAGCTGGCCCCGGGCTCGCCCCGCTGGTCGGTGACGGTCGAGTCGCCGACGAGGAACACCGTCGGCACTTCGGCCCGCTCGATCACGACCGACCCGACCCGCGGCGCCGGTCCGCCAAACTCGAGCGTCAGCTTCCGGTCCCAGGTCAGCGAGCCCTCCTCCCGGTCGTTCAGGATCACGCTCGTGCCGCCCGGGGCGTTGGCGGGCGGGGCGGGCAGGGCCGTCGTGCGGACGTTGACGATGAAGGTGCGCGTCTCGAATTCGCCCGGCGCCGTGGCCACAGCCTCCAGCATGAGCCGCCGGGACTCCGCCTTGACCGTGGTGTTGCTGGCCGCGCGCGGATCGCCGAGGGTCACGGTCACGCGGTAGTTTCCCTCCGGCACGCTGACCGAGAAATAGAACGGACGGTTGTCCGCCGTCGGCTGGGTCCCCAGGTCGAAGCCGTACCCGCGCAGCGGCGTGTAGGTTTCGGACAGCGGCAGGGTGCCGAGGTCGAAGTGCCAGCGGACGCGGTCGGTTTCGGCCCGGGCCGCGGTGAGGCCGAGCGTGGCGAGCAGCAGGAGCGAAAGTCTCATGGCAGATTGGGACCGGTGAGCTTGAACACGCACGCGTCATCGCAGGGCGCATCGGCGGGCAGCTTCAAATGAAGGCCGGCGGCATCCTGGACGAATGAAATCGGTCCGGCCCCCAGCAACTCGGCCCGCTCGACGCGCGGTCCGGTGGGGCCCGCGGTCGCAAGGGAGGTGATCAGGGCTTCGCCGGTGGCGGGCCAGCGCATGACAATCGCGTAGAGGGCCCCGGGCCGGCCGGCCTGCGCGGGCCGCGTCGTGAACCGGAAGTCGCGTCCCGTGTAGCTCGGCGCCGCGCCGTCGCCGGCCGCCTCGCGCTGGATGCGGGCGCGTTCGTCGCGCTGGTCCGGCCGGCCGACCTGGACCGGACCCTCGCCGAAGCGGTGCCACGGTCGCGTGCCGTAGATGGCCTCGCCGTTGAGCGCCAGCCAGCGGCCGATGCCCCGGAGCAGCGCCAGCTGCTCCTCGGGAATCGTGCCGTCCGCCCGTGGCGAGAAATTGAGGAGGAGATTGCCGCCCTTGCTGACGTTGTCGATGAGCTCGCGCACCAGCGTGCCCACGCTCCGGTACTGGGTGTCCTCGAGGTAGCCCCAGCGGGAGTGGACCGTGTTGTCGGTCTGCCAGGGTGCCGACAGGAGGTCGGCCGGGTGGCCGCGCTCGAAGTCGAGGACGGCGCCGGCGAGGTAGGCGGGACCCTCGGGCGCGTTCCCGCCCTTGGCGACCAGGGTCACCGGACGGCCCCAGCGGGCGGCCTCGTTGTAGTAATACGCCGCGAAACGGAGCTTGATCGGATCGAAGCCGCGCCCGTTCACCCCGTTGTCGAAATAGATGAGGTCGGGCTGGTACCGGTCGATGAGCTCCTGGCCGCGCCGCAGCCATTCCTCCAGAAATGCCGGGCTCTGCTGCGTCGTCAGTCCGTTCAACACCTCGCCCGCCCCCTGCTCGCCGCGGGCGGGCCGCTGGGGCGGACCGTAGAAGTCCGCGTAGGCCGGGTCGAACAGGTCGGTCGGCTGGTCGAGCGCGGGGTACATGAAGCTCCAATTTTCGATGCGATGGTAGGACACGCCGAATTTCATGCCCGCGTCGCGCGTCGCGGCGGCCAGCTCGCCGATCACGTCGCGATGCGGCCCCATCTGCTTGGCGTTCCAGCGGGTCAGCGCGCTGTCCCACATGGCGAAACCGTCGTGGTGCTCCGCCACGGGCACGACATACTGCGCACCGGCGTCCTTGAAGAGCCGCGCCCAGGCGGCGGGATCGAAGTGCTCGGCGCGAAACAGCGGGATGAGGTCCTTGTAGCCGAAGCGGTCCTGCGGGCCGAACTGCTGCCGGTGCCACTCGGCGATTCCGGGGTTCGAGTACATGTGCCGCGGGTACCACTCGCTCTGGCGCGCGGCCACCGCGTACACGCCCCAGTGGAGAAAGATGCCGAATTTCGCGTCGAGAAACCAGTCGGGCGCCCGGTAGTGCGCCCGGATCGAGTCCCAGTCCGGGGTGTAAGGCCCCGGGGGAATCGGCCGCGCCGGCGTGGGATTGGTCACCCGCGGCGGCGTCGGCAGCTGCGACGGCGCCGGTTCGGCGCCCGCGACGAGGGCAATGACGAGGCCCAGCGTCAGGCGGCGAAGTCCGTTCGGGCTCATGGTCAATAGCGGGAAGGGGACGGGGCGAATTGCATCGCGCCGTCGCTCACGGCGGCCGCCGCGCCGGGTCCGCGCCGCAGCGCGATCATCTCGGCACCGGCCAGCAGGACCGGCCCGTAGCCGTGGGCGGCGTGGGGACTCACGGGACGGAAATAATAGAAGGCCGGATCAAAGCCCATGCCGGTGCCGATGCAGGTGCCCTCGACCTGACCGCGGGCGTTCACCTGCTGCGCGACGGCATTCCAGCCAAGCGAGACGGCCGGGCCGTAGGCCAGGCGGTCGAGCCAGCCGCGGTTGATGCCGCGGGCCAGCGCATAGGTGAACATGGCCGAGGCGGAGGTCTCGGGATACGAGTCGGGCCGGTCGAGCAGCTGGTGCCAGAGGCCGGTCGGGCCCTGCACCGCGGCCAGGCCCCGCGCGTGCTCGCGATACTGCGCGAGCACCTCGGCGCGCCGCGGGTGGTTTTGCGGCAGGACCGAAAGGAGCTCGGCCATCGCGACCAACGCCCAGCCATTGGCGCGCGCCCAGCGGAAGCTCGGGTGCGGCTCCATTCCCTCGACCCAGCCGTGACGGTAAAGTCCCACGCCGGGCTCGAACAGGCGCTGCGAGAACTGCCGGATTTGCTTAACTGCGTCGTCAAAGTAGCGGGTGTCCCCGGTCAGTGCCCCCATCTGCGCGAGGGCCGGCACGCTCATGTAGAGGTCGTCGAGCCAGAGGGTGTGGGGAAGGGGCCGGTTGCGCGCGAACGTGCCGTCGGCGAGCCGCAGCTGCCCGGTCGTGATCCACGCGAGGTACTGGTCGATCCACGGGCGCAGTTCGTCCGGCGCGAGGCCGGCCCGGCTGGCCTTGATCATGGCGGCGGCCATGGCGCCCGCGTCATCCAGGCTGCGCGGCGCGATCACTCCGCGCAGCCGCAGAAGCCGCGGCAGGCCGGGCGGCTCGTCCGGCGCGGCCGGCGGCTCGCGCCGTCCCTGCCGCGCCACCACCGCGATCGCATGCAGCCGGGCCGCCGTGTAGTCCCGGTAGCGGGGATCGCCGGTCACTTCGGCCGCGAGCAGCATGCCGGCGTAGGTCACGCCCCATTCATAGCTCGAAAGCAGGTACTCATCCGGCACCAGGGCGACGTGCGCCGGCGGATTATCAAGATCCTCGACGGTCTTCCCGGTGTCGCGGTCCACGACGGTGAAACCGCTGACCTGCGCGAGATAGCCATGGACGCGCTCCAGCACCGCGCGAATCTCGGCCTCGGACGCCGGTTGGTAGGGCACCGGATACACCGGCGGGATCCGGCTCAGCGTGAAGGCGCGCGGCGGGGCCTCGGCGGCAGGAGCGGCGGCGGACGGTTCAACGGCCGGCGCCATCGATGCGAGCAAACTGGCCAGCCCCGGGCCGGCCACGCGACGCAGACAGGACTCACGGATGCGGCGGCAGTTCATTTCTCGGCCGGAAACCGGATGTTCGGACGCGGCGGCAGGGGCGCGGCCTCGTCGAGATAGAAACTCGGGTGCGGCGGCTGGTTGTAGGCGACATTCTGCCACGCGACGCTCAGGCGGTACTGCGGGTCGTGCATCAGGGTCACGAGCCGGTGAACCGTCGGGATCGTCGACGTGTAGATGCGCAGTTCCCGGTTGTCCCGGGTGCGCCAGACGACCTCCTCCCGCCAGTCACCCCAGAGGTCGGCGGTCAGCACCGGCGTGGCCTTCGTGCCATTGTTCGCGATGCAATCGTGGGCCACCAGCAGCGGGTCGAGCGAATTGGTCTGCCAGTTCCACTTCACGATGCGGTTGTAGTCGAGCAGCTCCGAGAGGAAATCGCCGTCCCAGTAGATCCCGAAGTTCACCGGGAAGCCGCGGGGCCGGTGCTCGAGGAACTTCACGCCCTTCGCCGTGTAGAGCCCATCCATGCCGGCGCCGGCCGCCCAGCATTCCGCGCCGGGAAACCGCGGGTCGATGTTGAACGCGTTGCCGCGGCCGGGTCCCTCCCGCTTGGCGCCGTCCGGATGGACCGACGGGACGGTGAAGAGCACCTCGCCCGTGCGGGCGTCGCGCAGGCTCATGCCCTCGCCGGCGAAGCGTTCCTGGATGTCGAACACCTCGAGGCCGGGCCGATCCGGCACGAGATCACCGACGTGCAGCGCGTCCCCGTGGCCCCAGCCGGTCGAGTACAGGCCGCGGCCGTTGTCGTCGACGACCATCGCGCCGTAGATGATCTCGTCGCGGCCGTCCCCGTCGACGTCCGCCACGCTGAGGTTGTGGTTGCCCTGGCCCCCGAACTTGTCGTTGCCCGGCGTGCCGTCCGCGGAATCAAAGACCCAGCGCGAGGTCAGCTTCCCGCCGCGCCAGTCCCACGCCGCCAGCACGGTCCGGGTGTAGTAGCCGCGGCACATCACCAAGCTCGGGTGCTCGCCGTCGAGGTAGGCGACGGCGGCGAGGAAACGGTCGGAGCGGTTGCCGTAGCTGTCGCCCCACACCGCCTTCATCTGCTCGGGGGCCGGGTTGTCGGTGTCGGGGTGGCGGCCGGGAATGTAGCGCGTGGTGGCGAGCGCGGCGCCCGTGCGGCCGTCGAACACGGTGAGATACTCCGGCCCGCGCAGGATCCGGCCTTCCAAGGCGGCGGCGTAGCCGGCCGGGGTCTTGAGCGCGCCGGTGGCGTCGGGCGACGGGACGGTCGCGCCGGCCGGCTCGCGCCAGTCCGCCTGCGGGTCGCCGATCACGTGGCCGACGCCGTCCACCGTGCCGTCGGCGGTCTTGCACACGACCTCGGCCCGGCCGTCGCCGTCGAAGTCGTAGACGAGGAACTGCGTGTAGTGGGCCCCCTCGCGGATATTGCGGCCAAGGTTGATGGTCCACAGGAGCGTGCCATCGAGCCGGTAGGCCTGGAGGATCGGCGGGTCGGTGGGCCCGCTCTGCGAATTGTCACGACCGCGTCCGGCTTGATGAAGGACGATCTCGTACCGGCCGTCGCCGTCGAGGTCGCCGACCGACGCGTCATTCGGCGCGTAGCCGGCCGGGGTCTGCAGGGGGATCGAGTGGTACGGCAGCGGCGGGGCGCCCGCCGGCAGCGTGCAGCCGGCATCGCCGGGACCCTCCACGCCCCCGGCCACCGGGCGCACGGTGTAGGTGGTCGCCCGTTCGAGGTGCGCCCCCGGGTCGAGCAGCCAGGTGGGGCCGGTCAACGGCTCCGCGTTGAGGCGGACGGTCGCGGCCTCGGCCGGCGGCGGCGGTCCGAACTGGCCGGGCTGTTCGGCACCCCTGGCCGGCTCCGCGGTGGTGCGATAGACGTTGAAGGCGACCCCGTCGGGGTCGGAGGCGAGCAGTCGCCAGCTGACGAACACCTTGCCGTCGGCCTCGTGCACGGCGACCACGCCGCGGTCGAGCCGCTCCATCGTGGGCACTGCGCCGGCGGAGCCGGCGAGGAGCAGCAGCGTCGCCGCGAGCAGGGGCAACCGGGGGTAATGGGGCATGGGCCGAACGTGACCGAATCCTCCGCGGCCGCGAGCCGGCGCCCGCTCGGACAGTTCATGCCTTCACGGGGTGCTCGGACTGTCAGTGACTCGGACGAATGGCCGCGCGGCGGGCGGTGCGCCAGAGGTGGGCGGACGCCGCTGCATATTTCTGCCGGAGCCCTGGCCGCCCCACCGAAACCCAATTTCCTCCATCACCCTGGGTCGAACCCCCCACCGGCGCATCCGCCGCCGGCACCCATGAGCGCCAACCCGTCCCGTCCCCGTCTCGCCGTCATCGGCATTTCCGGATACGGCAAGATCCACCTCCAACTCGCCCGCGAGTGCCGCGACCGCGGCGAGGCCGATCTGGTCGCCGCCGTGGTGATCAATCCCGACGAGGAGGCCGCGAACGTCGCGGAGTTGCGGGCCCGGGGCTGCGCGATCTACGCGGATTACGGCGAGATGCTGCGCCGTCACGCCGGCGGCATCGACCTCTGCCTGATTCCGACGGGCATCCACTGGCACGTGCGCATGACGATCGCGGCGCTGGAGGCGGGCGCGAACGTTCTGGTGGAAAAGCCGCTCGCCGGTTCGGGCGAGGGCGTGGCCGCGGTGCAGGCGGCGGAGCGGGCGGCCGGCCGGTTTGTCGCGGTGGGCTTCCAGGATTGCTATGACCCGGGCACGCAGGCGCTCGCCGGCGCGCTGCGGGCGGGTCGGATCGGCGACATCCGCGCCGTGCGTTTCCTCGGGGTCTGGCCGAGGCCCCGCGCCTATTTCCGCCGCAACAACTGGGCGGGCCGGCTGCGCGTCGACGGCGTCGCGGTGCACGATTCGCCCCTCAACAACGCCTTCGGTCATTTCGTCATGCTGAGCCTCCTCTTCGGCGGCGCCGCCGCGGAAGAGCTGCGGCTGGAGCCGGAGGACGCCGAGCTGTTCCGCGCGCATGCGATCGAGAGCTTCGACACGGGCGTCGTTTCGTTCCGGACGGCGCGCGGCGTGCGGTTCTGGTTTGGCGCGAGCCACGTGAGCGCGCAGCCGATCGAGCCCGAGATCTGCGTGGCGGGCACGGCCGGCACGGCCGGCTGGCGCTACGAGAATGAAGCCTGGTTGGTCGACGGCGCGGGCCGGCGCGAGGCCTGGCCGGTGCTCGACCAGCATGCGACCCGGCGCCTGATGATGACGTCCGCGCTGCGGCGCCTGCGGGAGCCGGATGCCCCCATCTGCACGACCGGCCAGGCCGGCCTCCACACCGCGCTGATCGAGCGGATTCACCAGGCGGCGCCGGTGCGGCCGTTCCCGGCCGATCAGGTGGCCTGGGTCGGGGAGGACGAGCGCGGCGCGGTGCCGACCGTGGCCGGATTGACGGAGGCGATGCAGCGCGCGTTTGCCGCGCAGAGCTCGCTGCGGGCGGCGGGTTTCGCGCTCGCCACGGGTGCCAATCGGACTTGAGTGGGGCGCGCCTGCCGGCGCGAGCATCCGCCGGTGCGGCTCGCTCCCCGCGTCCGGTCATGTCCCCCGTCCCGCTGCTGGCCTTCGAGGCCGTCGAGAAGTCCTTTGGCGCCGTGCGCGCCCTGCGCGGGGTCGACTTCGAGCTCCGGGCCGGCGAGGTGCACGCCCTCCTCGGCGAGAACGGCGCCGGCAAGTCCACGCTGATCCGGATCGCGACCGGCGCGCACGCGCCCGACGCGGGCCGCCTGGCGGTGGACGGCCGCCGGCTCGCGCGCCTCGATCCCGCGTCGGCCCGGGCCCTCGGCATCGCGTGCATCTACCAGCAGCCGGCGCTGTTCCCCGACCTGACCGTGGCGGAGAATCTCGCGCTGCGCCTGGAGCCGCCGCGGCTGCTGCGCCGGGTCGACTGGCGGGCGCGCCGCCGGACGGCGGCCGACCTGCTGCAGCGCGTCGGCGCCGACGTTGCGCCCGAGACCGAGGTGCGCCGCCTGTCCATGCCGGAACAGCAACTCGTCGAGATCGCCAGCGCGCTCGGGGCCGGCGCGCGCATCGTGATCATGGACGAGCCCACCGCCTCGCTGACGTCGCGGGAGCAGGCCCGGCTGTTCCAAACCATCCGGACCCTCCGCGCGGACGGAGCCGGCATCATCTACATCTCGCACCGCCTCGACGAGATCTTCGAGCTGGCGGACCGCGTGACGGTGCTCCGCGACGGCGCCAGCGTCGGCACGTGCGCCGCCGGCGAGCTGGCGGAGGCGGAGCTGATCCGGCTGATGGTGGGCCGCGAGATGAACGGGCTTTTTCCGCCCCGGCTTGGGACGGTGGGTGCGCCGGTGCTGGAATTGCGCGGGGTCGGCTGCCGCGCGGCCGGGGTGCACGGGGTCAGCCTGACGGTGCACGCGGGCGAGGTGCTGGGCCTGGCGGGCTTGGTGGGAGCCGGGCGGACCGAGCTGGCCGGCGTGCTCTTCGGGCTGACGCCGGCCGACACGGGCGAGGTGCGGCTGGACGGGAAGCCGATTGCGATCGACTCGCCGCGGACCGCGGTGCGCCACGGGATCGCCTACGTGCCCGAGGACCGGCGCCGGCATGGCGTGGTGCTGGAGCTGCCGGTGGCGCAGAACATCACGCTGGCCGCCCATCGGGCGCTGTTTCCCGGCGGCTGGCTGCGCGACGGCCTCGAGCGGGAGAAGGCGGCGGATTTCATCGCGCGGTTTTCCATCCGCGCGGCGGGGCCCATGGCGCCGGTGGCGAGCCTGAGCGGGGGCAACCAGCAGAAAGTGGCGCTGGCGCGGTGGCTCGCGACCGAGCCCCGCGTGCTGCTGCTCGACGAACCGACGCAGGGAGTGGACGTCGGCGCCAAGGGCGAGATCCACCGCCTGGTCCGGGAACTCGCGGCGCGGGGGCTGGCGGTGATCCTGATCTCGAGCGACCTGCCGGAGATCCTCGGCATGAGCGATCGGATCGGGGTGATGCGGGGCGGGACGCTGGTCGACCTGCTGCCGGGCCAGGCCGCGGCGACCGAGGTGATGGCGGCGGCGCTGGGCCCGGGCGGGAAGGGGGCCGCATGAGCCGTTACGCGCGGGAACTCGGGGTCACGGCGGTCCTGCTGCTCTTGCTCGCCGTCCTCGCGCTGGTGGCGCCGGCGTTTTACCAGGCGGCGCCGCTGCGCTCGCTGCTGGCGCGGGAGGCGCCGACCCTGGTCGTGGCCTGCGGCATGGCGCTGGTGATCATCAGCCGCCAGATCGACATTTCGGTGGGCTCGCTTTTTTCCGTCTGCAGTGTCGCGGCGGGCCTCCTGGCGGCCGCGGGTTGGCCGACGGCGCTCGTGGTGCCGGCCGCCGTGGCGGCCGGCCTGCTCGGCGGCGCCATCAACGGCGCGCTGGTGGCCGGGGCGGGCCTGCCGTCGATCGTGGTGACGCTGGCCACGATGGTGACGCTGCGCCAGGGTCTGAACCTGGCGCGCCAGGGCGAATTTGTGAACCTGCCCGACGCGGTGCAGTGGCTGGGACTGAGCCAGACGGCGGGCCAGACCCTGATCCTGCTGGTGGCCGGCGCCGTGACTGGAACGCTGGCCTGGATTCTCCGCGCCGTGGCGGCGGGGCGGCAGCTTTACGCGGTGGGCAGCGACGCCGAGGCGGCGCGGCTGGCGGGACTCCGGCCGCGGCGCCTCACATTCGCGGTGTTCGTGCTGCTCGGGGGCCTCACCGGGCTGGCGGCCGCCCTGAACCTGATCCAGTCGCCGCAGGTGCAGCCGCTGGTCGGCAGCGGCCTCGAGCTCAAGGTCATCGCGGCGGTCGTGGTCGGCGGGGTCGCCATCTCGGGCGGACG
>CAZUQB010000018.1:0-1655 GCA_964622405.1 uncultured Opitutaceae bacterium | reverse complement strand
CTGCTGCTGCTCGTGCTCGTGGCGGAGTGGGCCCTGTTCCACCACTTTGGCACGACCGTGAACCGGCGCGGGATGGTGGTGGGCTTCGGCACGCTTGACAGGCAGTTCGATCTCCTGCGCCACTCGTGCGAGATCGGCCTCCTCGCGCTGGCGCTCACGCCGGTGATCCTGACCGCGGGCATCGACCTGTCGGTGGGCTCGCTGCTCGGCTTGTGCGCGGTGGTGTTCGGCCAGCTCTGGCACGACGCCGGGCTTTCCATCGGCGCCGCGGCCGCGCTCACGGTGGTGGCGGGGGCACTCGGTGGCGCTGTCAACGCAGGCCTCATCGCAGGGCTGCGGCTGCCGCCGCTGATCGTCACGCTGGGCACCTACTCGCTGTTCCGCGGCCTGGCCGAGGCGCTGACCCGCGGGGCGGTGACCTACACGGATTTTCCCGCGGGCTTCCTGTTCCTCGGGCAGGAACGCTGGCTGGGGGTCCCGACCCAGGCGTGGGTGTTTCTCGTGGTGGCGGTCGCGGTCGGCGCCCTCGTGCATCGGACCATGACCGGCCGGACCTTTCGCGTGCTCGGCTTCGCCCCGGAGGGGGCGCGTCACGCCGGGCTCGCCGTGGGCCGGACCCTGACGGTGGCGTATGTCGCCGCCGGCGTGATCGCGGCCGCGGCGGCGCTGATCTACACCGCGCGCATCGGGCAGGCGAAGGCGGACGCGGGCACCGGCTACGAACTCTATGCCATCACGGCGGTGGTGCTCGGCGGCACGAGCATCTTCGGCGGCCGCGGAAGCGTGCCCGGCACGCTGCTGGGGGTGGCGGCGATCGCGGTGCTGAAGAACGGGCTGGCGACGATTCCGGCGGTGATCCGCCTGAATGCCGCCGAGGAACTGGCGGGCATGTTGACCGGCGCGCTGCTGCTCCTGGCGCTCGCGCTCGGGGCGCTCGGCCGCCGCGGCGCGAAAAGTTGAGGGTTGAAACCATCCGGCTCCCCGGGATTCCTTGCGCGCGGCGGGCTGCCCCACCCCCAACCCCGTTTCCCCATGATCCTGCGTCGCCTCGGTCTCGGCCTTTTCTCCTGCCTCGCCCTCTGCCTCTCCGCCGGCGCCGCCGACTCGCGCCTCGTCGTCGCGCTCATGCCCAAGGCCAAGGGCAACGCCTACTTCATCTCGGTGAAGGCCGGCGCCGAGCGCGCGGCGAGGGAACTCGGCGTCGACCTGCTCTTCGACGGGCCGGCGGACACGAATGCCGCGAAGCAGAACGAGATCGTCGAGAACTGGATCACCCTCGGCGTCGATGTCATCGCGGTGGCCGCCGAGAACCGGGAGGGCATCGCGACGGCGCTGCGGAAGGCGCAGCGGCAGGGCATCAAGGTGCTCACCTACGACGCCGACACGCTGCCCGACGCGCGGACCTTCTTCGTGAACCAGGCGACCCCCGAGGGCATCGGCAACACGCTCATGGACGAGGGCGCCCGCCTGTGCGACGGCCGCGGCGAGTTCGCGATCATCACCGCGACGCTGACCGCGGGGAACCAGCGCGAGTGGATGAAGCACATCCAGGCGCGGCTGGCGGCGAAGTACCCCGACATGAAGCTCGTCGCGGTCCGCCCGTGCGACGACCTCAAGGACCGCGCGCAGTCGGAGGCGACGGCGCTGATGAGCGC
>CAZUQB010000017.1:0-21845 GCA_964622405.1 uncultured Opitutaceae bacterium | reverse complement strand
TCCTGGCGGACCAGCACCGCGACCGGCTCGGGATCCTGTCCTTCTACATCGACGATCTGCACTATAACCTCGCGGTGCGCCTGCTGAACGACCGCTTCGGGATCCAGGTGCGCGGCGGCTGCTCCTGCGCCGGCACCTACGGCCATTACCTGCTGCACGTGACCCCGGAGCACTCGAAGGCGATCACCGACCAGATCAATCGTGGCAACAAGACTGAAAAGCCCGGCTGGGTCCGGCTTTCGGTGCACCCGACGACCACGAATGCCGAGGTCGAGCAGATCGTCGAAGCGATCAAGCAGCTGGCGCTGCGCCACCGTGAGTGGGCCCGGGACTACACGTACAACCCCGACACCAACGAATTCTGCCATCGCGCCGACACCGGCGCGATCGGCCGTCGCGTCCACCACTGGTTCGACGAGTTCGGCCGCAGCACCGTCGTCGCGGAGTCCTTCGAGCCCATGGGTCTGGGCTATGAGATTTAGGGGCGGTAGGCGGGAGGCGGTAAGCTGTAAGCTGTAGGCGGTAAGCTTTAGGCCTTAGGCTTTGGGCTGGTAGGTGCCGGCTGGGGTTGAGTCGGCGGCTGTGCCGGCGCAGGCGGAGTCCACCAGCTTCCGCGGCTCGCCTCCCGCTTACAGCTTACAGCTTACCGCTTACAGCTAACCACTTACAGCCTACCGCCCCCCACCCACCGCAAACGCGCCCGCCTGCCGGGCCAGCTGCTGCTCGAGACTGCCGCAGACCAACTCGCAGAGGCGGAAGATCGAGGGGTCCGAAATGGTGTAGAACACCTGCAGTCCCTCCTTGCGCCGGGAGACCAGGTTGGCGTGGGCCAGCGTCTGGAGATGGCGCGAGACGTTGGCCTGGGTCCCGCCGGTCAGCTCGACCAGCTGGTTCACGCTCTGCTCGCCCTGGAACAGGGCCTGAAGCAGGCGGAGCCGCATCGGCTCGGCCAGGACGGCAAAACGCCGCGCAATCTGCGCCAGGGCGTCATCGGACATCAGGCGGTGGTTTTTCTTGGGGGCGGCCATTTCGGTTCTTGACTGTGCTGAGTATATGAGCATATGCTCATATAAAGTTCAAGTCCATAATTCACCCCACCACCTCATGAAGATCGACAACCTCATCCGCGTGCTCGCCGGCACCATGGTCCTGATCAGCGTCGCCCTCGTCCATTTCTGCAGTCCCTGGTGGCTGCTGCTGACCTGCTTCGTCGGCCTCAATCTCATCCAGTCCGCCTTCACCGGCTTCTGCCCGCCCTCGATCGTCCTGCGCAAGCTCGGCTGGCTGGGGGACGACGGCATCGTGCATTTCGGCGGCCGCCGCGGCTCCTGAGCATCGTGCGTCACCTCCGTTTCCTCGCCCTCCTGGCGGCGGCCTGCTCCGTCGCGTCCCCGGCGTCCGCCAAGGTCTGGACGGTGGCCGAGGCCGTTGCGACCGCGCTGCGCCAGAATCCCGACGCCGACGCGGCCCGTCATCGCATCGACGCGGCCCAGTCCCTGATCACCCAGGCGGACTCGGCCTGGCTGCCGCAGTTGAGCGTGTCCGGCGGCTATCTCACCTCCAACGGGGCGATGTCCGGGCTCATGTCCTCCCTCGCCCAGCGCAACTTCGGCTTCGGGCTGAATTTCAACCGGCCGGGCTGGGTCGACAATCTCAACGTCACGGGCACCGTCGCCTACAATCTCTACGGCGGCGGCCGGCCGACCGCGCATCGCGCCGCGGCCCGGGCCGGTTCCCGCGCGGCCGAGCAGGAACTGCGCGCCGTGCAGCAGCAGCTCTCGGCCGAGGTCGTGCGGGCGCTCCTGAGTCTCCGCACGACGCGCGAGTCCGTCGCGGCCCTCGAGGCCGGACTGCAGGCCTACGAGGCCAACGTGGCCAATGCGCGCCTCCGGTTCGAGGCGGGCCAGATGCTCAAGGCCGATCTCCTGAGTCTCGAGGTCCAGACCGCCCGCACGCGCGAGCTTCTGACCTCGGCCCGCCACGGCGCCGCCCTGGCGGCCCGGGCCTTCTATTTTGTGCTGGGCGAGGAGGCCTCGACCGAGCCGGTTGAGCTGGCCGACCCCGACCCCGCCTTCGCCTCCCTCGCTTCGCCGGACACCGGCGACTTCTCGCGCCGGCCCGAGCTGGTGGCGCTGGAGGAACGGGTCCGCGCCGCCGCGTCCCTGGTCGCGGCCGCCCGCGGCGGCCGGCGCCCCAACGTGAACGCCTTTGTCAGCGCGCAGTACGACCAGGGCTGGCGCTATGATCGCCACGCCGACAGCGTGCAGGGAGGCGTCACGGTCGATCTCAATATCTTCGACGCCGGTCAAACCGCCGGGCGCATCAGCCAGGCCCAGGCCGAGCTCGCGCAGGCCCAGGACCAGCTGCGCAAGGCGACCCTGGCGATCGGTCTGGAAGTGGAGCAGGCCCGCCTCGCCCACGCGGACGCGCGCGAGCGCCTCGCCGTCACCGCCAGCGCCGTCGGCCAGGCCGAGGAAAGCGCGGCCCTCAGTCGCGCCCGCTTTGAAAAGGGCGCCCTGCTCGCCGCCGAGCTCATCGGCAGCGAGAGCCGCCTGATCGAAACCCGCCTCAATCGCACCCTCGCCGTCTCCGACGAACGCCTCGCCCTCATCGAACTCCGCCGCGCCCTTGGCCTGCCGGTCCTCGCCTCGCCCTGAATTCCCGCCTCATGAAGTCTCTCTTCCCTTTCCTCGCCCTGCTGCTGGCTGCCGGCTGCGCCCGTCATGAGTCCGCGACGGCCCCCGTGCTGCCGCCCGTGTCCGTCCGCCTCGCGCCCGTCGTGGCCGAGGACCGCCCCCAGGTCACCGAAGTCACCGGCACCATCCGTCCCGTGCAGCGCGCCGCGCTCGCGCCGCGGATCATGGGCGCCATCATCGAGCTGCCGGTCGCGCTCGGCCAGCCGGTCAGGGCCGGCGAGGTGCTGGCCCGGCTGTTCGCCGACGAGGCCAAGGCCCGGGTGACTCAGGCCCGGGCCCAGTTCAACGTCGTCAGCCGCGACCTCGAGCGGGAGCGCGATCTGTTCACGAAGGGCGCCAGCACCGCGGAGATGGTCCGGAATCTCCAGGACCGTTACGCCGGCGCCGAAGCCGCGCTGCACGAGGCCGAGGCCCAGCTGGGCTACACGGAGATCCGCGCCCCGTTCGATGGCGTCGTCACCCGGAAGCTGGCCCAGGCCGGCGATCTGGCCAATCCCGGTCAGCCCATCCTCGAGGTCGAGGAGACGGCCCACTTTGAGATCGAGTCTTCCGTCCCCGACTCCCTTGCCGCCGGCCTTGCCGTCGGCGCCAGGCTGGGATGCGACGCTGACGGATCGCCGTTCACCGCTGCCATCCGGGAGATTTCCGCGGCGGCCGACCCGGCCACGCGCTCCGTCGGCGTGAAGCTGGACGTGCCGGCCGGCGCCCGGGTGCGCTCCGGCCAGTTTGTCCGCGTGCAGGTGCCCGGTGCCCGCGTCCCCACAATCCTCGTGCCCGCGACCGCCGTGTCGGTGAACGGCCAGATGGAACGGGTGTTCGTCGCGAGCGACGATCGCCACGCCGTGCTCCGGCTCGTGAAGACGGGCGACACCCGGGACGGCCAAACCGAAATCCTGGCCGGGCTGGCCGCGGGCGACCGGGTGGTTGTCTCCCCGCCGGCCGGCCTCCGCGACGGTCAGCCGCTGGAGGTCCAGCCGTGAGCGAGTCCGCCGATCCGTCCGGCCCACGCCCGGGCATCGCCGGGCGCATCGCGGGTGCGTTCGTGATGTCGAAGCTGACCCCGATTGCGGTCATCGCCTCGATCATCCTCGGCGCCTTCGCGGTCCTGATGCTGCCCCGCGAGGAGGAGCCGCAGATCAAGGTGCCGATCGTCGACGTCTTTGTCGGCATGCCCGGTGCCTCGGCCCACGAGGTCGAGAACCGGGTCACGCGGCCGATGGAGAAGCTCCTGTGGGAGATTCCCGACGTCGAGTACCTCTACTCCACCTCCCAGCCCGGCGGTTCGGTCGTGATCGTCCGCTTCAAGGTCGGCACCGACATCGAGGCCGCCCTCGTCCGGCTGAACCAAAAACTCCAGGGCAACGCGGACCGGATTCCGGCCGGGGTCACGCCGCCGCTGGTAAAGCCCCGCTCGATCGACGACGTGCCCATCCTCGCGCTGACGCTGCACAGCCGCACCCGCGACCATCTCGAGCTCCGGCGCCTCGCCGCGCAGCTCGACGACGTGGTGAAGTCCGTCCCGCAGGTGGCCGAGACCAATCTGATTGGCGGCACCCGCCGGGCCGTCCGCGTCGCGCTGGATCCGGCCGCGCTAGCCGCCCGCAATCTCACCGTCGCCCAGCTCGCCCCGCTGCTGCGCGAAGCCAACCGCCCGCTCCAGCACGGCTCGCGGGCCTTCGGCAACACCGAGTATCTGGTCGAGACCGGCACCTTCCTCCGCGACGCGGCGGACATCGGGGCCGTGGTGGTGGGCGTGCACGGCGGCCGCCCGGTTCACCTGCGCGACGTCGCCACCGTTTCCGACGCCGCCGAGGAACCGGCCACGTATGTCCTGCATGGCTCCGGCCGCACCGGCGAACTCGAGGCCGCGGTGACCCTCAGCCTGGCCAAACGCCCGGGCGCGAACGCGATCGACGTGGTACGCACGGTCCTGGCGAAGGTTGACAGTGTGCGCGGCACGCTGCTGCCGGCGGATGTCGGCCTGACCGTCTCCCGCGACTACGGCCACACCGCGGCGGAGAAGAGCAACGAGCTTCTTCTCCACATGGGCATCGCGGTGTTCGGCGTGGCGATGCTGATCCTGCTGTTCCTCGGCTGGCGCGAGTCGCTCGTGGTGCTCCTGGCGATCCCGTCGACGCTGGGCCTGACGCTGTTCATCTTCTTCCTCTACGGCTACACGCTCAACCGCATCACGCTCTTCGCGCTGATCTTCTCGATCGGCATCCTGGTCGACGATGCGATCGTGGTGGTGGAGAACATCGTCCGCCACATCCGGCTGCCGGGCGCGCGGCAGAAGTCGCTGGCGCAGATCGCGCTCGAGTCCGTCGACGAGGTCGGCAACCCGACGATCCTGGCGACCTGGGCGGTTATCGCGGCCATCCTGCCGATGGCCTTTGTCGGCGGCCTTATGGGACCGTACATGCGGCCCATCCCGATCGGCTCGACCGCCGCCATGCTGTTCTCGATCGCGATCGCGTTCACGATCACCCCGTGGGCCGCGATCCGCGTGCTGCGCCGGCAGGCCCAGCGCGAGGAGTCGCTGCCCGAGGCCGAGCGCGCCGCCCTGACATTCGAGCACGACCACGTGCCCAATGACTGGTTCACGCGGCTCTATCACCGCGTCATGGAGCCCTTGCTCGACCGCGCCCGCTGGCGCTGGGCGTTCCTCGTCGGCATCGTCGGGCTGCTGCTCGTCGCGGTGGGCTTCGTGCTCACCGGCGCGGTGCAGGTGAAGATGCTGCCCTTCGACAACAAGTCGGAATTCCAAGTCGTGCTGAAGACCCGCGAGGGCACCACGCTTGAGCAGACGGCGCAGATTGCCCGGGAGATGGCCGACGCGGTGCGCACGGCCCCCGAGGTCCGGGATTTCCAGATCTACGCGGGCACCGCCGCCCCGTTCAACTTCAACGGCCTCGTGCGCCACTCCTACCTTCGCCGGGGGCCCAACCTCGCCGAGATCCAGGTCAACCTCGTCGGCAAGGGCGAGCGGAAGGACCAGAGTCACGCCATCGCCAAGCGGCTTCGCCCCGCCGTGACCGCGATCGCCCGGAAGTACGGTGCCGCGGTCGCCGTCTCGGAGGTGCCGCCCGGTCCGCCGGTGCTCCAGTCCATCGTGGCGGAGATCTACGGCCAGGACGAGGCGCAGCGCCTGGCCCTGGCCCGCGAGGTGCGCGCCATCATGGAGCGCACGCCGGGCGTGGTGGACATCGACTGGTTCGTCGAGGCCGACCAGCCCAAGGTCCGCTTCGTGGTGGACCGCGAGAAAGCCGCCCTGCACGGCGTCAGCGAGGGCGCCATCGCCCGCACGCTCGCCCTGGCCGCCCAGGGCGAGGCCGTGGACCTGCTGCACCTGCCCGCCGAGCGCGAGGATGTGCCGATCCGTTTCGAGCTTCCCGCCTCGCGCCGGTCCCAGGCCGCGGCGCTGCTCGCGCTGCGGGTGCGGGCCGACCAGGACCCGGCTGGACCGCTCGTGCCGCTGTCCGAGCTGGTGCGGCTCGAGAACGCCTCCGGTGAACGCAGCCTCTACCGCAAGAACCTCAAGCCCGTCACCTACGTCACGGCCGACGTGGCCGGCGCCGTTGAGAGCCCGGCCTACGCCATGTTCGCGATCGACCACGCCATCCGCGCCCTCGATGCGCGGAAATACGGCGCCACCGTGGCGGCGCTGCCCATCTACCATCTCAACCAGCCGCTCGACGACCAGGCGCCCGCCCTCAAGTGGGACGGCGAGTGGCACATCACGCTGGAGGTGTTCCGCGACCTCGGCCTCGCGTTCGCGGCGGTGCTGGTGCTGATCGCGATGCTGATGGTCGGCTGGTTCCGCAGCTACGTCACGCCGCTCGTGGTGATGGCCGCCATTCCGTTCTCCCTGATCGGCATCCTGCCCGCCCACTGGGCGCTGGGGGCGTTCTTCACCGCGACGTCGATGATCGGCTTCATGGCCGGCGCCGGCATCGTGGTCCGGAACTCGATCATCCTGGTCGACTTCATTGAGCTGCGCCGCAGCCATGGCCTGAGCCTCCGCGACGCGGTGGTCGAGGCGGGCGCGGTGCGCTTTCGCCCGATGCTGCTCACGGCGCTGGCGGTCGTGGTCGGCGCCAGCGTGATCCTCGCCGACCCCATCTTCCAGGGCCTCGCGATCAGCCTCATGTTTGGCGAGATCGCCTCGCTTCTCATCAGCCGCATGGCGGTGCCCGTGTTGTACTACATGGCCAACCACCGCGCCGCGGCGACGCCACCTTCCGCATGAAGTTCCTGCAGATGATCCGCTCCGCCCTCACCTCCGCCCCCAGACTCGCCCCGCTCGACTGCGCCGCCCGCATCCGGGCGGGCGAGGCCTTCCTCGTCGACGTCCGGGAGCCGGACGAATGGCGGGGCGGGGTCGCCCAGCACGCCCGGCTGCTCCCGCTCAGCGACCTCACGGGCGCGCGTGCCCAGTGGACGGCCTTCCTCGCGGAGGCCGGGGCGCGTGACGTCTATCTCTATTGCGCCTCCGGCGGCCGCTCCGGCCTGGCGGCCCGGATGCTGGCCGGCGAGGGCTTCAAGACCGCCAACACCGGCGGGCTCGGCGACTGGGCCGACGCCGGCTGGCCGGTCGTGAAGCCCGGCCGGCGGTGACGGGCGCCCTTTCGTTTTCTCCCCCCAACCACCATACTCCCACCCCATGAAACCAAACGTCGGTACGATTGATCGCGTCCTCCGTTATATTGTCGGCCTCGCCATCCTCGGCGCGGGTTACTACTACAAGTCCTGGTGGGGCCTCGTCGGCCTCGTGCCCATCCTCACCGCGACGATCCGGTTCTGCCCGGTCTACACGCCGCTCGGGATCAACACCGGCGCGAAGCAGCCGGACGACAAGGCGTCATAGGAGGCCTTCGGTCCGGCTGCACCACGCCGGGCCACGGCGGACGCGGAGGTCGCTCCGCGGTCACCGTGTCACGCCACTCCCGGCAGGTTGGTCACCCGATCCGCCGATTGGCGGGGTGTCCTCTGCGCCTGCGCGGGGAGCCCCGCGGCATCGCCGCCCGTTCACCGCAACACTGCCGGTGAACAGGCTGGTTAATGCTTGCGCGCGCTTGCGTCGCAAATGGCGACAAGCGCCGGTTTTTTCCCCAAGCTCGGCGGCAATCAAAGTCACCCCATGACCAAACTCACCGACTCCGAGACCGCCCGGCTCCACCCCGAGACCCTGGCGCTCAACTACGGCTTCGATCCCTGGCTCAGCGAAGGATCGATCAAGCCTCCCGTGTTCCTCACCTCGACCTTCGCGTTCAAGTGCGCGGAGGACGGCAAGCGCTTCTTCGCCTGGGCGCACGGCGAGGGTCATCCGCCGCCGCGGCGCGAGATGGGCCTGATCTACTCGCGCATCAACAACCCCAACCTTGAGATCTTCGAGGACCGGGTGGCGGCCTGGGAGGGCATGAAGGATGCCTACAGTTTCTCGAGCGGCATGGCGGCGATCGCCACCACGCTCTTCGCGACGCACCAGCCGGGCGACGAGATGATCGTCTGCGCGCCGGTGTACGGCGGCACGGACTCGCTGATCCATCATTTCCTGAAGCGGTTCGGGGTGGAGGCGCACTTCGTGCCGGCCGGCCCCGACGCGCCCGCGCGCGTGGCCCCGCTGCTCTCGCCGCGCACCCGCTCGATCTTCATCGAGAGCCCGGCCAACCCGAACAACCGCCTGACCGACATCGGGGCGCTGAAGGCCCTCGCGACCCGCCACTCCCCGGCCGGCCGGGTGCTCGTGCTGGTCGACAACACCATGGCGGGGCCGGTCTTCGCCCACCCGGCGAAGGTCGGCGCCGACATCGTGCTCTACTCCGCCACCAAGTTCATCGGCGGCCATTCCGATGTCGTCGGCGGCGTCGCCCTGGCGAACGACGATACGCTGCTCGGCGCGATCGCCCAGCATCGCGCCATGCTCGGCGGCATGCCGAACCCGTACACGGCGTGGCTGCTCACGCGGTCGCTCGAGACCCTGAAGATCCGGGCCGAGCAGCAGCAGCGCAACGCCCAGCGCGTCGCCGAGTTCCTCGCGGCCCATCCCAAGGTCCGGAAGGTTTGCTACCTCGGGCTGCTGGCCGCCAGCGACCCCGAATACGCGATTTTCAAGAAGCAGCACTCGGGGCCCGGCTCGCTGATCTCCCTGCACCTGCACGGCGGCGAGAAGGAGGCCTTCGCGTTCCTCGACCACCTCAAGGTGATGAAGCTCGCCGTGTCGCTCGGTTCCACCGAGTCGCTGGCGCAGCATCCCGCGACCATGACCCACTCCGGGCTGGCGCCGGCGGACAAGGTGCTGGGCGGCGTGACGGACGACTTGGTCCGCCTGTCGATCGGCATCGAGAATGCCGAGGACCTGATCTGGGACCTCGGCCAGGCCCTGGAGCACGCGTGAGTTTCGACTTCCGCACGCTCTGTGGCGCCCAGCCCGACCGGCCGGCGCACCGTCTCGCGGCGGTGCTCATGCCGGCTGGCGCGGTGGCGTCGCTCCTCCCGTGGACGCCGCCCTGGGCCGCGCTGCTCGGCGGCACGGTGCTTGCGCTCACGCTCGGCAATCCCTGCGCCAGTGCCGCCAGCCGCACCTCGCGCTGGCTGCTGCAGCTGGCGGTGGTGGGCCTCGGCGCCGGGGTGAACCTCGGCATCGTCGCCCGCGTCGGCCTCCAGGGGCTCGGCTACACACTCGCCGGGCTGGCCGTCACGTTCGCCCTCGGCGCGCTGCTCGCGCGCTTCCTCGGGGTCGGCGCCAAGGTGGCCGCGCTGGTCTGCGCCGGCACGGGCATCTGCGGCGGCAGCGCCATCGCCGCGGCCGCGCCGGCGATCGGCGCCGAGCCGGAGGAGACCTCGGCCGCGCTCGCCGTGGTTTTCCTGCTCAACGGGGTCGCCCTGCTGGTCTTTCCGCCGCTGGGCAGTCTGCTTGGGATGGGCGCGCACCCGTTTGGACTGTGGTGCGCGCTGGCGATCCATGACACGAGTTCCGTCACCGGCGCCGCCCTGACCCATGGCCGCGAGGCCCTGCTGGTGGCGACGACGGTGAAGCTGGCGCGGGCCCTCTGGATCGTGCCGGTCGCGCTGGCACTCGGCGCCTGGTTCCGGAAGCGCGGGGCGGGCCAGGGCGCGGCGGGCGCGCCGCGGCTCCCGTGGTTCATCGCGGGATTTGTCGCCATGTCCGCGCTCTTCACCTTTGTGCCGGTGCTCCAGCCCGCGGCGCCCGCGGTCGGCGTCGTCGCCCGGGCGATGCTCACGCTCACGCTATACCTGATCGGCACCGGACTGAGCCGCGCCGTGCTCCAGCGCGTCGGCCTGCGGCCGCTGGTGCTCGCCCTCTCCCTGTGGATCTTGGTCGGGAGCCTGAGCCTCGCCGCAATCATGGGTGGCCTCGTCACCTGAGGGAGATGGTGCGACAGTTGAAGGGCACCGGTTGAAAGCCTTAGGCACCGCGCCTTCGCCTGCTTGCCCAGTCCGTCAACTTTCATCCGTCAGCTTTCACCTGCCGGCATTCAACTGCCAGCCCCCGGCCGGCAGGCAGGCAATCCAAGCGCCGAGTTCGGCAATACCTGCGCAGTGCCGGCCCTCCCCGTGTGCGATAATGTGGCCAACCTGGCCGGCCCATGAAAGCGGACATCCACCCCATGTCACTCCGTCGGGTTTCCCATCGCCTTCGCGACGGCGGCGCGCCACGCTACCGGTGCGAAAGCACGCCCATGGAGGCTGGCTCCGCTGGTTCACCCTTCCCCCACTAACCCCACCCCGCCATGAAAACTCCCCGTTGTCTCCTGTTCGTGGCCGCCGCCGCCCTCCCCTATCTGTCCAGCGCCGCCGAACCGGCTGTCGTCACGCGCTTCGTGCCCGCCGATGATCCCTCGGTCACCGAGATCCGCCAGATCGGCGACAAGGCCCTGACCCGCCTCGGCGTCGAGCTGCAGCGCGAAGTGGGCAACGCCATGGCGAAGGACGGCGCCGAGGCCGCCGTCGAGGTCGCCCACCTCAAGTCACTCAAGGTGGTCAACGGCATGCTCGCGGGCATGCCCCGTGTCACCGCGTTCAAGCTCACCAGTCTCAAGCTCCGCAATTCGGCGAATGCGCCCGACGCGGTTGACCAGCAGGCTCTCGACGCGATCAAGCAGCAGATGGAGAACGGCGATGCGCCGGCGGCGCTGATGATCCAGCGGGTCGAGCCCGCCAACGGCACGCCGGAATGGCGGCTCTACAAGCCGCTCGGCGTCACCCCGAAATGCGCCACTTGCCACGGCGACCCGGCTGAGATGCCGCCCGGACTCAAGACCAAGCTCGAGATCAATTTTCCGTCCGACAAGGCCAACGGCTACGTCCCGGGCGAATGGCGCGGCGTGATCCGCGTCACGGTCGCGGACGCCATGGTTAAGTAGCGAGTAGTGGGTAGCGAGTAGCGAGCATGAGGAGAGCTCCAAATTCCCTCGCGGTCATAGGCGATTGGCGAATCAGACAGTAGAGAGCCTGACCTCCACCGCACCTCTCAGCGAAGACCTCGAGCCTCGCCAGATGCTCGCTACTCGCTACCCGCTACTCGCTACTCGTCGCCTCCCCAGCCTCGCGGCCTGGATCACGCAGACGCAGTTGGCGCCGTCCTCCGTCGGCAGCCACTCCGGCGCGAGTGCGGCGAACTCGCGGTCCATTGCGCGCCGCAGGCCGCCGACTTCAATCAGCACGATGCCGTCCGGCGCCAGGCGGGTGCGCGCCTGCCGGAGCAGTTTCCGGATGATCTCCAGTCCATCCTTGCCGCCGTCGTGTGCCATCCGCGGCTCGGCCTTGAACTCGGGGGTCTGCCGGTCCACGTGACCGCTTGGCTCGTACGGCGGGTTGCTGAGGATCACGTCGTACTTGGCCGCGGGCACCGCGTCGAACACGTCGCTTTGGTGGAGATGCACGCGCCGGACCAGCCGATGCTCGCGGACGTTGATGCGCGCCACGTCGAGGGCGTCGGCCGAGAGGTCCAGCGCGTCGACCCGGGCCGACGGAAAATGGTGCGCGAGCAGGATCGCCAGGCAGCCGGAGCCGGTGCAGACGTCCACCACGCGGCGCACCCGCGCCGGGTCGCGGACGAGGCGGTCGAGCTGCCCGGGAATGATCTCCAGGAAATAGCTCCGCGGGATGATCACGCGCTCGTCGACATAGAAGCGATGTTCGCCCAGCCACGCCTCGCGCGTCAGGTACGCCGCGGGGACGCGCTCGAGCGCCCGGCGCCGAAACACCTGCTCGACCTCGGCCCGCTCGGCGGCGGTGAGCTTCCGCGCGAGCACGCGGGCCTCGCTGTCGAGCGGCAGGCCCAGCGTGCGCAGCAGGAGGTAGAGCGCCTCGTCGTGCGCGTTGGTCGCCACCTGCCCCAGGGCCAGCCGCTGCCGGGCGTAGAGCCGCTCGGCGAACCCGAGCCAGTCGCCCAGGGTCACGCAGGCCGCGGCGCCGGCGAAGGGATCATTGCTTCGCGCCGTCACGGGGAGCCGTCACGTGCTCATGCGTGAAGATGTGCTCGGGACAGTAACACTCGTCGCCGGCGCACTTGGAGCAGTAGCGGAAATCCAGCTCGGGGTTGGTGAGGTCGGTCTTGCCGCAGACGCGGCACCGGTGGCGTGGCTCGGGCTCGGCGCGCTCGGCCGCGAACCGGCGGGCGGCGGTGGTCATCACCCGCTTCCGGTACCGCATGGTCTGGATGATGTCGGAGCTGAAGAAGAGGAGGAAGTTGCCGACCGAGGCCAGGATCTGCAGCCGCAGCGACCAACTGCCGACCGCGAAATAGTAGGCGTTGCCCAGCCAGGTCAGCAGGGCGAGCCATTTGATCTTCACCGGGAGGATGAGGAAGATCGCCAGCTCGAAGTCCGGATTGAGCCAGGCGAACGCGAGGAAGACCGAGCCGGCGATGAAGAGGTTGGTGGTCGGCGCCAGCGGCGTGACAAACGACACCGCGAGCGTCAGGGCCCAGCCGGTGAGGAGGAAGAGGTTGAAGCGGAACTCGCCCCAGTACCCCTCGAGCGCGCTGCCCATCAGGAAGAACATGTACCAGGCGAACGCCACCAGCAGGTAGCCGAACATCCCCGGCGGCGGCGGCATGAAGATCATGGTCAGCCCGCGCCACCACTCGCCCTGCCGCGCCAGCTCCGGCACGAAGACGAAATAGCCCAGGTCGAGCAGGCCGAGCATCGCGGACAGCAGGACGAAGACCTGCCCCACGACGATCAGGAGGGAGAGATGGGGAATCGCGGCGCGGCCGAACCAGCGCTCCAGTTTGTCGAGAAGGGACATGCGCAATAGCCCGTTACTTCTCGGCGGTCGCCGGGAGCTGCGCAACGAGCTTTTGCTTCTGGGCCTGCAGCTCGGCGACCATGATCGTGCCCAGCAGGACGCGGGCATGGTCCGCCTTGCCCTGCTTGATCAGCACGTTCGCCGCGTGCAGCCGCATGGTCTGGCGCTCGATGTCCGTGCCGGCCTTCTCCTCCAGCGCGCTCCACGCCTTGAGCGCCCCGTCCCAGTCGGGCGTCGTCAGGTCGTAGAACGACTCCGCGTACCGGTAGGTGAACTCGATCCGGTCCGGCGCCAGCGCGGCGGCCTTGCCGAACGCCTCATGCTCCATGTGGGTGAGACCCTCGGCGGTCCATTCCCCGCTCTTGATGAACTCGTCGCGCGCCTCGTGCAGCAGCGTGCCGAGCTGGTAGTGGTACAGGGGTTCGTCGGGCGCGAGCCGGATGGCGGCGAGGAAATAGGCGACCGCCTCCACCGGCTTGCCCTCCTCCGCGAGGAAGTTGCCGATCTGGTTCTTCACGAGCGGCTGGTCCGGGTCGAGGGAGTTGGCCTTGAGCAGGTGCGCGACGGCCTCCCGCTTCATCCCCACCTGCCACAGCAGGTAGCCGTACGCGGCGTAGCCCGGGGCGTACTCGGGATTCTCCCGCAGCAGCAGCTCGTAGCCCTGCGACACCTGCTGAAGCTGGAGCTTGAAGTTGTCCTCGTCGAAGTTGTTGCCGTGCTTCGCCGCCTCGGCGAGCAGCTCCTTCTGGCGCACCACCAGCTGGCGCAGGGTGCGGTCCGGCAGCGATTCCTCCTTCTCCTCGGCGTGCAGGGCGAACGGGAGCAGCAGGACCAGACCGAGCAGGAGGAGGCGGGAGAGGGCTTTCATGCGGGAACCAGTCCGACAGCCTCAGCCGGCCAAGGTGCCGGCGTAAACATTCATCCGCTCGCCGCGGAGGAACCCGACCAGGAGCTGACCGCTGGCCCGGGCGAACTCCACCGCCGCGCTGGTCGGCGCCGAGATCGCGATCACCGCCGGAATCCCCGCCGCCAGCGCCTTCTGCATGATTTCGAACGACACCCGCCCGCTCACGAGCAGCAGGGTGTCCGCGAGCGGCAGCCGCTCCGCGAAAAACGCGTGACCCACGACCTTGTCGAGGGCGTTGTGCCGGCCGACGTCCTCCCGCACCACCTGCAGCTCGCCCGCCGCGCTGAACAGCGCGCTGGCATGCAGCCCGCCCGTCATCGCGAACGCCGCCTGCGCCGCCCGCAGGCGGTCCGGCAGCGCCGCCAGCACCTCGCGCCGCGGATGGACCGGTTGCGCGACGGCCGGGAACTGCGCCTGCACCGCCGCGATCGTCGCCTTGCTGCACACGCCGCAGCTGGAGGACGTGAAGACGTGCCGCGTCAGCCGCGCCAGGTCGACCTTCGCGCCGGGCGCCAGCACCACGTCGAGGATGTTCTCCTCCGGCTTCCCGCCGTCGTCGCGGCAGTACTTCAGGTCGTAGACCTCCTCGCGCCGGCGCACGATGCCCTCGGTCACGAGAAACCCCGCCGCCAGCTCCCGGTCGTGGCCGGGCGTGCGCATCACCACCGCGACGCTGTGCCCGCCGACGCGGATCTCGAGCGGCTCCTCCGTCGCGATCGCATCGTCGCGCACCTCCGCCGCCGCGCCTTCATGGCGGGCAATGGAGACGGTGCGCGTGGCCTTCGACAGGGACATGGCCCGCAGCGAAACGCATCCCCGCGGCTTCGGCCATGTTTTTCAGTCCGCCCAGGAGGCAACGGAGGGGTAAACCACTCATGCACGCTAATCCCCGCTGATCTGGCCCAAACCGGATTAGCGCCGATGAGCGAAGATTAGCGGTTTTCACCTCTGATCGATCATCGGCGAGCCGACTGGGCAGTTCATTCAAGAGCGAGGAGGCGGGCGCAACGCAGGCCGCAAGGGACAGGTCTCGGCCACGCCGACGCCGAACGACCTTCGACCTGCGACCTGCGCCTTTCGACCCAACCAGCTACAGCTGCTGGGCATTCTCCTCGGCCCGGCGGAGATTGGGGACCAGCATCGGCGTCCGGCTGGAGTATTCGAGGTAGTCCGCGCCGTGGACCGCGATGAGGTCGGTTTCCTCCAGCTGGATCGCCGCGAGGATGTAGGCAGTCGTCATGACGGCAAACAGGAGGTGGGCGACCGACATGGTCGGCGTGCACCAGAACGACAGGATCCAGCCGACGTAGAGCGGGTGCCGCACGAACCGGTAGAGGCTGGGCGTGACGAACTTCAGCGGCTGGTAGTGTTCGCGCCGGAAGTGCTTCCACGCCTGCCGGAGGCCGAAGAGGTCAAAGTGATTGATGAGGAACGTGACGAAGACCACGAGGATCAGGCCGCCCGCGAAGCCGGTGTACAGCAGTCCGCTCCAGAGCGGGCTCTGGACCCGCCAGACCTCGCCGCCCATCGGCTCCCAGAGCCAGAACAGCAGGCCGAGCGCCAGGGAGGACATCAGGACGTACGTGCTGCGCTCGGCGGCTTCCGGGATGAAGCGCGTCAGCATGCGCTTGAACGCCGGCCGCGCCATCACGCTGTGCTGGAGGGCAAACACGAGCAGCAGGGCCACGTTGATCAGCAGGGCCGGGCCGAGGGCCCGGGTCGGCGCCGAGTCGAGGGACCGCGGCACGAGAAAGCCGCCGATAAAGCCGACGGCATAGAGAAACGACGCAAGGAATCCCGCGTAGGCGACCATGCTGTAGACCAGCACGGTGACGCGGTGAAGCAGACTGGTTGGGTTGTTCATACCCTCCCAAGAACGCAACGGCCCGCGGCATCGGGCCAAAAATCTCCGGCCGGTCGATTTCCTGCTCCCGCCGCCGTCGCCGCGCGGCCCCCGCCGCTGGCCCGATTTCCGGCCCATTCTCGTTAGGAAGGGGACAACCATGATCCCTTTCAACCTGCCCTCCTCTTTCCGGCGCCTCGCGCTCACGCTCGGCGCCGTCTTCGCGCTGGTCCTGGCCCCCGCCCAGGCGGTGGCCATGCCGCCGCTCAAGCCAACCATCTATGCGTTTCTCGTCCTCGGCGAGAGCGTCATCAACCGCGGCGATTCCGCCGTGCTGGCGTGGGCCGTCGGCAACGCCACCACGGTCGCGATCTCCCCCGATGTCGGGGTGGTCAGCGGCACCGAGGTCTGGGTCGCGCCGACCACCACCACGACCTACACGCTGACGGCCACCAACGCGGCCGGCAGCGTGACCCAGCACCGGAAGGTCACCGTGGTCGTGACCCCCGCCATCCGGAGTCTCGTCGCGGCGCCTGATTCCATCCTCGCCGGCGCCGCGGCCCGGCTCGGCTCGCCCAAGGCGTCCGGCGGAGCGCTGCGCTGGACCGGGCAAGTCGCCCGGGAATAGGGCGCTCCCGGCCCCGGATCCCATGTCGACGCCCCCGCACCCGCTTGCCACGCGGCTAAAAGTAAGTTCATCCCTCTACCATGGATGACCTCGACGCCGTGCTGCGCTCCGCCCAGGACGACGGCCCGCAGGCCGCCGAGCAGCTCCTGCCGCTCGTGTACGAGGAACTCCGGCGCGTGGCGGGACGGCAGATGGCGCGACAGCCGGCGGGCCAGACGCTCCAGCCGACGGCGCTGGTGCATGAGGCGTTCCTGCGGATGACGCGGGACCCCGACCGGACCTGGGCGAATCGCCGGCATTTCTTCGCGGCCGCGGCGGAGGCGATGCGCCACATCCTGGTCGACCGCGCCCGCCGGCGGGCGGCCCAGAAGCACGGCGGCGACCAGGTCCGTCTGGTCCTGGACGACGTTGAGGTCGCGGGCTCGGCCCCCGGTGACCAGGTGCTCATGGTCAACGAGGCGCTCGAGCGCCTCGCGGCGCACGACCCGGCAGCGGCGGAACTCGTGAAGCTGCGGTTCTTCGCCGGCTTTACGTTCGCCCAGGCGGCCGAGCTGCTGGACACCTCCGAGCGGACCGCGAAACGCCAGTGGGCCTACGCGCGCGCCTGGCTGTTCGCCGAGATCCGGCGCGCCGCGGGCCAGACCGGCGGTCGATGAACCGCGAACAGCAGATCTTCAGCGACGCGCTCGAGCAGCCGCCGGGTCCCGCCCGGACCGCCTTGCTCGACGCCGCCTGCGCCGGTCAGCCCGAGCTTCGCGCGCGGATCGAGGCCCTGCTCCAGGCGGCCGCGGCGGCGGGAGATTTCCTGGCGGAGGCCGAGGCCCCGGTCCGCGAGGCCCCGGGCGACCGGATCAGCAACTACCGGCTCGTCGAACGGATCGGCGAGGGCGGGTTCGGCGTCGTGTACCAGGCGGAGCAGGAGGAGCCCGTGCGGCGCACCGTGGCGCTCAAGATCATCAAGCTCGGCATGGACACCCGCGCGGTCGTCGCCCGCTTCGAGGCCGAGCGGCAGGCCCTCGCCCTGATGGACCACCCGCACATCGCGCGGGTGTTCGACGGCGGCGCCACCGCGGCCGGCCGGCCGTTCTTCGTGATGGAGCTGGTCCGCGGCCAGCCGATCACCACGTTCTGCCACCAGCATCGCCTGACCCTGGCCGAGCGGCTCGACCTGTTCGCGCAGGTCTGCCACGCCGTGCAGCACGCGCACCAGAAGGGCGTGATCCACCGCGACCTGAAACCCTCGAACATCCTCGTCGCCGACAGCGGAGGCCAGCCCGTCGCCAAGGTGATCGACTTCGGGATCGCAAAGGCCACCCACGAGCCGCTGACAGAAAAGACTCTCGTGTCGCGCCACCACGAATTCATCGGCACCCCGTCCTACATGAGCCCGGAGCAGGTGGGCCTGGGCGAGATCGACGTCGATACCCGCAGCGACATCTACAGCCTCGGCGCCCTGCTCTACGAGCTGCTGTGCGACCAGCCCGTGCTCGACGCCAAGGCGCTCCTCGCCGGCGGCTACGCGGCGGTGCTGCAGGCGATCCACCATGCCGAGCCGCCGCCCCTGGCGCACCGCTTCGCCGGCCGGCCGGTCACCGAGCGCGCCGCCATCGCGGCCCGCCGCCGCACCACGCCCGCGCGCCTGCTGGCCGACCTGCGCGGCGACCTCGACCGGATCGTGCGCAAGTGCCTCGAGAAGGACCGCACGCGCCGCTACGAGACCACCGAGGACCTCGCCCGCGACCTCGAGCGGTACCGGCGCAACGAGCCCGTGCTGGCGCGCCCCGCCACGCTGGGCTACCGCGCGACGAAGTTCGTGTGCCGGCACCGGCGCAGCGTGGTCGCCGCGACGGTCGCCGGCCTCGTGCTGGCCGGCCTCGGCGCCTATCACGCGCGGCGCCTCGCCACCGAGCGCGACCGCGCGCAGCTCGAGGCCCGCAAGGCGGCCAAGGCGAGCGAGCTGCTGATGGAACTCCTGACCGCGGCGGACCCGTTTCGCACGCCGACCGGCACGGAGCCGACGAATTCCGGGATGCTGGACGCGAGCGCCGCGCGGGTGCGGCAGGAGTTCGCGAACGAGCCCGGGATCCGCGCCACGATCCTCAACGCCATCGGTCGCGTCTACCTCCGGCTCGGCCTGCACGGCAAGGCCCGGCCGCTGCTCGCCGAGGCGCTGGCGGCGAGCCGGGCCTCCGGCCCGCCGGATCTCCGGCTCGCGCAGACCCTGTGCGACCTCGGCGTGCTGCAGCGCGAGGAAGGCGACACCTTCGGCGCTGCCGCCTGCTTCAAGGAGGCCCTGGCCCTGCGGCGAGAGTTCCTGGGCGACCGGAACAACGACGTGGCAATCGTGCTCGTCGAACTGGGCCGCACCGAGAGCATTCAGGAGCGCCTCGATCTCGCCGAGCCGCGATTCCGCGAAGCGCTCGCCATCCGGCGGGAAGTGCTGGGCGACGAGCACCGCGAGACCGCCACCAGCCTGGGCGACCTCGCCGTGCTGCTGTGGCAGCAGGGCAAGCTGGCCGAGGCCGAGCGCTGCTTCCGGCAGAGCTACGCCTGGCACCTCAAGACCGTCGGGCCGGACCATCCCAACGTGGCCCAGACCATGGCCAACCTCGCGGCGCTCGCCGTCGACCAAGGCCGCCTCGCCGAGGCCGAGACTTTGCTGCGGGACGCGCTGGCGATCTTCCGGCGCACGGTGGGCGAGTCCCACTGGCGGACCGCCCGCGCCGCCGGCCAGCTTGCGGACGTTTGGCGGCGCCAGGGCCGCACTGAGGAGGCGGCCCAGGCCCTGGACGAATGCCGTCGGGCCGCCCGGGCCAGCCTCGGCGACATCCACCCGCTGGTGGCGGACCTCGCCGTGGACCGCGCCCGGGTCTGCCTCGATCGCCACGAGCCGGGCGCCGCGGAGCCGCTGCTGCGCGAGGCGCTGCGGGTGCAGCAGCAGTTCTACGCGCCCCGCGGCTGGCGGATCGCCACGACCAAGAGCCTGCTGGGCGCCGCCCTGCTCGGCCAGGGACGGCCCGCCGAGGCGGCGCCGCTCCTCGCGGACGCCAGCCGCGTCCTGCCTGATCTACCCGGACCGCAAGGCCGCGAAACCAAGGCCACGCGCGAACGCTGCGCCGTCCTGGCTCGGATGCAGGTTTCAGGTAGCAGGTAGCAAGGAACAGGAATCGCCCGCGGCTCCGCCGCCGCTGGATGACCTGAGACCTTCGACCCAATTTGCACAGGAGGCAACGGAGGGAACGGAGGTAGGGGCTAACCACTGATCTTCGCCAATACCCACCCATGACTTCGGGCTGGATTAGCGTGGATGAGCGGAGATCAGCGGTTTCCTCCCTCCGTTCTCTCCGTTGCCTCCTGTGAAATCTGATTATCGTTCCGGCCATGCCCGCGTCGTCCGCCTCTCCTCCCCCGCCGCCCGGACGCGGAGCGCGCTCGAATCCGCCCAACCGGTTTGAGCCGCTGGTCGTCGAGCCGGACCCGGAGTGCCCGCCGGAGGAACGTCCGCATCCGCGCACCCAGTTCTTCTTCGACGCCAGCGAGTCCATCCTCACGCGCAACGACAGCCCGGACCTGCCGTTCACCGTGGGCCTGAATCCCTACCGCGGCTGCGAGCACGGCTGCGCCTACTGCTTCGCCCGGCCTTACCACGAGTACCTTGGCTGGAGCAGCGGGCTGGATTTCGAGACGAAGATCATGGTGAAGCTCCGCGCGCCGGAGCTGCTGCGCGCCGAGTTGTCGTCGCCACGCTGGCAGCCCGAGGCGATCTCGATGAGCGGCGTCACCGACTGCTACCAGCCCGCCGAGCGCCAGTTTCGCGTGACGCGGGGCTGCCTGGAGGTTTGCGCCGAGTTCCGGCAGCCCATCTCCATCGTCACGAAAAACGCCCTCGTCACCCGCGACCTCGACGTGCTCGTGCGGCTCGCCGCGCACCAGGCCACCGCGGTCTACGTCTCGGTCACGTCGCTCGACTCCGACCTCGCCGGAAAACTGGAGCCGCGCGCCTCGCGTCCCGCCGCGCGCCTCCGGGCGATCCGCGAGCTCAGCGCCGCCGGCATCCCGGTCGGCGTCATGGTTGCGCCGGTCATCCCCGGCCTCACCGACCACGAGCTGCCCGCCATCATCGAGGCCGCGGCCGAGGCGGGGGCGAAGCGGGCCGGCTACATCGTCATGCGCCTGCCGCACGCCGTGAAGGACGTCTTCGTCCAGTGGCTCGACGACCATGTCCCGACCAAAAAGGAGCGGGTGCTCTCCCGCGTCCGCGAGATCCGCGGCGGCCAGCTGAACGTCAGCGACTGGGGCGCCCGGATGCGGGGCGAGGGAGTTTTCGCCGAGCAGCTCCGGAGCCTGTTCAACGTCACGACCCGCCGCGCCGGGCTCAACCAGGAGCGCCTGGTCCTGTCCACCGACGCCTTCCTTCGTCCTGGAGGCCGGCAGCTGGACCTGTTCCCAGCGGATGGAACCACGAAGCGCACCAAGGGCCCGAAAGCCCAGCCGGCCGACCCGTGCTAGCCCGCCGCGGCCTTCGCGATCTTCATGGTGAAATCCGCCGGGAAATCTGCCTAGCTGGCGGCGATGAGATCCTTCCGCGCCATCGGCTTCGACGCCGACGATACGCTTTGGCACAACGAGAACATTTTCGAGCACGTCCACGAGCGCTACCGCGAGCTGCTCGCGCGCTACCATGACGCCGCCACGGTCGACCGCACGCTGTTCGCGACGGAGATGCGCAACCTGGCACGCTACGGGTATGGCGTGAAGGGCTTCATGCTTTCCGCCATCGAGACCGCGATCGACCTGACCGACGGGCGCATCAGCGCCGACGAGATCCGGACGCTCATCCGGCTCGGGCATGACATGCTGGACCACCCGGTCGAGCTGCTCGACGGCGTGGCCGACACGGTCGCGGCCCTGGCGAAGTCCCATCGCCTCCTGCTCATCACGAAGGGCGATCTCCGCGACCAGGAGCGCAAGCTCGCAAAGTCCGGCATCGCGGAGCACTTCACCCATGTCGAGATCCTCTCCGAAAAGGACGAGGCGGCGTACGCGGCAGTGCTGCGGCAGCACGGCATCGAGGCCGAGGAGTTTCTCATGGTCGGCAATTCGCTCAAGTCCGACATCCTGCCGGTGCTCGCCCTCGGCGGCGCCGGCGCCCACGTGCCCTACCACCTCCTCTGGGGCGGCGAGCGCGTCGAGCAGACGCCCTATGCGCCCGGCCGCTTCTACCAGCTCAAGAACATCCGCGAGCTGCCCGCCCTGCTGGGCGGCTAGCCAGCGTGGTGACCGCAAAGATGCGCGCGAAGCACCAGAATTCTCCGCCGGCGCGCGCCGGAGAGTGCTCATGGAGCCGGGCCGGCGATTCCGTCGCAGCAGCACCCACCCTCAACCGGTCTCGCGCCTTTCGCGCCCCATTGCGGCCACACCGCTGGTGATCTTATCCTAGACCATGTGCACCCGCTTCGTGCTTCTCGAGCAGCACTACCGCGACATCCTGCAGCG
>CAZUQB010000016.1:0-21905 GCA_964622405.1 uncultured Opitutaceae bacterium | reverse complement strand
ACCGCAGCGAGGGACTCCATTTCGGCGAGCACCTCGCGCAGCACTTCGTCTCGTGCCTTGAGGACCCGGTTGTCGAAGCAGGCGATAAGCGACACGCTCTTCGGGACGTGGAATTTGAGCTCGTAGGCAAGGACGGGGAGGCGTTTGCCCGTGGTGGAGGGATCGCGCCCCGTAAGCTTCACGTCCGGATTGCGGGGATCGCGCCGTCGGAGGACGGCCTTGTAGTCTGCTCGCTTGATCGGCTCATTCAGCGGCAGTCCCAGGAGTTCCGCGCCCTTCCCATACCAGCGCGCCTCGTCGCTCGACAGATACTGGAACATATACTGTTCGGCCGACTCGGCGTGCTGAACTTTGTGGTGATTCGCCATCGGCTCAGCGCAACACGATCGCCGCGTAACAGGCCAAGGCGCCGACCAGCGCGCCCGCCAGGAACCACGCGAAACCGCGGCTGCCCTGCCGCTTTTCGCTGCGCGGAGCGCCGTCAAGCTTGGCCAATGCCGCCCGCCGCAGCATATCGTCCAACTCGTCGAGGGTCGCTTGCAGTTTTTGGTGCATCGCGGCCACCTGGCGCTCCTCGTTCTCGTAGACTTCTTTGCTGAGCTGGAGCCGGAGCTTCTGTTCGGCGAGTGCCGCCGCATTGAATGCAGCGAACTGAGTCAGCACTTGCTCGACGGCCTCGCCGTGCTTGGCGGTGATCCTGCCGATCGTGCCGGCAATGCGCTTCAGCCCGTCCTCGGTCGCGAGGCGAGTCTGCTCATGCAGGACAGTTGCCGCCGCGCGCGCCGAGCGTTCGGCCGACCGCAGTTCATCGATGAGTTCACGGGTCGTCGACCCTGCCTTCGCGTTTTCGGCTCTGGCAACCGCCATCACCCGCTCCGCTTCGTCGACCAAGGCGCTGAGCGATACCCCGTTGTCGGCCATCAGCGCCAGCAGCTCGATGTAGACCGGGTCGACCTTCACCATGTTGCCCTCGACAATGTGAAAGACACTGCGGTTCCGGGGGGCGTATAGGTCGAGCTGGATGCGGCGGCGCTCACGCCACTCGCGGACCACGTTCAGGCTCTCCTCCCCCGAGGGGAGGGCCGCGGGATCATCGGGCGATTTCGGTGCGATGGGGGCGTCCATAATTGAAGATGGTTAGAGCCAGCCGGCCAAATTGGCGTCCGCTGCGTTGGTGGGCTTGTTTTCGGGCTTCTTCGGCGCCGATTGCTGGGCGCTCAGTGCGGGAGGGCCTGCGAGGCTCTCTTCGGCCTCGTCCTCCTCGCGCCGGTATTTATTCCCTCGCGCCCTGATCGCGTCGTCTTTGGGGCGCGACCAAGTGATCCACTGGCATGCCCGAGGCCCGATGACCTGCCCCTCTTCGACCAGGCGAATCGGCGGCTCTGGGAATGCCGACCCCGCCACAACGATAGTCTCGACCACGTCTCCCTCCGACTGGAGTTCCTCGAAGTATTCGGGGCGGAGGCAGGGTTGCGGCGACTCGCTGTAGGAGTTTACCTCTTGGGTCGTCTGCGATCCCCACACCTGCGCAAGCCCCGCCAAATCGAAGGAGCCCGGGATGATCTGCCTGGATCGCGACACGCCGGAATTGGCGAATGCGCGCCGGTCGTAGGTGCCAGGCCGCCCGATGAACCGCTTGCGGGTGTCGTCGTCGGAGGTCTTGCATGTGATCCACGTGACGAGGTTCTGCAGGGTGTTGGACACGCTTGCTTGATCGGCGGAGCTTTTCCCAACTACGCGAGCAATCGACGTCTCCGCCTGCGTGAGCACTACGTAGGCGTAGCGGCTCGACCGGCAAACGGACAGGAAGTCCGGCGTCCGCGAAACAACGAAAAACTGAGCCTCGTCCTGCCAAATGAAGGCCGGCCTCATGTTGGGCGTTTCGTGGGAGATTTCCTGGCGAGAGAGCGCCGCGTTCATGAAGTCGGCGGTCGTGATCCCCGCGAGGATTCGGCCGACCATGTCGCCCGTCTCCTCTTTTCCGGCAATGATCGGTGCGTCGAGAATGATGATGGCCCCTCGCTCGTGTGCGTCCGCCGCGCTGTAGTCGGAGCGATTGCACGTCAGTTGCTCAAGGAGGGGCGTGGCCGTGACGGGCGCCGCCACCGACTCATATTCGGCAAACGCCTGCTGGAAAAAATTCGAGTTCGAGGTCGGCTTGTCCATCTTCGGCGCCGTGTCCGACCAATACCGCCACGTGCCCCTGAGGGCCATTTGGATTCGCGGATTGCTGTTCATTCTCGGGTTGCTGCGGACGCGCCACTTGGCGCGAGCGTAAAGATAGGCTTGCCGCGACTCCTTCCACCACGCGTCTGTAATGCTCCCGCTCGCGTGAGACTGGACGCATTCTGCGATCGACGGGATGCTCAGCTCTGCGCCGGCGAGGCAGATGAGGTTCGCGGCAAACCGCACCATAGACTTCATCGCATCGAACCAAGCCTGATTCGAGCCCCGGCTCTCCGTCATGTTCGTCCCGGCCGTCTCGCAAACCGTCACGATCAGCTTCAAGATGTTCTCGGCGGGCGGAATGTTGTCCTTCGCCTCAAATTCTTTCGCAAGCTGGCGCGAATCCCAATTCCTGCACTCAAGACGGCAGCACACCAATGATGGACGCACTACGGGCGGAAGCACAGGGCAAGGATCCGATACCTATGCTCTTTCTGCTTCTGGCGGCCCAGGCGGATGTGAACGCAGCCGACAAGCACGGGGAATCTGCCCTGAAGATGGCGGTCGATTGGGAGCTAACCGAGGCGGCCGAATTACTTAGAGCCGCCGGGGCGAAGGAGCCGGCCTGCGATGATCCTTACGACGCGGACGAGGGCGAGGAAATCGCCGACGACGTGGTCGTGCGATACGAACTCAAGTCAGGCGTGCGGCCGAAACCCACGAAAGACGACGAGCAGCTCTGCAAGAAGCTCGTGTCGACCTTACCCACCATCATTGCGAAGTCGGGCTGGGAGGCCTCGCCAAGCCACTGGATGATCCTTGAAATCACCGACGAACCCAAGCCGTTGGAGCGCATGGCCTATTTCATCCGCGGATGTTGCAATGCCCCCGGCCGGGAATTGGCCGATGGGCCGGTCTACCTAGGCGAAAGTTATGAGGCAGCCGCCGAGCGGTTCGTCCAAATGGGATTTCTTTTGAAACTCAGCACGGAAGAGGCCGCCGAACGCAACGGGACGACGACCGAAATCCAGAAACTGCTGAAGCAAGCAGGCCAGATCGTGAGCGGCAACAAGCCTGAATTGATCCATCGCCTCAAAGGAGCTAAGCCCGCGGCTGTGGAAGCATTGGCAGCTCGCAAAACCTGGTATTGTCGAACCAAGCAAGGGCAGGAGGCGCTCGCCAAAGCGGCGGGTGGCAAGGAGCGCTACCATTGGACGACCGACCGCCCCGAACTGATCGATCTCATCTTCGACGCGTTCACCAAGAGAAATCTCGAAGGTGGATTTTTGATTTATCTGGAATGGCTGAGCGCCCAAGGTGAGCGACGGTGCTTGATGCCCCATCAGGTGTGTGGCGTCCGGACAATCCTCACCCGGAGCATCTCTACCGATATAGATCTCGAATCAGCCGCCGAAATGAACATCCGGGCCGGGGCCGCCATGCTTGAACTGTTCGGGGGCTATGAGGAAGGACTGGACTTGGACAACTGGGGGCGTTGGGGAGTCCAGGCCGCGCCCCGCCGGCCGGATGATGAGATCAACGAGGAGGAGGTCTTTCTTCCGTCCGAATTCGCGCGGCAGATGCTCTTGCCCGATTAGAGCTTCTCGCGTTCGTAGCTCTCCTTGAGCGTGGGCCGGCCTAGGCGGTCTTTTGGCAGTCCTGCACGAGCCGGCAATAGAGGTTCAACCGCCTCATCCCTTCAATATTGATGGCCGCCGTTTGCGCGATCCAGGGATCGCCTACAACGACGGCGAGCACCTGCGCCCGGGAAATATCTTCAGTCAGCCTCTCCTGCAGCAATGGGCTGCGCCACTTGCGCCGGTGGTCACGCCGGCGTCGTGCCCCGCGAATAGAATTGGTGGCTTTCCCCTTAAAACCAACCCGTTCCCCACTCCCTCGGTCGTCGCCCAGGAGCAAGCCATCCTGCACTTTATAGGCTAACCTCCGCTTGAAGTTCAATTCCGACTAAAATCCCACCGCAACCGATAGCGGGCGGCCGACGTCCGCCCCATCCGCTCGCAGATTCCCTTCGCCCGCAGCCGGGATAGCGCACGGGCAGCCCGTGCAGCCGATAATCCCAGCTCCGACGCCAGCCGCCGTGCACGGGTCGCGCCATACCGCGCCAGATAGGTCGCGATAGCCCTTTCCGCCGGGTCGGCGATCAAGTCCATCGACGTGTGATCGACACGCGGCGCCGACGATTCCACGCGACGAGGCAACCGCCCGCGCTCTACGATCAGCGCCATGAGTCCGCCGATCCGGCGGAGCAACTCCGGTTCAGGCAATTGATCAAAGCGATTGGGATCGAGCATCGTCATGATGACGATAAACCTCCATTGGTGGAAGCTTGTGGTCCGGGGCGCATCGCGCCCTGGTTAGACGCGCCGGCGCCCGACGCCGGACGCGTCGTGGCAAAGCGGCGCAGGGAACGCCGCGCGGAGCTCCGGCGACTCCCTGGCACTCCCGACCCACCCACGCACCAGCCCCGTAACTGCGGTTTGGTAGATCGGGCGAAGCACTCACACGGCCCGAATGCGGGTGGCCTTCCCGGGGACCAGACAGGCCTCGACAGCGATCTGGGCTTAGTTGAGGTCATCAGGGCGGCGGTCGATGCGGATCATCCGCATTGAACCACGCCCCGGGCCTGACAGGCGAATAGCCAAGACGCGCCGGTTTGCGGCGGGACATGCGGGTAGTTCGCAGGGTGTCGTCATTGGCAGGTGATTCATGGAAGGATGACCGAGATCGTCCATTTTGCCAGCCGTTTGGCTGTTCTTTCCTCACCGGCGGACTCGCCGGGCACACCGGCCGGCAGCGCGCGGGCGACCAACGGGAGCCGGGGCGCTGCCACAAGGCCGGCCCCTTCGCGGCCCGCAGTCGTGCCCGGCAACGGGAGGCGCAGGCCAGCAGCCGAAGCCGACGGTTCCGGGCACGTCTGAGGCTGCCTTGCTACCGTCGCCATCATTCATCCCGGCCCGTGCATGACCGTGGTGGTGGTCGAGTGGTGGTGTAGTGGTAGCGTAGTGGTGGTGCCCGACCTCAGGCCCTAAGTTTCCTTAGGGGTGGCGTGTCACGCATTCCAGAGGTATTAGGGGCAAGGCGGATGCTCACGGGTCTGCACGCACCGCGTGTAGATTGGGTGCTCGCATTTGTTCGGGAGAGACCCTTCGAGTCTGCGAAGTGAAACTGGTTTAAGCGATTTTTGGATACTCGTCCGGCAGCAAAGCTTGGATGGGGTAGAACCCCTGTGATCTCTTGAATCCCATTCGATGCGGAAACAGTTTCATCGAATCGGAAGGATCGACGGCCACGAAGTTCATTCCTTCAAGTGTCGAGCGCGCAATACCCGCAGTTAGGATAGTTTGTGGCAGGGAATGCCCGCTGGCCGTATCGAGTAGCGTGGCCTTCACGTTCACGATGACGCGTTGCAAGGGGAGGAACGAAAAGAACTCGCGGGCGCAGCGAAGAACACAGCCGCAAACGTAATCCTGGTAAAGTTCTTGGAATTTGCCTTGGGGAATCGCCTTGGTGCTCAGCTTGCCTGCTCGAGTGAGCGATTTCGCCTCACGCGGCACCACCTTTTCGCTTTCTACGACAAGGTCGATCTCAGCCGTGAGGGCATCGGGGAAGGAAATCTCAAGCCCACAGCCGATTTCCTGTAATTCGGCGAGGGGCTCTAACTCCTCAATTGCGCGTCGGTATGCATCGATTTCCCCCGCAAGGATCGCGACTGCCATGTGATGGAGTTCTTGCCATTGTTCAAGCTGCTGCCCGTGGAGCTTGAGGGCACCTTGATGGCTCACGTCATCCCGCTTGCGAGCCGCGACGATCTGTCGCTCAAGTTCTTCACGAAGTGCCGTTTCCTTGCCGAAAATACGCTGCCAGAATCCCGGTTTGAACTTATCTCGCTCCTGTGTGGCAGCGTCTTCCCAGCGACTAGTGCGCTGGGGCGAGAAGGGAGCCGGGCGATCCCGTATCTCGACCCAGTCCATTGGCTCACCCACGTCGTGATGTATGCTGGTGAGTTGCTTCACTCGCTCTTCGAACTCCTCCACCTCGGCCGCTGCCCGTTCGATCTCATCCGCTTTTGCCTGAAGCTTGAGGGTACGGGCATGGAGGCGTGCCTGACGCTCGTTGGCCCGAGCGGCGCGCTTTTGCGCCGCATTTACTTCACGTAGGAATCCTCGTAATGTCATGAGCTAGATTGAAGTGAATTGGGCGCCTCACGGACTGAGGCGATCGCGGCCAAGAGTTTATCCATCTCCTTATTTGCGTCATGCCACCAATCGGTGGACCAGATGCGGTGAAGCTTCCAGCCGAGGCCTTCGAGGATGAGTTGGCGGAGCTTGTCGCGGTCGCGCGCAGTGGCCGCCCGATGGTAGGTCGCACCGTCGCATTCGATGCCTAGCAGATAGCGGCCCGGTGCGGCTGGGTCCACGACGCCCAGGTCGATGCGGTAGCCCGAGCAGCCCACCTGATGATGAACCTCGTAACCCGCCGTGCGGATGCGGGCAGCGACCATCCGCTCAAATTCGGAATCTGTGTCGGCGGACGAAGAGGCCGTGGTCGCGGCGGTCAGCGCCTTCGGGCCACGGTCGGCGTAGTCGAGGAAGTGTTTCAGGTCACGCACGCCGCGGGCGCGAGTGCGGGTGAGATCAATCTGATCGGCGCGCAGGCCGCTGAAAACCAAGACCTCGTGCTTGGCGCGCGTGATGGCCACATTGAGTCGTCGCTCACCGCCGTCGCGGTTGAGTGGGCCGAAGTTCATGGAGACCTTACCCGATTCGTCCGGGCCGTAGCAGATCGAGAACAGAATCACGTCTCGCTCATCCCCCTGCACGTTCTCAAGGTTCTTCACAAACACCGGTTCGCCTTCGACGGGCGGCTCATCGCCAAAGTGGATCTCAATCTCCGGGTGCTTGCGGCGCTCTTCGTCGAGCAGGTTCTCCACGAGTTGCTGCTGGGCCTGGCTGAAGGTGACAACGCCGTAGGACCGGCGCGGCCCGTCGTTTGTGCGCAGGCGTTTCACCAACTCGGCTACCAATACCTCTGCTTCCTTTTTATTGGTTCGGCTTCCGCCTTTGTCGTAGCGCGCCTCTGGCAGATGACGGAAACGCACGCCGCCATGACCCGCCTCCGGAGATGGAAACGTGAGCAGGTCGTTTTCGTAATACTGGCGGTTGCTGAAGGTGATCAGTCCCTCGTGCCGGCTGCGGTAGTGCCATTGGAGGCGTTTGTGCCGCACCTGGTTGCTCATGAGTTCATCGAGCACGCTTTCGAGGTCCTTGTGGGCATCCGGAGTCAGATCATCTTCATCCTCGCTGCCGGCGCTGCTGAAGAAATTCGTCGGTGGCAGCTGCTTCGGGTCGCCGACCATGATCAACTGCTTGCCACGGGCGATGGCGCCGACCGCATCCCAAACCGGAATTTGGGAGGCTTCGTCGAAGATCACGACATCGAAGCTTTCGTGGGATGCCTCGAGGTATTGCGCCACCGACAGCGGGCTCATGAGAACGCAGGGTTTGAGCCGTGGCAGCAATTTCGGGATACCGGCCAGGAGCTTGCGGACAGGGATGTGGCGCATGCGCTTTCCGATCTCCTTCCGGAGCAGACCGATTTCCGCCTTCGGCACATCATCAATGCCTTGGTCGCGTGGGATACCCGCAGCGAGTCGAGCGCGGATAAGTTCTCGGGACAGGCTTGCGAGTTTTTCGTCGAGTTCACGGAACCGCTCGATGCGCTCGTTGTGTTCGCGGCCGAAAAACTCGCGCAACGCCGACTCCCGCTCAATTAGCGCGAACAGCAGCGCTTTGCGGAAACTGCGCTCGAACAACGCGGGGACGTCCAGCATAGCGCCCTCGGCCGACTCCAGTTTGGCAATCACGGGTTCGAGCCCGGTGGCCATCGCCGCCCGGCGAGCCTTCTGCCAGGAGCACCATTCGCGGATCTGATTCCACGACGTAGGCACACGATCAGTGAGCGCACGCACGGCGGTGAGAAGATCGGTCGCAGCATCAACTGATTCGCGCCGCAACTTCACCTCCGCCGCGAGATGATCCAGGGCCTGCTCGAATGTGGTAAAAGTCCCAGCGTAGCGCCTCAGGCGCTCACCGATACCGGTGCCCTGGGCATAGGCCGCAGGGCCTTCGGTAAACAAGGTCGCGAATAGCTGACGCAGCTGCCCGAGCCAAGCCAAGTCATCCCCGGCGCAATCGACCATGCGCGTGTGGAGCATCTTGCCCCACTGGCTGGCCCGACCGAGTGCTTCGGCTGAGGGTTCGCCTTTGGCCCACAGCACGCCGAGACACGCCTGCGCTGTCGCGGACGCCGCGGCGAGATCGGCATTAATCGAGCGAAGCCTCGGGGCGGACACGACAAAGACCTCGAGCGCGGCGCCGACAGCAGCAAGGTGGTCGGGGGAACTGTCTAGTTGCTCGCGATCTAGAGCTGCCGCCTCGCTCAATGATTCATAAGCCTCGTCGAAACCGACCAGGTCATCGTGAAAGCGCTTAACACGGCGGCCCACTTTCGTATCCGGACCGTAGCCCGCTGGTCCCTCCGGAAGCAAACGGCCGATCAACTGCCGAAGAACCGCAAGCCAGTCCATGTCCTCGCCCGCGAGCGCAGCGAGGCGCTCGTGGAGGGTTGCACCCCATGCACGAACTGACGCCAGTCTTGCCACATCAGGTTCGCCCTCGGACCAAATGATCGGTCCTAGGCGTTCCTCGGCATCGGCGCGCGCACCCGCGAGTTCAGCATTCACCACGCGGAGTCTTAGTGCAGCGACGAGAACCTGCTCCAAAGCACTGACCTCCGGCTTGACCTGATCGGTCCTAGCCGTGCGCAAGTGACGGCGCACATAACCGACGCGCAGCCATTTCATCAGAAACCACGCATTCCTCCCCGACTCCCATTTCTGCTTCAGCGTGTCTAGTTCAAGCGCGAGAAGCTTTTGCTCGTCGTATCCGACGAGTTCAGCGCGCAACTTCACTCGCTCGGCCGCCAGCTCGATCCACCGATCAAAGCGCCCGACCCATGCCGACCAAGTCTCGGTCGCGAAAGCGGATGCGACAGGGGATGCCGCGAGCAGGCTGTCAGACAAGGCAACAAGTTGAGCAAGCTCCGTCCTTTTTGCTGTCGGCCTGGGTGCCTTTAGCCAAGCCCGCAGGTCGCGCGTGGCTTCGATAGCGGTTCGATTCAGCGCGATGAGCTTGCGTGCCAACGCCAGACGCGTGTCGAAGTCGGCGGTGCTCCAGGTCTCGGGGGGCAACGCTACGACCCCGCCGGATTGGGGTTCATGGACATGTTTCAGCTTGGACCTGAGTTTCGCGCGCTCATCAGCGTGCGAAATCCATCCATCAAGATCCGCCGCCAACTGACTCCACGGAGTGGTGGCGAAAGCCGGGCCGACGGGTTCGGGAGAGAGGAGGCTTTCGGTCAGCGAGCGAAGGTGGCGCAGCTGGGCCAGTGACACCGAATCACCAGGTTGACGCAGCCATGTCCGCAAATCTCGGGTGGCCTCGGCCGCCTTCTGCGCATGGCCGGCCAACGCGCGGATTCGCTCCAGTGCGCGCTCCGCCCAAGCAGGGGACCATTCCTCGCAGGCAAGCGGAGCCAGAGCGTGGTCGTGCAGCGGCATGACGACCCGGGCGCGCTCCTGCAGATTACGAGCGAGCTGGCGGGTTTCCTCCAGCTTGGCGGCCTGGGTCTCCAGCAGGGCTGGCCAGCCGTCTAGCTTGACCGTGGCTTCGGACTGGCGCGGAAGAAGATAGTCGAAACAGCTGTGCGCACTCAAGCCGCAGGGGGTGCGGCGATGCAGGGAGCGGGTGTAACCGTTCAACCCGGTGCGGAGGCGCTCCAGTTCGGCTGCGCGGTGCTCCCAATCGACCGCACTGTCCTCCGCCGCAAACTTCAGGCTGCGGTCGAATTGGGCGAGGACATCGGCCTTGCCGGTTTTGTTGGAATGCAATTCGAGGCAGAACGGCTCCAAACCTTCCTCGCGCAGACGCCGATGCACCACATCGAGGGCCGCGCGCTTCTCGGCGACGAACAACACCCGCTTCCCGTGGGCGAGGCAGTGGGCGATGATGTTCGTGATGGTCTGCGACTTTCCCGTGCCGGGCGGGCCTTCGAGCACGAAATCATGGCCGGCTGCCGCGGCCATGACCGCCGCGAGCTGCGAGGAGTCGGCACTGCGCGGACAGAACACGTCCCGCGGATGAAACTGGTCGTCGAGTTGCGGCGGCTTGATGTCGTCGGATGGATTGCCGTAGGGCGTGCCGGCGGCGTTGACGAGGTGGTTGACGATGCGGTTGCGCGTCAGGTCGTCCAGACGGTCGGCGAGATCTTTCCAGAGAAGAAACTTCGTGAAGGAGAACTGACCGAGCCAGATCTCGGTTTTTACCTCCCAGCCGGGAAGATCGCGCACGGCATCACGGAAGAGCTGAAAAACCCGGGCAACGTCCGCCCCGGTCTCGTCCTCGGGCAGAGGGTCCAGGCCGGGGATCTCCTTGTGGAAATTCTGCCGCAGCATTTCCATGAGAGTGACGTTGAGGCGCGTTTCTTCATCGATGCGGCGGAGTGAGAATCCTTCGAGCACGGATTTCCGCTTCAGCTCCACCGGAACCAAGAGCAACGGCGCGCGGTAGATCCTGTCGCTGTGCTCGGTTTCGCGCCACTCGAGCAGGCCCACCGCGGCGAAAAGCGTGTTGGTGCCGTTTTCCTCCAGCGCATTGCGGGCCGCGCGGAACAGCTCGGTGAGGCGCCGGGCGTGTTCGGCTTCGTCGAGATGAGTGTGCAGCCGGCCATGCTTCAGCTCGTCCACCAAATGGGCGGCGAGAGCATCAGCGCGCTGCTGCTTGGTCAGGGTCGCCCCGTGGCGCGGGTCGTCCTCGCCCATCAGCTTCGGTTTCGGACGTAGGGCGAGTTCCGCTTCTGCCGCCAATTCGTCTTCAACATGCTCAGGCGAGGCCGACAGGAGGCGGATGGTCGATTTGGTCTCTTTGAAATTCAGCAGCCGGTTGCGTAGGCTGAGATCGAGCAACCGGCTTTTCCATTGGTCGATGCGCGTGGCAGGCTTCGCGGCAGTTACTGCGGTCGGATTGATGGGCTCGGCGAAGTCGCGGTCGCCGATGCCTTCGACGCGAACCGCTTGCCCGTATGAACCCGGAGACTCCTCAACTTGGGAGAGGCCCGGAATGGGCAGCGGCACGATCCGGGCAATGCGGGCGCGGTGGACGTCGAGCGCGAGGCGGAACGGTTTTTCTATTTGGAGGTGTTCGCGGGCGAGCCGCTCGGCGTCGCCGAGTTGGCCCGGGACTTCGCTGGCGACGAGAGTCGTCTCAAAGACCGTGATCAGTTGCTCGGTCTCCAGCTTGCGGCACTGTTGCAGGGCATCGGCTCCTTCGGCGGCGGAATCGGGGAACGTCCGCTCCTCCAGCCAGCAACCCGCGTAGGCGTGGCCCTCGTGCATCAAGACAAGCGGGTGCAGGCCGGCACGTTCGCAACAGGCTGCGAAGAGCAGGGACAGGTCGAGGCAGGTGCCGAAGCGCTCGGCCACGATCCGGGAGGGAAACGATACTTTCTGGCCGGAGTTCTCGAAACTGGCTGGTGGGTTGATATAACGTATGCCGAGTTCGGCCACGGCTCGGTAGATAGCAGCAACCTGGGCCCACGCGCGCTTGCGGCTCTTGTCCTGATAGCCGTTGAGCGCTGCGCGCCCGGTGGACTCGCGCAACAGATCCGAGGCACGACTGAGGATCGGCATGATCGCCGGATCGTTGGGCAGGATGAACGCCGCCAAAATTTCCGGTAGCGACACGAGCCCACACCATTCATTGCGCGCCAGCAGCGAAACCGACTCGGTTCGCGCGCAGAGCACCGTATCGCCCTCGACCACCTCAACCTTGAGCCAGCCAGCGACCTTTTCGTTCAGCTCCGAGAGAAACCCGGGGCTGAGTTTCAGATCCAGCGGCGAGACCCGGAACTCTCCGTTGGCCTCGATGGCCTGCACCCGAATCTCCACCGGCGCCGCAAATGCCGGCTCGGTGGTGACGCGAATGACGAGATCCTTTCGCGCGGCGCCGTCATTCTGAAACCGCAGTTCCTTGACCACCGGAATCGCGTTCTGCTGGAAGGCGTAGTTGATCGCAGGGTCGAAGCTAACGATAAGCGACAGTGACGAGGCCGTTGATGTAGGCTGAGAAGGGTTCATGCAGAGTGTGCCGGAGAAAGTGCTTACCGTTGCTGCTTCCTCCATCGGTCAACGATGCTCTCGACGTTTATGTCGTCCGGGCCGTCTTTCCACTTGTTGTAAAAGTCGATGTCCTCGCTGTTCGGGAACGGAGAGGGTTTGTTGAACCTAAAGCGCGTCGGCAGCGGCACGGCCTCGCCAAGCGCCAAACACTCGCCTCGCCCCAAGCCGGCGAGAATGTCCACCAACCCACGTTCACCTTCCGGGACGAGGCTTTTTACGTATGACTGATCGTCGGGGTTGGTGATGCGGAGACACAGGAATGTTCCGCATTGGGCGAGAACCGTTTCCGAAAGCTCGTGGGGCCGTTGACTCACTACCGCTAGGCCAACGCCGTATTTACGCCCTTCCTTGGCGATTCGCTCCATAGACTTTCTGGCACCTGCAAACTGCGAATCGTGCTGCCGCGTGACGTAAGCGTGAGCTTCCTCACAGACTAGCAGCAGGGGGAATTCCCGGTATTGCGGGTTCCAGAAATTGAATTCGAATGCGAGGCGGCCGATCTGTGCAGCAACCGTTGGCCGCACATCAAACGGGACGGTGCTGAGGTCGATGACCGTGACAGGTCGCTTGGGGTCGCCCAATCCAACAAAATCTCGCAACAGTTCTGCAAGCGATGCCGACGTAGTTCGCTTCTTGGGTTTCAGAAGAAAGTCGTAACGGACATCGTTGAGCTTTCCCTCCAAACGCATCAGGAAGTTGTCAAAGGCTCCGGTCAGGGTGCCCTTTACTAGCTTACCGGTGCTCTCGCTTGGGACCAAGCCGTTCTTCGATTCGACAAATTTTCTGAGTTCTTGAATGTCGAAGTAGATCGGTGTGTCTAGGGTCGCGCGCTCAAGACCAAGTTTCTCCGCCTCTCGCCGCCGGAGTGAACCCAACCCATCCCTGAACACCGCCGTTTGGTTGTGGGCACTGAACTCCGTCTGGTCGATCAACAGGTCGCACAATTCGCCATACGTCATCAGCCAGTAGGGCATCTCCAGTTCCTTTGCATCGACGTAGCGAAAGTGGCTCTCCTTGAAGGCCGCATCCCGCTTCCCATCTGGCTTCAGCCAACAATATTCACCGTGCAGATCCAAGATGATGATGTGCGCCTTTGGCATGACGGCTAGAGCCTGCTGGATGAGGCTTGCGACGGCCCAAGATTTGCCCGCTCCGGTCTGGCCGAGGATTGCAAAATGACGTCCGAACAGGCGCGACGGTTCAAGGCAGACGTTTACTGCAGGCTGCGATGACAGGCTTCCCACAACATAGCCCTGAGCTCTGAACTTGTTAAACAGGGTATCCAGTTCGTTGCCCGCCACCACATGCACCTCTGCCCCGGTAGTGGGATAGCTACTGACGCCACGCTCAAACTGGCCATCGGCTGACACGCTGCCGATAGGAATAAGTGAAACGGCGCGCTGTGCGTAGGTGACGATTGGCGCGTCAGGTGACGCGGTGTTTGCATCAGCCAGTTTCTCTTGTTCCGAAACCCGCGTGACGATGCAGAGAATTCTAACAGAGCCTTGGCGAACCGACACATACGAACCAAGCTGCCCAATCAGCACATCCTCGTCACCGACCGTGATCTTCGGCGCGGCGCCTTGATCGTCAGCCAAGAGATTGGCAGTCAATCCATCGCCTCTCACGTCAATGACGTGGCCGATCAGTGTTCCGGTTGATGTGCCCATATTTGTTTAGATTGTTTGAGTGAGTGTCGCAAAATCCCACAACGTCGGGTGCCCCGGGCCGACCTCTCCGTAGAGGGAGGAACGAGTCTCGGTAACGATGATAACGTTACGCTTTACGCTCCATCGGTCGAATGCTTGATCGGTGAGGCCGTGGGCAAACGCGAGCATGGTGAAGTCATTCCTTCCAAGCGCGTTTTCAATCACCGCATTGAGATGTTCGTCTCGAAGCCCGTAGCCGACACAGGCGAGGCGATTTAGCATGGTTGGTCCTTGGCAGAGGAGGCCGCGAAAGTCTGACCAGAGTGCTGAGTAGGGATGCGCCGTGGTATCGATGGTCTTGCGGTGCTGCGGCGGAACCATGAGGCGCTTGGCACTCGGTGGTGTGTTTGTCCCCAAGCCGAAACGTCGCACGTCTGTCCCGCCCAAGTGGAACCAACCGAGCGAACCATGAAGCTTGTAGAGGTGGAGGATTCCTTTCCTCCAATCAGCCTGCGGTTTTCGTGGTCCGCGATGAGAAAGGGCAGTGCGCTCTTGATAAGTCACAGGGTCGAAGAACGGTCGTTCTAGGCCGGTGAATCCATCTACCACCCGTATTCGCTCTGCATCTGCGGCCAACTCAATCAGGCCATCGTAGTTCAGGCAGAAGACCTGTGTGCTGAGTTCGTCCCTTGCTGCGAGTCTGCGAACAAAGGTCTGGTGAACATCGGTAGGCGGTGAAATCGAATGGAAATGCGTGGCGATCGCCTCTGTGACGAGATGGCGGTGCGGCTTTTCAATGGCGGAACCATCGTCGAGCAAATCAAGCGCGTGTTCGATTCCGTCAGCGCCGCCGTCGAGCTTTGCCTGAATCTCGTCTCTCTCGGGTTTCGGAAGTTTAGGGCCTATGCAGTTCCAGAGTTTTCCCGCCAATGGATATCCTTTCCCTCCTAGGAACGACGCACCCGCTCCAAGCAAATAGCCGACGCGTTGAGACCCGAGTTGCTGCGCAACCTTCGCTTCGAGTCTGGAGATGAAAGAACCGGTGGCGGCTGGCATGATAGGCTACATCGGAAGTTAAAGACTGCCGCTAGTTCAGGGTGATTGTTTCACCCACGCCCCGATAGCGGTCCGGGTGGCAGGTCAGGATGAGGATTTGTAGGCGAGCGGCGTGGGCGCCGAGGACGTCGAGGACGCGGTCTTGGCGGACGGGGTCGGTGTTCACCAGGACGTCGTCGAGGATGAGGACTTGCGGCTCGTCGGTGGCGAGTTCCTGGGCGACGGCGAGGCGGAGGCAGAGGAGGAGCTGTTCCTTGGCGCCCTGCGAGAGTTGGTCGAAAGCGTGGGTCTCTTCCCGACTGCGGCCGATGCCGGCTATCTGGAGTCGTTCGTCGAGGAAGACCTGGCGGGCAATGTCGCCGGTGAGTTCTGCGAAAGCAGTGGTGAGTCGCTGCTCCAGCGGGGCGAGGACGGCTTTGGTCGCAGCCTGCTTGCGGTGCTCGATCAGGTCGTGAGCAACACGGGCGCTCCAACCCCGGGCCCGGGCGGCGTCGCGGCGCAGAAGTGCCTCAGCCTTTTTCTCCTCAAGTTCGGTTTCGCGAGAATAGAGGCCCTGACCGCCGAGGATTTCGAGCGTGGCCTGTGCTTGGTCGCGGTCGGTGCGGCGGGCTTGAAGGTCGTTGGCAATCTGCTGGAGCGACGCTGCGGCGCGCTTATTGCGCTCGGGGAGTTTTTCGAAATCGGGCGGCAGTTCGGCCTTGGTCGCGACTACCCGCGCCTCGGCTTGTGCAAAAGCCAGTTGGGCGGCTGTCTTGGCACCGGCGATGCCGTCGGGATAGCGGTCGGCAATGCCTTTGGCCTGCGCTTCCAAGGTTCGAGCCCGGGATTCGTGATCGCTGACTTGTTTGTTCGCCTGTTGCGCGGCCTGGCTCGCGGTTCGTTCCTCGATCCGGAATTTGGCGAGTTGTTTGTTGAGAGTGGCGAGCGCGGAGTCGGCGGCAGTGACGCTTTCGGCCTGGGCGGCTTCGGCGGCCTCTAGGTCGGTGAGGCTGCGAGCATGCTCGGCCTCGGTCGGTGCGAGGGACGCCGTCTGGGCCTCGGCGCGTCGGGTGGCCGTGGCGGCGGCTTGGCGCAGGTCTTCGATCGATTCGTAATCGCCCAGATGGGGCTCAAGTGCGGCGGTCGCGGTCTTGAGCTGGCCTTCGAGATCCTTGCGGGCAGTGAAAGCCTCGCGGGCGGCGGCGAGTGTGCTGACGCCCGCCTGTTGCAAGGATTCCTGCAACTCGACCTCGGCTTGAGCGAGATCCGTGGCGACGGCCTGCGCGTCGTGGGAGCCGGAGCGGACCACGATGCGTCCCCAGCCGACGAGTTGGAGGTCCAGAGCCTGCGGGCTTTGCAGGCGGGCGGTCTTGCCGGCGGGAAGCGTTTGGGCGAGAGGCTCCGGGGCGGTGCGATTTTCGATCGTGGCCTTCTTGTCCGGTGTGAGTTCGACGGTCAGGCCGAGGGCCTGCAACCGGGTGCGGAGCGTGTGGACTGACTCGGTCAGCTCTTCAAGTTTCTTGAGCTTGGCTGGAGCAAGCACGGGCAACTGGGTCTTTTTGGCCTCGAGCGCGGCGATGGCAGCAGACGCGGCTTCGGCTTTCTTGAGCTGCTTGGCCAAGGCGCCGGCCGAAGCGGAGATTTCGCGCAGCTTAATGAGCGATTGGAGGCGCTGGTGCGCGGAGCGGAGCGATTGGAGGGCGGTCTCGTGCCGGGGCTGATCGGATTGAGCTTGGTCGAGGCGGGCTCGGACCTCGTGCAGGGCTTGTTCGGCGGACTGGGCGGAGGCGCGCGCCTGTGCGAGGCTGGTTTGAGTTTCAGCCTGCTCGCGTTGCAGGCGAGCGAGGGCGTCCGCGTCAGCCGTCACGGTGGCGAGCTTTTCTTGGGACGCCGCGAGGGCCTGAAGGTGGGCGTCGAGCTGGACGCGCAGGCGCTCGGCGGCGAGAGTCTGATCGCGGAGCGTCGCGGTGGCGGCGCTGCGCTCGGCATGTTCCTTCTCCAGCCGTGCGACTTCCGCCTCGCTTTGCTGGAAGCGGCGCAGGGCCTCGTCGAGTTCGGTGCGGGTCTGCCGGAGGCCGGCTAGGTTTGATTCGATGGCTGCGAGGTCGTCTTCGGCCTGGCGGAGCGGGCCTCCCGTGCGGGATTGGCCGGTCCCGGTGATGATCGCCTCGGCGGCGGTGGCGAGGCGGAGCCGAAGTTGCTCAATGACGGGATCGAGCTCGACCCGGGCGAGGCGGGCGCGGATGCGCTGGCCGACGTCGGCGTCGTCGAGACCCGGCCAGACGGTCAGTTCGCCCTGGCGCGCCCAGAGGAAACCGAGAAACCCCCAATGCTCGGGCTTGGTGGCGCCGCGGCCGGGGAGCGAGGATTGCAGGAGGGCCTGCACGCGCTGATCGGCCGCGTCGGCGTCGGCGATCAGCTCCCATGAGCCAGAGCGCTGCTGGTGGAGCTGGCTCTCGGGCTTTTGCAGGAAGGTCTTGGTCAGCCGGAAGCGACCGGCGCGAGTCTCGAATTCGACGACGACGCGTGGTGCGAGGGAGGTGCCGGCGGGCTGGATGGCCTTGATTTCCTCGCTGCGGGTGGAGTGGCGGTCGAAAAGCGCGCGAGCGGCGGCGTGGAGAGCGGTGGACTTGCCGGATTCGTTGGGAGCGGCGAGGACGTTGAGGCCGGGGGCGAAGGGGCCGAGGCGGACGGTCTCGCGAAAGCGGCCTACGTGCGTGAGTTCGAGAGAATGAAGGATCACGGGGCCGCCTCCTGCAGGCTCTGGAGAACCGTTTGGCGAAGTTGGGCAAACCACGCGGGCGTGAGCTGCGTCAGATCGATTTTCGCGGGGGCGAGGAGGGCCTGAGCCTCGGCCAGCGTCAGCGGCGGTGTTGAAAGGACCGGTGGCTGGGTTCCGGGGTCACCGGAGGGAGCGGGGCTGGCTGCCACTTGGCCGCCGGCAAAGGCCTCAAGGCGGTCGATGTCGGCCAGCACCTGGGCAAGAATGGGGTGCCGGGCGCGGAGGTCGGCCAGTTCGGCGGCAGTCAGGGCGACGCGTGTCTCGTCGGCCACTTGCCCCACGAAAAACGGCGACAAGGTGGCATCGAGCCATGTCCGGGTTTCTTGGAGCGCAGTCGGCGAGGCGGTGCCCGTGAGGGTGATACGCAGGACCGTGTGATCAGCGGCGGGTGTCAACTCGGCCAGGGCGGCAGCGAGGCTGGTGCGCGATGCTTCAGGGCTGAGAAATTCGAAGTTGAAGGCCCGCCAAGCGAGGGTGGCGACTGGCAGCTTTTGCACCCGCACCGGCTGACCGGGCGAATCAATCTCCACCAGCGCGACATGGCCGCTGTCGTCATTGGCGAAACGGTCGGGCTCAGGCGTGCCAGGCATCACGATCTTTCCGCCATCGGTATCGGCGAGCCAGTTGTGCCAATGGCCGACGGCGAGGTAGTCGAGACCGGCGCGGGTGGCGGCGTTGAGCGCGATCGGGAAATCGTTGGGTTGATGCTTGGACTCGATGGCGAGGGCGCCGTGGGTGATGCCAATCTTGATCACGTCGGCCGGTAGCGCGGTGGCCAGTTCGGCAAATTTAAGGCTCGGGTCGTGGCTGGAATGCTTCTGGCGGAGCGGGGCGGCGAGCAGGCGGACGTTGCCGCCGAGATCGACGACGCCGGGGTCGCGCAGCACATGGACGTTGGCTGGCGCGTTGAGGAATGCCTTGCGCTGCCAGACGGAATCTGGACCGGTGTGCGGATCGTGGTTTCCCGGGAGAATATAGATGGGCAGCGAGGGCTGGGCTCCGAGTAAGTCGAGCACGGCCCGAACGAGGGCGTCATCTACCTGATTGTCCTCGAAGAGGTCGCCAGCGATGAGAAAGGCGTCGGCCTGCTTGCTGACAGCAAGCGCGAGTGTCTTTTGGAGCGTCGTAAGTCGAGCGGCGCGAAGCTGGCCGGCCTTGGCCCCGAATTGCGAAAAACGGGCCCCGAGTTGCCAGTCAGCGGAGTGAACGAGCCGGATCATTTTGAGCGTGAGCGCGCTCCGGTGGAAAAACACTACTCCGACCGGACACCGATCCGGAACTCAAGAAGCGCTAACCACTAGAACACTATAGTTGGTGCGCCAGCATTGGCCCTATGCCGACATGGGGAGATTTTCCTCCGAAAGCGTCTTAGGCAATGAATTATTGCCAACTATTTCCTCTACACCCCTAACACTCGTCAACGCGGGGGGCATGCTCTCCACTGCCGCGGGGTTCGTATTGGCAATCTATGAGAGGGATATTAGGCTGTCTTCAGTTCGTCCTAAATTCACGTCCCCTCCGCCATCCTACGCTCCGAGGGAGCTTCGGATGGCACGGCCAATTTGATTTGGGTTTTAAATGGGTGAGGGTTCGTGGCGTTTGGACCTTTGGCGTGGGTGGAGCTGGGATCGACGTCAGCGGCAGAAGGAGGGCCAGGCCTCCGAAGCTTCAGCGCAGGAGGCCTATCCTTGGTAGAATACCTCCTCCATCGAGGCCCACCACTCGTCCGGGGCCCGATCGGGCAGGGGCTCTTGGCACGGTTTGCAGGCTGACCACCACTGCTTGATGACGGGATGCTCCGCCATCCGAGCCATGTCGCCGGCGAAGTCATCGCCGATGTATTCGAAGTAACCGAAGAGGTAGTGATTCCCATCGGGCAGCCGGCGCAGGTGAATCGAGTAGTTCCGAATGTTGGCGAGACGAATGAGGCCTGCGACCTCCGGCCAGATCGACCGGTGAATCTCCTTGTAGTACTCGAGTTTCTCGGGACGAAGGCGGAGCACGCCAGCATGTCTGGAAGGTTTCATGGATAACGGGAGCGACAGTGACCCGTTTCGATCGACCTGACGAGCCCGGCGCTCCGTGCTCGGCACCCTTGCGGCACCTGGATTCCAGGTATCATGGTCGCCCTCGAATCTTGGGTATCCATCACAAGTAACTAGTTATAACGCAGGCAAATAACAACAATTCGCTACCGGAAAGCCGGTAGTCGTCGCCATCGATTTGGACGGGACATCGGCCATCTCTGCCGCATGGAGTTAGCCTCGGTTCAATCGGTCACTGAACTCGCGCCTTGGACGTTCGCCGCACTCAGCCTGATTGCCGTCGGTTTCGTGGTCGGATGGCGTTTTGGGGCTGCGCCCGGTTCCCCTGCGTCAGCGGCCGAAGCGAGCGACACTGAAGAGTCGCGAGCGCTGGCGCGCCTGATCGGAGAACTGAGCGTGGGGATTTTCTCCATTGACCGTCGCAGCGGTGAGATCCTGGCCGACGAGGTCGCGTGGGAGATGCTGGGCGGATATCTCGTCGACGGGGTGCCGCGACGGATCCCGATGCGGGAAGTGTGGCGACCACTCCCTCGGGCGGATCGCGCCGCGTGGATCACGGCGTGGCGCGATGGACTGGGCTCGGGATTGATCCGTCACGACGGCCGCGTGGCTGGGCTCGACGGCCGGGAGCGGCATCTCGCGATTCACGCCGAGGTCAGGTCAGACGGTCCGCGACGGATCGTGGGTGTTTGTCGCGACTTGACTCACCTGGTGGAAGTCGAGCGCGAACTGGCCGGCTGCCAGCATCAGGTCCTGCGGGTGGCGCGCGTGACGCACCTCGGCGAGATGGCGGCGGCGATCGGCCACGAGTTGCGGCAACCGCTGGCGAAGATCCGTTTCAGCGCCGACACGGCGAAATCGTACCTGTGCACCTTGCCGCTCGTGCGGTCCAAGATCGCGGACCTGCTCGTCGACGTCTCGTCGGCCTGCGCCCAGGCCGAGGCGATCATCCATCGCGTGCATGCTCGCACGAGGCGCGAGCCGGTGCCCTTTGCGCGGCTTGACCTCAACGCCATCGTGACCGCCGCCCTGCGCGACCTGCGCCATCACCCGGCGATGGCGGCCACGACGGTCATTCCCGACCTGCTGGAGAACTTGCCGGCGGTGCGGGGCGACGCGGTCGAACTGAGGCAGCTCTTCGCCAACCTGGTCCTCAATTCCGCCGAGGCCATGGCGGGCCTGCCGGCGGACCAGCGCACGGTGACGGTGTCGACCCTGCGCGTCGCGCCGGACGAGGTCCGGGTGGCCATCGTGGACAGCGGCCCGGGTATTTCACCCGAGGCCTATGCGCGCCTGTTCCTGCCGTTCAGCTCGACCAAGCCCTCTGGCGTCGGGATCGGCCTCTCGCTGTGCCGCAACATCGTCACCGACCACGGTGGCACCATCGCCGGCTTCAACCGCCATGATGCCGCCGGCGCGGTGTTCGTGGTGACGTTGCCGGTGGATTTTCATGACCCCGACAAAACACCCCCCGTCAGTGAGTTTGCTGCCGATCGTTTTCGTGGTGGATGACGACCCCGATATGCTGGCCATCACCCGTCAGGCTCTGCGCACCGCGAGTTTCGCGGTCCAGACGTTTTCCTCCGGTCAGGCCTTCCTTGATCGCGTCGACTGGACGCGTCCGGGATGCGTCGTGCTCGACTTTGGCCTGCCCGGACGGGATGGGCTGGGGGTGCAGCGGGAACTTACCGCCCGCGGATGTCCCCTGCCGGTCGTGATCATGACCGGACAGGGAACGGTGCCGATGTCAGTCCGGGCGATGAAGCAGGGTGCGTTTGACGTCCTGACGAAGCCGTTCGGCCCCGGGCAACTCGTCAAGGCGGTGCAGTCCGCCCTGGAGCAGGACGCGCCTCGACGGGAGGCCGCCCACCGGTTGTCCTCGCTCACCCGCCGCGAACGGACGCTGGTCGACCAAGTTGCCGGCGGTCACCTGAACAAGCAGATCGCGAGCAATCTCGGGGTGAAGGAGTGCA